>NZ_JAAGNW010000041.1:0-6237 GCF_010645215.1 Burkholderia multivorans | reverse complement strand
ATCGCCCAGTTCAACGGCGCCATCGACCTGGTCGGCCGGCCAGGCGTCTCGTTGGCGGGCGTCGCGACCACCCAGTTGTCCGGCAGCGTGGTCGAATTCGGCCATATTTGCTCGGGCAGGAACCCCTCGGGCGTCGTCCATTGTCTGAGCGTGGACAAATAGCTGCGGCCAGCATCGCCGCGGCCCTGACGAGCGATCTCGTACATGCCGCGCTCGGCGGTGAAGATCGGCCACAATCGGCCGACGCCGGTTCCGTCGAAATCGCTGCCGTCGTTATGTTCGCCATATCCGTCGAAGTTGTAGCGGAACCACGCGTTCGGGCTCGGCGTCGGTGCGTTCGGCACGCTCAGCGACTGGCCCAGTACGCTGTCGTATACGGCGATCGTATTGAGGATCGTGGGATCGGTCGCGCGTTTTACGCCCATGCGGACCAGCTCGAAGAAGCCGCCGTCGACCACGCGCCGCGCATCGTGGTTTCCGCCGCCGTTCCTGATCGCGAGGATTTGCGCGGCGTCGGGGCCGGCCGTCGGAGCGAAGCTCGCGCGATCGGTGCCGGTTCCGGAACGGTTTGCCGGGTTGATGCGGGGGTAGTAATGGCCGCTGCCGAACGATCCGGTGGTGGTGTAAGTCCATGCCGCGACGTTTTCCTGCCAGTAGTCGGCCGCCGACAGGTAGCGCGCGGCGCTTGCCGTGTCGTTGTTGCGAACCGCGATGTCGGCCGCCGTGACGAGGCCGGCAATTTCGGCGGCGATCGTGGACGGTGAATAGCCGGCGTTTTCCTCCCAGCGTTCCTGGTATGTCCAGGGGCCCGTGCCGACGATGTAGTCGGCGGTGAGCTTGATCTTGGGCCAAAGCGGGTTGGATACCCCCGGGCCGAGACGCCACGCCAGGATGATCGGCATGGCCTGCTCGTCCATTTGGGTGCCTTGCCAGTATGGCCAGCCGCTCACCCATGCATTCTGCGGAAAGCGCCCCACGCGACTGTAACCCTGCGGGCAGCCCGACGCGTTGTATTCGGCGATGCCGCAGTTGGACGTCTGTTGCAGCGTATCGAACAGGTAGTTGACGACGCTGGAGGCGGTCGACGTATCGCCCGCCGTCGTCAGCGCGTTGGCAAACTTGAAGAGGTCGCGCGCCCAGACCAGGTGATAGCCGCCTGCGTTGGCGTCACCCTGCGTTTCGCCCCATGGTGTGCCGATGCCGGCGATCATCGCGCCGTTGCTCTTGTCCTGCATCGTCTTGAGCGTCATGGCTGCGAGATAGTAGGCGGCATCGGCCGTATCGTTCTGCGTCGACAAGCCAGCCGCGTACTGATGCCACGCCGCATCGTATTGCCGCTGCGCGTTCGCGAGATCGCTGCCGAGGACGGTACTCGCGTCGCCGAGCGCCTGGTCCTGCGTGCCGCCAAAGCCGAGCACCACGTCGAACGACACACGGGTCGCGCTTGGGTCGCCGGTGTCGACCCAGCCCATCTGCGCCACGTTGCCGTTGGTGGCGGACGAGAAGGTCCAGTCCATGGTCTTGTCGGCGCGGCCGCCGAGCAGATCGGTCCAGCCGTCGCTTTGCCCGACGAAGCCGTTCGATGCCATGCGCACGCCGTTGAGCACCTTCCACGGCGCGCTTGCCACGAGGGCGGAATAGCGGCTGTTGCGGCTTGCCACCAGCGCCGCGCCGGCGCGATATGAAACCGTTTGCGCGGTGTTGCCGCTGCCGGCATTGTCGAGATAGGGCTTCGACAGCAGATAGAGATTGAAATCGCCGACCGTGCGGCCGTCGAGTGCCGTGAAGGTGACGCGCTGAACGATGGCGTTGTAGGTCGGGTCCGCGAAGATGAGCTTGCGAATCTCCCAGTGATGCGCGCTGTTGCGGACCGTCACTTGCCAACTCATGGTTCGCGCGTCGGTCTGCTGTGCCGAATAGGCCTGCAGCTTTTCCTCGTCGACGAAGGTCTTGCCCGTATCGCCGACCAGAAACTGCAAGTCGACGGATTCGGGGGTATCGAGAACCGGGTAGTAAACCTCGGACAGGATGCCTCGGTAACCGGTGAAGTACACGCGCGACTTGCCATTGACGGCGGTGCCGAGAAACGACTTGACCGACGGACCTCGCACGGGCGTCGCACCCGGTGAGCCGAAGGCTTCGACGGCCTGCGCGGGTCGAGCGAGGCCACCTGCCAGAACGGCCGTCGCCGCGGAAAGGACTGCACACGCCAATCTGAAACGCCATGTCGCCATCTGTGTCTCCGTATGGTGTTGAGAAGAACATGCAGCGGTTGATCGGAAGGTGCGTCAAACATAGCGCTTCAGGGCGGGGAAAGATAGCGTGGGCGCCGCTGGTGCCGTGCGGAGTTCGCTGAGCAAAGTGTGCCGCGCCCCACAACTTCTCGCGCGCGCCGAGGTAAGGCTTCTGCACGGATCGCGCGACTGGATGCATGCTTCGGGACCCGCGACCAGCGATGACACCGAGCCTTCGAGCGGATGGTTCGCCGGTAGGCGCAGGGAGTTGCTCCTGCAGTCGCGTTCCACCCATTCGACTTCGACGTGGCGGCACATACTGGCAAACACGTTGCGCGTGTCGTTCAGTATCGCTCTGGTGAATATGCCGGGCCGGTATTTCGTCATGAAGAGCACATGCATCGGGAAGCCACAATGGCGACCGTGACCGATATCTTGGTTCGCGCCGGTCGATCAACTGTGCGTTGGTTCGCGTTCGAATCGATGCCGACCGGCGAACAGCCGCTTCTTCCTGCCGAAGCTCGGCTTGCCTCGCGACGTGCCGGATGCCATACGAAGCGCTATGGTCGGTTGCCAAGTGGCACGTGTCGATTCGGATCGGGCGCGAGGTCGGACAGCCGATTCCACAGCCGCCTGCTCGATCGGCATCCACGCGTGCAGCCTTGGCGCGGTTTTCGCGAGACGCTCGGCGTGCGTCGCGGCGTCGGTACATGCGATGGTGCCGGGTCGCTTCATCACGACGGCGAACAACGAACCAGGGAAAGGCGGCATTTACCGCTGCCCGAAGCGCTATATCGTCGGGGAACCGTACTCGCGTATTCCTGCTTTAATGATCTGAAGAAAGAGTGCATCTGAAAGCGCATGCATAAAATCGACGATACCGTGCGCGTTGGGTAATCCAGGGCATTCGACGGAGGGCGGCATGGCGGGAAGTAATTCTTGCTTGAGGCAAACGCCGAATGAATATTTTTCCTATTCCGTCAGCATTGTTCAATCCGGGTTGTTTATTGAGTAAAAAATGTTCGCTCTGAAATATAATCGGACGTTCGTTTGTAATGCAAGGTAATCATTTCGGTATATTGTTCTATGTGGGACCGGTTCCATGTGTGTTTTTACCGATTGTATGAGCAGTGGCGATCAAATTTAAGAGCCAATTTCTGAAGAAATGTGAAATTCTCGGCGAATTAATTTAGCTTGCCATGGCGGGGGAGGAGCGCTTATATTTGTGGTGTTCTAGAGGGATTTGTCTAGAGGGCGTGGCTTTTGAGAGCATGCTTGTCCGTAAACGAAGCGTATGTGCTGTGGTTTGCTTGTGATGAGTATGAAAATTTGATGAAACGAAAAAATAAATTTCACATCCGTTCTGATCGGGGTGGTGTGTGTTGACGTCACTCGAATGACGTAAATTGCATAAATGGTTGCGCCGCGGGCGTGTTCGCACATAGATCAATGCGCGAGCTTGGCACTGCTTTTATCCAAGCGGGCGTGCGTTTTCATTTCCTGGATCATATTCTGTCTGCGCGGCGACGCGTATTGCATCATTGCGCCAGGCTGTCTATTGCGGGCAGGCCATTCGAATTTAACGATTTGAATATAGGCGAACCCTCGTCATTCATCAAATTTTGTTTGGCGATGCTCGTCTTGTATTGGGAGATGGGCGGCCGGATTTGAAGATGTTTCCGATGCGGGCGTGATGAAGAAATGCACGTCATTTTCCAGAAAGATGCATGGCTTCCGGAAATCAGGTCAGTCTTTGTAAACACCAGGAATCCCCGGTCGCAGGGTGAGCAGTCGCCGTCGCCACAGCGATTGCGGTGCGACAGCAGCGATTTCCGGCTTTGATTTTTAGACATCCCGTTGCATGGCTCGGGCATGTCGAGGAATGTGATGGGCGAGAATATATCAGTGCAATCACCGGGCGCGTCTGACGAATTGGACTTCGACGAGGACTTCATGCGGATCGATGCCGCGATTTGCGAGTATGACGCGATTGGAACCGCGCCGCAGCGAAAGGGAGAGAGTGCGTTTCAGTGGACGTCGATCGAAAAAGCCTGCCTGGTGCTGCTGGCGCGGGCGCAGGACATCCGCGTGGCGATCTGGTATATCCGCGCGTGCATGGCGAGACGAGGAATTGCCGGGCTGGCCGAAAGCGTCGGAGTGTTGGCCGGCATCATGAGCCTGCCGGTCGAGGCGATCCATCCGCGCGCGTTGCCCGGCGAGGTGCCGGAAGACATTCATGCGCTGCACCTGGGCTGGATTTCGGGCCCCCAGTTTCTGCATCAGTTTGGTTGCGCGAGTCTCGGCGAGACGGACGTGTCTTTGAATTCGCTCGCGAACGGAGAGGCTGGCGTAATCCTCAAGGATCCTGCCCAGAAAACAGCGGCGTCGAATTTTCTTCATAAAATTCAGGATTCCTTTTTAAAAATAAGTGAATCGGTGAAGGTCGCAGAACAGCGGTTCGACATCACGGACGTGTTGACGCTGCTGAGCCAGGCTTTGTCGCGCATAAACACGAATGGGTCGGTCGACGCGCGTGACGAGTCATCGATTCCAACCGTCGAACCGGTCCGTCACGGCGGCTTGCACGAGAACCCTTCCAGTCTGACGACGCGAAAGGAAGTGGAAGTCGCACTCGATCGCATCGTCGAATACTTCCGGGTGCACGAGCCGGGCCACCCTGCGCCGATTTTCCTGATGCGGGTCAGGCGGATGTTGGGCGCGGGTTTCGAGGAAATCATGGCGGAGCTGTATTCGGAAGGCGCCGCACTGGCAGCCCAGCTCGGAAACCCGGCAGGGGTCAAGTAATTGAATTCAATCATTTAGGAGGGCGAACGGGATGGTGCGTAACAAGGATGGTCAGAAATTCATCGGGGAGAGCCGCGCCCCGCGGGTGCAGATCGAGTACGACGTCGAGATCTACGGGTCGCAGAAGAAAGTCGAGCTGCCTTTCGTGGCAGGGGTGATGGCGGACCTGTCGGGCGACAACGTCGAGCCGCTCGGTCCGGTCGAGGATCGGCGGTTCTCGGAAATCGACGTCGAAAACTTCGACGAGCGCATGGCGAAGATCGCGCCGTCGCTGAGCTATCACGTGAAGAACGTCCTGACGAACGACGGCACGCTGATTCCGATCGACCTGACCTTCACGTCGAGGGATTCGTTCGAGCCGGCCGACGTGGTGCGGCGCATTCCGGAGCTGTCGACGCTGCTGGAAGCGCGCAATCGCCTGAAGGAATTGCTGACCTATATGGACGGCAAGGCCGCGGCCGAGGATCTGATCCACGAGCTGCTCAAGAATCCGCAGTGGTCGGACGACGAGGCCGTCGCTGCCGAACCGGCATCCCCCGCCGGGCCGTCCGGCGATCCGGAATCGAATCAGGAGGTGCAATGAGCACGCTCAGCCAGCTTGAACCATCCGCCGAGCGCGTCGTCGTCGAGGAGCGCGTCGACGACGACCTGAAGGACATCCTGCGCCGCTCGTTCCGGCCGAGGACCAACGAGGCCGCCGAAGCGGTGCAGGGCGCCGTCGAAACGCTGCTGACGTATGCGCGCCGCAACCGGGTCGTGGTCCGGGAGGATGTCGCGCAGACGATCGAGCAACTGGTCGCGGAACTCGACAGCAAGATCTCCAACCAGTTGACGGAGGTGTTGCACAACAAGCGCTTCCAGGCGCTCGAAGGCGCCTGGCGCGGCCTGCACTACCTGGTATCGAACACCGACACCAGCGAGAACCTCAAGATCCGCTACCTGAACATCTCGAAGTCCGACCTCGGCAAGACGCTGCGCCGCTTCAAGGGCGTGGTGTGGGATCAAAGCCCGATCTTCAAGATGATCTACGAGCAGGAATACGGGCAGTTCGGCGGCGAGCCGTTCGGCTGTCTGATCGGCGATTACCAGTTCGACCACAGCATGCAGGACGTGTCGATCCTGACCGAGATGTCGAAGATCGCGGCGGCCGCCCACGCGCCGTTCGTGTCGGCGGCCGCGCCGGGGCTGCTGCAGATGG
>NZ_JAAGNW010000409.1:1393-2595 GCF_010645215.1 Burkholderia multivorans | reverse complement strand
AACATGAAAAACACCAGACAGAAAACGTTTGATTTTACTGGATATTATTTGAGGGGCTGACCGGAAACCCTTATCGCACCTAGGTCAGGCTACCCCGGTAAAAAGCAGCGAAATCAAGGGGAGGCCTGGATGCACCGCCGGCGTCGGCGCACGCCTGACGCGAACGCACGCGACGCACCGACTCAACCAACTACAGCCGCACACCCCGACACACCCTCATTCCATTTCTCAGGAGAGCATCATGCATTCCATCAAATCCGGTTCGGACTACGACGTCGTCATCATAGGCGGCGGCATTCTCGGTCTCGCGAGCGCCTACTACGCGACGTCCCGGGGGCTCAGCACGCTGGTCGTCGATCAGTACGGCGTCCGGAACGAGGTCAACAGCTCGAAGGGCCTCGAACGCATGTTCCGGCTGATGCAGGACAACGAATGCGAGACGCGGCTCGCCGAGGCGTCGCTCGGGATGTGGATGGAGATCCAGCATGCGAGCGGCACGCGGCTGCTCGCGATGGACGACCTGATCTTCTTCGGCCACCGCGACGCGCCGATGACGACCGAGGGCAACGTCAGGCAGGTGCGCAAGACCATGGACAGCATGGGCATGCCGTACGAATACCTCGAATCGCCGGCGGCGATCCATCGCCGCTTCCCGATCTTCAATCTCGACGCGATCAACGTCCAGGCGGCGGCCAAGGCGTTCCTGCACGGCGCGACCCGGACCGGCCGCCTGCACGTGCTGAACGAGCATACGGTGGTCAACGTCGAGCACCACCGCAACGCCGGCACCGGCCATGCGTACACGCTGCACACGACCAGCAACGGTGTGCCGACCGCGATCCACGGCCACCACCTGATCGCCTGCCCGGGCGTGTGGGCCGATTCGGTGCTGCACGGCCTCGGCCTGAAGCAGAGCCGCCGCTGGAAGATCTGGCAGATGAACTACGCGTACTGGGAACTCAAGGCCAATCATCCCAAGGTGCCGATCTGGTTCGAGTTCGGCAACGTCGACGCGAGCGACCACGGCACGTTCTACGGCTTCCCCCCGCTCGACTTCGCGCCCGCGATGCGCAACATGATGAAGATGAGCGCGGACTACACCTACGATGTGTTCGACGATCCGTACGCCGAACGGCCGCCCGTCAACGAGACGCTGATGCGCGAACTGGCCGCGCACCTCGGCCGCCTCATCGATCCCGGCC
>NZ_JAAGNW010000409.1:0-1383 GCF_010645215.1 Burkholderia multivorans | reverse complement strand
GCCTGTATTCGATGAGCCCGGACGGCAAGCTGGTGATCGGGCGGATTCCGACGTCGCCGGACGGCGACGGCTATCACGCCCGCGCGTCGATGTGCATCATGGAATCGGGACGCGCCTTCAAGTACGCGCCGCTGTTCGGCCGCGCGCTGGTGGAGCTTGCGGTCGACGGGCATTCGCGCTATCAGAGCGACCTGGAGATCTTCTCGCCGGTGCGTGACGGTTTGTTCGAGCCGCTGAGCGCGTAAACGGATGCGCGGTTCCGGACGCAAACCGGAACCGCGCGGCGCCGGGCTTTGAGAGCCGGCGTTTTTCAGTCGTTCGCTTCAGCGCGTCAGGATCCGTTCCTCACCATCTCGACGATGGTCAGCGTGCCGCCGACATCCTCGACGCGCACCTTCACCCGGTCGCCTGCGTGCGCCTGCTGAACCATCGCCGCGTCCTTCGCCTTGTAGGCCATCGTCATCGGCGCCATGCGGAGATTCGCGAACGCGCCGTGCTTGAGCGTGATCATGCCCGTCGCGGCATCGACGCGCTTCACCTCCGCGTCGGTGAGCGCCGCCGTCGGCGCAGTTGCGGCGGACGGCTTCATCGGCATGCTCATGCCGGACATGTCGTCGCCCGCGAACGCCGAGGGGGCGGACGCGCCCATCGCGACGAGCGCGGCAATCGTGACTAAGCGCTTCTTCATTGCATTTCTCCAGTTTGGGTTGAAAGCACCTGGGTGCCGGAAGGAACTGCATGGGACCGCCCGGCCCGATCGAGCGCACGCGCACGACGGCGCTGCAACAGGAACCAGGCGGCGGGAATGACGAACATCGACAGGAGCGGCGCGGTGAGCATCCCGCCCACCATCGGCGCGGCGATCCGCTGCATCACCTCGGACCCCGCACCCTGCCCGATCATGATCGGCACGAGGCCGGCCAGCACGACGGCGACCGTCATCGCCTTCGGCCGTACGCGCAGCACGGCGCCTTCGCGGATCGCCTCGATCAGGACGGCTTCCGTGAACGGCGCGCCCGCCTTGAGCCGGTCGTTCAGCGCGCCTTTCAGATACAGCAGCATCACGACGCCGAATTCGGCGGCCACGCCCGCGAGCGCGATGAAACCGACCGAGGTCGCGACCGACACCGCATGGCCGAGCGTCCAGATGAACCAGAAGCCGCCCACCAGCGCGAACGGCACGGTCGACATCAGCAGCAGCGCGTCGGCCGCCGAATCGAACGTGAGGAACAGCAGCACGAAGATCACGACGAGCGTGACGGGAATCACCAGGCGCAGCTTCGCCGCCGCGCGCTCCAGATACTCGAACTGACCGGACCATGCGATCGAATAGCCGGGCGGCAGCGCGACCCGTTGCGCAACGGCCTCCTGCATCGCCCGCAC
>NZ_JAAGNW010000408.1 GCF_010645215.1 Burkholderia multivorans | reverse complement strand
CCTTGCACCGCGATGCGGGTCGCGGGCAGCGAACCGCTGAAAATCACCACCCCCAGCAGGCCGTTCAGCCAGCCGCTCGTCGTCTTGTCCATGCGCACGCTCCTGTATCGAAGCAGCAGCATCCCATGTCGGCCCGATCGGAGTAAGCTACGGATCAGTACAATTCGATTGAACTGTACTTATTCTGGAGCAGTACGGATGACGGAGACGGACAAGGACACGCGTGTGCCGGGCAGCCGGGTCGAGCGCGTGATGAGCACGTTGCGCGAGCGTATCGCGAGCCGCGCGCTGGTGCCGGGCGCGCGCGTGCCGTCGCGGCGCGCGATGGCGGAGGGCGTGGGCGTATCGAAGTCGACGGTGGTCGAGGCGTACGATCGCCTCGTCGCGGAAGGGACGCTCGCCGCGCGGCGCGGCTCGGGATTTTTCGTGTCCGGCCACGCGCCGCCGTTCGTGCTCGCCGAGCTCGGTCCGAGCCTCGATCGCGAGGTCGATCCGCTGTGGCTCACGCGGCAGTCGCTCGAAGTCGGCGCGGGCGGCCTGCGGCCGGGCTGCGGCTGGCTGCCGCCGGACTGGCTGCCCGCCGACGGCGTGCGCCGCGCGCTGCGCGCCGTCGCGCGGGACCCGGCGGCCCAGCTGACCGACTATGCGGTGCCGCGCGGGCTGCCGGCGCTGCGCCAGCAATTGTCATGGCGGCTCGCGCAATACGGCGTCGAAGCGCCGCCCGAACAGATCATGCTGACGGATGGCGGCACGCACGCGCTCGATCTGCTGTGCCGCTTCCTGCTCGAACCCGGCGACACGGTGCTGGTCGACGATCCGTGCTACTTCAATTTCCCGGCGTTGTTGCGCACGCATCGATTGAAGATCGTCAGCGTGCCCTATACGGCGACCGGCCCCGATCTCGCGCGCTTCGAGCAGGTGCTCGCCGAATCCCGGCCGCGCGTCTACGTGACCAATGCCGCGCTTCACAATCCGACCGGCGCGACGCTCGCGCCCGCGGTCGCGCACCGCGTGCTGACGCTCGCGGCCGAACACGACCTGCTGATCATCGAGGACGACATCTTCGCGGATTTCGAGGCCGAGCCCGCGCCGCGGCTCGCGGCGTTCGACGGCCTGGCACGGGTGGTGTCGATCGGCAGCTTCTCGAAGACGCTGTCGGCCTCGGTGCGTTGCGGCTACATCGCCGCGCGCGCGGAATGGATCGAGCCGCTGATCGACCTGAAGCTCGCGACTGCGTTCGGCAACAGCGAACTCGCCTCGGCAGTCGTGCAGCGGATGCTGGTCGACGGCACCTATCGCCGGCATCTCGACGGCCTGCGCACCCGCCTCGCCGATGCGATGAGCCGTGCGGGACGCCGCCTGACCGCGGCCGGGCTCGAGATCGTGGTGCGGCCGCGCGGCGGCATGTTCCTGTGGATGCGGCTGCCCGACGGGCTCGACGCGGCGCGGGTGGCGCGTCATGCGCTCGACGACGGCGTCGTGTTCGCGCCGGGCAACGTGTTCAGCATCACGCAGTCGGCGGCGGATTGCCTGCGCTTCAATGTGTCGCAATGCGACCGGCCGAAGGTGTACGACGCGTTGCGGCGGGGGATCGATCGGTGCGTGAAGGAGGAGGCGCAAGCGGGCGCATGAGTCAATGGCGCGGAGCGCCGGGCGGAACTGCCGCGAGATCGAGGTAGCTGAACGCCGAGCGGGCGCGCGCGACGTCGTCGAGGTCGATGAGAGCGTCGACGACGGCTTCGCGGTCCTCGGGCGCAGTCGCGAGGCATGAGCCGTCGGGCGCCGCGACCAGGCTCGTGCCGCTGAACGTATAGCGCTCGCCCGCGCCGACCCGGTTCGCCATCGCGACGAACAGCTGGTTCTCCAGCGCGCGGACGGGGATCATTTGTCGATGGACCGATCCGTGCGGATGCATCATGCCGTCGAGGATGAGGATCAGATGCGCGCCCCGACGCGCGAGCGCGCGCACAGTTTCCGGAAATTCCAGATCGAAGCAGATCAGCAGGCCGACCGGTATGCCGCGCCAGGTGCAGACGGGGAACGCGTCGCCCGCATCGAACACGCCGAGATCCGATTCATAGAGATGAGTCTTGCGGTAGTGCAGGCGGATCTCGCCTTGCTCGTCGATCAGCAGGGCGGTGTTGAAGCAGCGCGTGCCGTCGCGTTCCGCGCAGCCGATCGCGACGGCGACCTGGGCCGCGCGCGCGGCGTCGCGCACCGCGCGAATCGATGCGCCGTCGACGGGCTCCGCCAGCAGGCCGACGTTGTCCGGCGTGGGAAAGCCTTGCAGATAGGTCTCGGAGAACACCACGAGGTCGGCCTGCGCGCGCGCGGCTGCGATGTGCGCCAGCGCTTTTGCGAGATTGTCGCGAAGCGCGCCGTCGCACAGCGATGACTGGATCAGGCGGATGCGAAGAGGTTTCATCGGCGGGGCGGCGTCTCGGCGGAAGAGGAGGAGGGCTGGGCCGGCTCGTCCAGCCCGGCGGTGATGCGCGCTTCGCGCGGCAGGTCCAGCGAGCGCGACAGCAGCGCGTAGACGCCGCCCGCTGCGACGAGGCCGACCAGCCACGCGACGTCGACGCCGCCGAGCAGCCTCGCGAGCGGCCCGACGAATACGTCGCGCCCCGTATCGGCATCGCTGAT
>NZ_JAAGNW010000407.1 GCF_010645215.1 Burkholderia multivorans | reverse complement strand
ATCGATCCGGCCTACGCGCCGGGCACCGGCACGCCGGAAATCGCCGGACTCACGGTGCCGCAGGCGCTCGAGATCGTGCGCGGCGCACATGGCCTGAACATCGTCGGCTGCGATCTCGTCGAAGTCGCCCCACCCTACGACCCGTTCGGGACGACCGCGCTGCTCGGCGCGAACCTCGCCTACGAATTGCTGTGCGTGCTGCCCGGCGTCGCCTACCGCGACTGACCGGACCACGATAAGAAAGCCTGGAGGAGACACCCGGATGCACCCGCCCGTCAAGCAGCCGCGCCGCGCGGCGCTCGCTTCGTTCGTCGGCACCACGATCGAGTGGTACGACTTCTACAGCTACGCGACCGCCGCGGCGATCGTGTTCGGCCCGCTGTTCTTTCCCGGCGAGAACCGCTTCGTCAGCCTGCTCGCATCGTTCGGCTCGTTCGCGGTCGGCTTCTTCGCGCGGCCGCTCGGCGGCCTGCTGTTCGGCTATCTCGGCGACCGCTACGGCCGCAAGCGCTCGCTGCTCGCGACGCTGATCCTGATGGCGCTCGCCACCGTCGCGATCGGCCTCTTGCCGACCTACGCGCAGGCCGGCGTGATCGCACCCGTGCTGCTCGTGCTGATGCGCGTGCTGCAAGGCATCGCGGTCGGCGGCGAATGGGGCGGCGCGGTGCTGCTCGCCGGCGAGCACGCGCCGCCCGGCAAGCGCACCTTCTTCGCCTCGTTCGCGCAGCTCGGCAGCGCGAGCGGCCTGATCCTGTCGATGCTCGCGTTCGGCGCGATCAGCACGCTCTCGAAGGACGACCTGATGAGCTGGGGCTGGCGCCTGCCGTTCCTCGCGAGCGCGGTGCTGCTGCTGGTCGGCTTCGTGATCCGTGCGAGCGTCTCGGAATCGCCGGAATTCGAGGCCGTGCGACAGAGCGGCGAGACGGCCGGCAACCCGGTGCGCGAAGCCTTCCGGCACTGGAAGCTGCTGCTGCTCGCGATCGGCGCGAATGTCTACGGCATCGCCGGCGTGTACTTCAGCAACATCTTCATGATCAGCTACGCCACCCAGTTCCTGTCGCTCGAACGCTCGATGGTGCTGCAATGCATGACCGTGGTCGCGGTGCTGCAGTTCATCGTGCAGCTGGGCGCGGCGTTCCTCGCGCAGCGCTTCGGCACGACGCGGGTGCTGCTGATCACCGGCGCGTGGGCGAGGGTGGTGCCGTTCATCATGCTGCCGCTCGTGCAGGCCGGCACGCCGCTGTCGATCACGCTCGGCGTCGGCCTCGCGACGATCGCCGAATCGGGCTACTACGCGGTGATCGCGGGCTTCGTGAGCGGCATCTTCGCCGCGCGCATCCGCTACACGGCCATCTCGATCGCCTACCAGGTGTGCGGTGCGCTCGCGGGCGGGCTGACGCCGCTCGTCGCGACCGTGATCGCGCAGAACAGCACGCCGGCCTGGTGGCCGCTCGCGTTGCAGTACACCGCCGCGGCGATCCTGTCGTCCGTGTGCGTGTGGCTGATCGCGCGCCGCACCGGCGATATCGAGCAGGCCGACGCGGCGGGCGCGACGCCGGCCCGCATGCCGCAAGCCGCAGCGGGGCTGTAGGCACGCGGTCGTAGTGCGCGCCCGCGCCACGCGCGGGCCCTGGTTCCATGCCGTCGCGTGCGCGGACCGCCGCGCGACGGCGCCCCACGCCGCGGAGCAGATCCGATGCCCCAGTTGCCCACTCCCGACCTCGCCGCGCATCGCGATGCGCCGGCGGGCCTTTCGATCGAACAGCGTTCGATCGACTACATCCCCGAACACGAACGGCACGCGCGGCTCGCCAGCCAGGGGCCGTTCTGGTTCCTCGGCAATTTCCATTTCTTCACGATTTCGATCGGCTTCGTCGGACCTTCGATGGGCCTGTCGGCCGGGTGGACCACGCTCGCCGGCGCGCTCGGGATCATGTTCGGCACGCTGTTCATGGCCTTCCACGGATCGCAGGGGCCGGAAATGGGCCTGCCGCAGATGATCCAGTCGCGGGCGCAGTTCGGCTATCGCGGCGTGATCGTCGCGCTGCTGGCCACGCTGTTCGTGTTCGTCGGCTTCAACGTCGTCAACGTGTCGCTGATGGTCGACGGCGTGCGCAACGTCTTCGGCCTCGACGGCACGGCGGTCGCGGTCGGTGCGATTGCCGCGGGCGCGCTGCTCGCGATCTACGGCCACGATCTGATGCATCGCGCGTTCAGCTGGGCGCTGTACGCGACGCTGCCGCTCTATCTGCTCGTCACGCTCGCGCTGCTGACCGGGCACGTGCCGCTGCCGGACGGCCCGCGCGCGATCCCGCCGGGCTTCAGCGGCATCGCGTTCGCGGCGCCGTTCGCGATCGCGGCCAGCTACAACATCTCGTATGCGCCCTATGTCTCCGACTACTCGCGCTACCTGCCGAAGCATACGAGCCGCGCGAAACTGATCGCCGTGGTGTTCGCCGGGGCCTCGCTGTCGGGCGCGTGGATGATCGGGCTCGGCGCATGGCTCGCGCAGGAACTGCACGCGGCCGATGCGCTGCTCGCGCTGTACCGGATCGGCGCCGGGCTCGCGCCGGGGCTGGGACCGCTGATCGTGATCGTGTCGCTCGCGGGCTTCCTGCCGATCATCGCGCTCAACCTGTACAGCGCGATGCTCACGGTGCTGACCGGCATCGATTCG
>NZ_JAAGNW010000406.1 GCF_010645215.1 Burkholderia multivorans | reverse complement strand
TGCGTATTTCGGCGAACGTGATCAGCGATTTCGGTTGAACGTGATCAGTGGTTCCGAATGATGGTGATCGGCCGTTTCGGTCGAAGGTGATCGCCGATCACCGGTTTCCGAAACGAGCGATCATCTTGCCGAAACGGGTGATCAAGTTCCCGGAATGAGTGATCAGCGAACCGAAACAGCTGATCACGCGACCGAAACGGGATGGCCGCTCCGGCACGGCGGTGGTGTTGCGCATGTGATCAACGACGGGCGTTAGCCTTGTCTCTTTTTAGGGGACAGGTTGATGCCGGCACATCGGATGAGCATGCGCAAACTGAAGGAAGTATTGCGGTTGAAGTGGGCGTGCGGCCTATCGCACCGCCAGATCAGCCGCGCGATCGGCATCAGCGTCGGCGCCATCTCCGCGTACGCGGCCCGCGCCAGCGCGGCGGGACTCGACTGGGCTGCCATCGAACCGCTCGCGGACGACGAGCTCGAGATCAGGTTGGACCTGCCGGAGGAAACCACGGCCCCGACCCGGCGGGTCGAACCGGCTTACACGGCGATGCACCGCGACCTGCGCCGCAAGGGCGTGACGCTGCAGTTGCTCTGGGAGGAGTACGTCGAAACCCATGCCGGCCAGCGCACCTACCGCTATACGCAGTTCTGCCAGCGGTACAAGGACTGGGCCGCGGCACTGAAGCGCTCGATGCGCCAGCAGCACCGTGCCGGCGAGAAGCTGTTCGCCGACTTCGCCGGGCAAACCGTGCCGATTCTCGGCCGCGACGGCGGCATCGCGTTCAAGGCTCACGTGTTCGTGGCCGTCCTCGGCGCCTCGAACTACACCTATGCATGTGCGACGCGTTCCGAGGCCATGCCCGACTGGATCGGCAGCCTGATCGACGCGTTGGAATTCTACGGCGGTGTTCCCGAGCTGCTGGTGCCCGACAACCCCAGGGCATTGATCGCCAAGGCGGACCGGTACGAACCGGTGCTGGGCAACACCACGCAGGACTTCGTGAACCACTACGCGACCGCCATGTTGCCGGCGCGGCCGCGCAAGCCGCAGGACAAGGCGAAGGTCGAGGTTGGCGTGCAGATCGTCGAGCGCTGGATCCTCGCACGGCTGCGCAACCACCGCTTCTACAGCCTGGCCGAGCTGAACAAGGCGATCGGCAAGCTGATCACCGACCTGAACCGGCGTCCGTTCAAAAAACTCGACGGCAACCGCCACGAATGGTTCGAGCGTCTCGATCGGCCGGCGCTACGCCCACTGCCGGCACGCCGCTACGAGATCGCGACCTTCGTGAAGTGCCGCGTCAACATCGACTACCACGTCGAAGTCGATCACCATTATTACAGCGTCCCGCACAGCCTCGTACGTCAGGAGGTCTACGCACGCGTCACACGCCACGGCGTCGAGATCCTGCACCGCGGCAAGCGCGTTGCCGTCCACGCCCGCAGCCGACTCCGGAACAAGCATACGACGTTGCCCGAGCACATGCCGGCGGCGCACCGCGCCCACATGGAATGGACGCCTGGGAGATTGCTGAACTGGGGCGCCTCCGTCGGTCCCGGTGCCGAGGCGATCGTCAAACACCTGCTGACCAACCGGCCTCACCCCGAGATGGGTTACCGCGCGTGCCTTGGATTGCTGTCGCTCTCGCGCAAGTATGGCAAGGAACGACTGGAAGCCGCCTGCCAGCGGGCGCTCGTGATCGGCTCACCGACCCGTCGCTCCGTGCTGTCAATCCTCGAATCTGGCCTGGACCGACAGCCGATGCTCCCGATTCCGCTCACCGAATGGCATTCGCCCGATCACGAGAACGTGCGCGGGCCCGACTATTACCACTGACCCAAGGAGGTCACGATGTTGATGCAGCAAACTCTCTCTCAGCTCAAGGCGCTCAAGCTCGACGGCATGGCTCGCGCGTTCGAAGAGCAGGCGGCGCTGACCGCCAGCACCAGCCTGTCGTTCGAAGAGCGCTTCGGCATGGTCGTCGATCGCGAACTCGCGTGGCGCGATACCCGGCGGCTCGAGCGGCTGCTGAAGTCCGCGAAACTCAAGAATCCTCAGGCCTGCATCGAGGACATCGAGTACCGGCAGGGCCGCGGTATCGACAAAAGCGTCGTTGCCGCACTCGCTGGTTGCGACTGGATCCGCAATGCACAAAACCTCATCCTGACGGGGCCGACCGGCGCGGGTAAGACATGGATCGCCTGCGCGTTTGGTCAGCAGGCCTGCCGACAGGGCTTCTCCGTGATGTACGTCCGCGTCGCGCGGCTGTTCGAGGAATTGAAGATCGCCCACGGCGATGGCAGCTTCACGCGGCGGCTCGCGCAGCTCGCCAAGATGGACGTCCTCCTGCTCGACGACTGGGGCCTGCAGGACCTCGATCAGAGTGCCCGAAACGACCTGCTCGAAGTGCTCGACGATCGCGTCGGCACGCGATCCACGATCATTACCAGCCAGCTACCGCTCGAACACTGGCATGCGTGGCTGCAGGACCCGACGCTCGCCGACGCGATTCTCGATCGGCTCGTCCATCAGGCCCACAAGCTACCGTTGAAGGGCGAATCGATGCGAAAGACCAACGCCAAGCAGTCCTCCGCATCCTGATCGTGATCACCTTCGCTATAATCCATTGACCGCGCAACACCACCTTCCAGACTGATCACGTTCGCCGGAACGGCTGATCACCATCACCGAAATCCGCA
>NZ_JAAGNW010000405.1 GCF_010645215.1 Burkholderia multivorans | reverse complement strand
ATCGAGCGCTCGGACACGGTTTCCGCGTGATCGAAGAACCAGTTGATGCCGTCGAGCGGAATGTCCCGGTTGACCTTCTCGAATACGTCGAGCGCGCGCGAGATCGTTTCGTCGTAGGTCGCGTGCAGTCGCCACGGCCAGCGATGCTGGGCCAGGACGCGCACCACGCCCTCCAGTTCGCCCTCCATGCCCGGCGGCAATTCCGGGCGCGCCACGCGAAAATCCTCGAAGTCGGCGGCCGAGAACACGAGCATCTCGCCCGCGCCGTTGTGGCGGAAATAATCCGTGCCGTCGTGATACTTGACCGTCCGGGTCCATTCGAGAAAATCCTCCTTCTCGGCCTTCGGCTTTTGCGTAAACAGGTTGTAGGCGATACGCACCGTCATCTCGCCGGCCTCGTGCAGCTGGCGGATCACCGCGTAGTCGTCGGGATAGTTCTGCGAGCCGCCGCCCGCGTCGATCACTCCGGTCACGCCGAGCCGGTTCAGCTCGCGCATGAAATGGCGCGTCGAGTTGTATTGATACTCGGGCGGCAGCTTCGGGCCTTTCGCGAGCGTCGCGTAGAGAATGGTCGCGTTCGGATTCGCGAGCAGCAGGCCGGTGGGATGGCCCGCGGCGTCCCGCATGATCACGCCGCCCGGCGGCTCGGGCGTGTCCTTCGTGTAGCCGACCACGCGCAGCGCGGCGGCGTTCAGCAATGCGCGGTCGTACAGGTGCAGGATGAAGACCGGCGTGTCCGGCGCGGCCGCGTTGAGCTCCTCGATCGTCGGCAGGCGCTTCTCCACGAACTGATGCTCGGTGAAACCGCCCACCACCCGCACCCATTGCGGCGCGGGCGTGATCGCGACCTGCTGCCTGAGCATCTCCATCGCGACGGCCAGCGAACGCACGCCGTCCCAGCGCAGCTCCATGTTGTAGTTCAGGCCGCCGCGGATCAGGTGCGCGTGGTTGTCGATCAGGCCGGGCAGAACCGGCCGGCCGCCGAGATCGACGACCCGGGTGGCCGGTCCCGCGAGCGGCATCACCTCGGCGTCGCCGCCGACCGCGACGAAACGGCCGTCGCGGATCGCCACGGCGCTCGCGACCGGATTTCCGCGGTCGAGCGTGGTGACGCGGCCGTTGTGCAGGATCAGATCGGGGGGGTTATCGGTTGCGCTCATGCGGGTTTCCTCGCTTCGATTAAAGGCCGAACCACGGCCTGACGGATGGGAGGACCTGCTCGCCGATCAGCATGCCGAGCAGGCCCACGAGGGCGATCAGCGGCGGCGCCGGCGAGCGGACCTTGAGTACGCTGTAGAGCATGCCGATCAGCACGCCTGCGCCCAGCGACAGCGCATAGGTTTCCATGTGAAGCCTCCCCGGGTCGGATTAGAATGCACGTCGTCCGGCCGCGGCCTGCGCCGCTCCGAATCGTTCCGCGCCTCGCGCTTTTGTCGCCATCCACGCCTGCATGCAACATCTTCCTGATCTCGAAGCCTGGGCCATCTTCGCGCGCGTCGCCGAGACCGGCTCGTTCGCCCGCGCCGCCGAACTGCTCGGCACCACGCAGCCGACCGTCTCGAAAGCGATCGCCCGCCTCGAACAACGGCTCGGCACCCAGCTGCTGTACCGGACCTCGCGCAAGCTGTCGCTCACGCCGACCGGCGAATTGCTGCGCGACCGCGCGATCCAGCTGCTCGCCGATGCCGAGCACATCGAGACCGAGGCCTCCGCCCACGCGCTCGAACCGCACGGCCTCGTACGCGTGAACGCGCCGATGTCGTTCGGCATGCGCCATCTCGCGCCGCTGCTGCCGGCTTTTCTCGAACGCTATCCGCGCGTCGGCGTCGACCTGGTGCTGACCGACCATCTGGTCGACATCGTGTCGGGAGGCTTCGACGTCGCGATCCGGATCGCCGAGCTGAACGATTCGTCGCTGCGCTCGCGCCGGCTCTGCGCCGTGCGCCGGCCGCTCGTCGCGGCGCCCGCCTACCTCGAACGGCATGGCCGCCCGGCGCATCCGCGCGATCTCGAACAGCACGTGAGCCTCACCTACACGAACCTGCCGACGCCCGAGTACTGGCGCTTCCGGCACGTCGGCACCGGCGAGGAGTGCGGCATGCCCGTGCGCGGCCGGATCCGCACCAACAACGCCGACGTGATCCTGCCCGCGCTGATCGCGGGACACGGCGTCGCGCTCCAGCCGGAATTCCTCGTGTGGGACGCGCTGCAACGCGGCGAGCTGGAACAGGTGATGGACGACTGGCGGATCGCCGACATCAACGTCAATCTCATCACGCCGCCCGGCATGCTGCGCGCCGCCCGCGTCACCGCGCTGCTCGACTACCTGGCCGAGCATCTCGCGCATGCGCCGTGGGCGCGGCACGAGGACTGAACGCGCCGCGTCACGACTGCGGCTACCGCGCCGGCACCGCCGCCAGCACCTCGTGCGGCGTCGCCGTGCGCTGGGGCGCGTGGTGGACCATGGTGTACGCATAGTCGACGCCCATGCCATACGCGCCCGAGTGCTCCTTCGCGATCGCCATCACCGCGTCGTAGGTCTCGCGGCGCGCCCAGTCGCGCTGCCATTCGAGCAGCACCTGCTGCCACGTGACGGGCACGGCGCCCGCCTGGACCATGCGGTGCAGCGCGAAATCGTGCGCGTCCTTCGAGGTTCCGCCCGATGCGTCGGCCACCATGTAGATCTCGTAACCGCCTTCGAGCATCGCGCACAATGC
>NZ_JAAGNW010000404.1:370-2730 GCF_010645215.1 Burkholderia multivorans | reverse complement strand
GATCGTCCAGGGTGCGCCACCCGTTGCCGGATCGGGATACGCTTCGAGGCGATCGCTCTCGAATTCCTCGATCAGATTGCAGCCGGCGGGGGACAGTCGTTGTTGCTTCATTGCCATCTCCGAATGAATGGCACGACTGTAGGCTGCGCGTTGCACACACATTAGTGGATCAGTGTCAGTGCAAACAAAAAGCCCCGCATGGGCGGGGCTGGAGTGAACGCTGTCGAAAATTGTAACGCTAGAACAGGTCGGCCTGGGGCGGCGCACGCCCTGACACATCAGAACGCTTGAGGATACGCCACACGTGCCGATCCGCCAGTCGATAGCGCAGCGCGAGCTGCGTCACGGCGTGAATGGCGGTTTGGTCACGGGTCAATGAATCGAACTCGGCGCGTATGCTTCGGTACATCAACTCGCGCAGGGCCTTTGCACACCGTGGGATATACAGCACCTCGCCACCGAAGTGAGCGGTGAGCAGGTCCGCCGCCTCAGATCCGACAATTTCCGCAAGCGCCTCATAGCGAATCTCGCCGAGCCGCGATCGGCGCATCGCGATCGGGAATGTCGTGCCGCCGAGCTGGTCGACGAGACGCATCGCGGCAGGAAGACCGACGAGCTTGACGATCGTGTGCACCACGTCCGGCAGAAGATGCTCAACGCCCTCGAAATTCACGTCGACCTCCGTTTCGCGTCGTATTGAAGCGCGGCAATCAGCTTGCCGAGCATCGCGTCGTCGCAGAACTCGATCGCGTCGACCTTGCAGATTCGCTTCACCATGCCCCCAACGTAATCCCACGATCGGCCCGCGTCGGCGAGCAGCGCTTCGATCTTGCTGATTTGAGCAGCGCGCGGCCGGGCGACGTGCGGCCGGCGTCCGGTATCGCGCTTCGGCTTGAAACCACAGCGCTCGAAGTGCTTCAGCAGCTTGTGCGCGCCCTCCGGCGTCAGGTCTTTCGACGAGCAGACGCCGGCGACGCTGCGCAGCACCGTTCGGTACTCGTCGTCGGTCATCGCCAGCTGCTGCTTCGCGATGTGGATTTTCGCTACCGTTGTTTTTGCGATCAGCATTACGACTCCCACCAGCGCCGCAGTTCCTTGCGGCAGAGACATACCAGGAAGACGATCCCGGCAAGGATAACGACGCAGTCAGACATAGGCCGTTCCCGACTCGGTCACGTCGACCGACGTGTTAACCACAACGCCGACCGACACGAGCGTTACCGCCTTGCTCACTCGTGCGAAGTGGCGCAGCATGCTTTCGGGTGTGTTCCAGGTCGGCAGGAAAATCGTTTTGGTCTTGTCCAGGTCAGGAAAATACATCCGAGCTTTGCGCTTGCCAAACTGCTTCTCGATGTGCATCCGATGCGATGGGCTATATGCTCTGATCTTGGATGGCCGATAGAACCGATGTTCGGGAGCGGCTTCGTTGAGATAGCTTCCCCGGAACCAGCCGTTCACATAGACCATCATGTCGTACCGACGCGGCTTCGCGCGTTGGACCTGTATCGTCACGGTTTCGCTGTCGCAACGCAGCACGACACATCCGTAGGGAAGCGACAGCTCCGTGTCGATTCGTTGGATTTCCTCTCTCGACAGTCTCGACGTCATGGAAACGCACCTATCAGATCGCCGCGAGATCGAGACTGATCGCACGATACTCTTCAGTCTCTTCGACGCGTTCATATAAGCGGACGTAAGGCTTGCTACCCGTCACACGGATACTGTCGACGATCGCGCTCATCGCCTTGTTCCACTTCACATCATCAATGGCAAGGCGACGCAACCCGAGAATGCGCCCCGTGTTCACGTTGCCTTCCTTGTCGACCTGGAATGCTTCGTTGATCAACACCTTGACCTTGTCGTTACTACCTGCAGTCCATTCGCGCAGGCATTCATCGATCAGCTCTTGAGCCGCCTGCAGGCGCTCATCGAACTGGAGATGTTCCGCGATCTGACGCACGATCTTGTAGCGGCCGTCGATCGTGATCAGCGATACGTTTCCTTTCGTGCCTCCAACTTTTACCCCGTACTGCTCATGACTGGTTTCAACGAAAGCCGCGATGTCCGAGAAAGCCTGCTCTTTGAACGCGGTCATGGACGATCGAAGATCCTTGGCCTTCTCGATCAAGGACATCACGGTCTGATCACGGAGGCGGTCGATCGGATCGACAAGCGACTCGGGGATAAGTCGACCACGCGCATCGACGACGTAGCCTTTCGGGATGGTCTGCATATTCATGGTGATTCCTGGTAGTGATGTGATGATTAGTTCAATCGGCCGAAGGGGGCGAAGTGCATCTCGTCTTCCAGCCTCTCTCGAATCCGCGGGCGGTCGCGAAGGTATTCATCGCATCGATCCG
>NZ_JAAGNW010000404.1:0-360 GCF_010645215.1 Burkholderia multivorans | reverse complement strand
TTGTACTTCTCGATGTGTCCGCGTTGCCGCGCCATCGTGTAGATCGCGGCATGCAGTGCTCGACGCAGATCCTCGACGGTGTGCAAGTCCTCCGGCTTGACATACTCAGCAGGAATTTCCACCATGGATTCGGTACGAGTCGTCATGCTTGCTCCCCAACGATTGCTTCGACATTGATGGCATCGACAAACTTGAGCAGCCGGGCAGTCTCGTGACGAGCCAGCTCGATCGTCTTCCGTCCCTTGGTTATCGTCAGGTGTCCAGCGCTGGAGAAGCCACAGACGAACCCACCATGCGCTCCACCATCTTCCGACGCAAATTCAAGTGTGTTTTTCGATGCTTTTGTCACTACTTGTTTAG
>NZ_JAAGNW010000403.1 GCF_010645215.1 Burkholderia multivorans | reverse complement strand
GCGACGCTTGCGGGAAAAAACCGGCCCGAACCCAGCGGACCGGCACGAGCTCGGCAGCAAGTACCAACTCATCGTCGACGCACAAGGCATCCCGTTCGCGGTCATCCTGACGGCCGCCAATTGCAACAACATCACGCAACTCGATGCGCTGGTTGAGGCGATTCCTCCCATCCGAGGAAAACTCGGACGTCCTCTACGCAAACCGAAAATTGTTCAGGGTGACCGGGGCTACAGTTCCGAGCCCCACCGCCAGCGTTTGCGCGAGCGTGGCATCACGCCCTTGCTTGCCAAAATCGGCTCGCCTCATGGCAGTGGTCTTGGTAAAACGCGCTGGTTCATCGAACGTTCCTTTGCCTGGCTTCATGCATTCAGCCGGCTCAAGATTCGCTACGAACGGTACGCACACGTGCATGAAGCATTCCTCTCGCTCGCGTGCTACCTAATTTGCTGGAACAAACTCAAGACAGCATTCGCAACAGCTTCTAAAGCAGATCAACCGGCCGCGCGGTTACGCTTATGTTGGAGAATTTGCTTGCTGGCGAAACTCGCATGGCGAGCGGCATTCAGAGCGTCGTGCGGATGCGCCCCGTTGTAATGGCCGAGCGCAATGGCCCGGTTCTGAAGCGCTGTTCTAGCGTCGGGTTTGGGCATCCACGAGACCCTGCGCGTTTTTTGAAGGCAGGATCGAGTGGAACCGACTAGGCTGCGACTTGTGCGCTCGACTCCGCAATCTGCATGCGCATTTTAAGCGTATGGTCGTATTGTATCGGGGACGCATTGCCAATCATGAAGTGGCCCGTTTGCAACTGCTGGTCCACCGGCAGGATCGATATGCAATCACTAGCTCCTTCGGTTGTTTCGAATACTGTCGATCTTCGCGTACTAGGTTTCCGCGTCATGCTAAAAGTCATTAGGGAAACACTGATCAATAAGCCAGTCGCTCGCGTTGCGGGTGAGATTACCTGGAATTTTCGGAATGACGAAGGAAATCGGTTGCGATCGAAGTAAGTTTTGCCCACACACGGGTCCCACTTCTCGCAGTGTTCATGCACATGACGGACTTCCCCCATGGATCGAGCGCAACAAGTTCTTCGCGATCACCAGATTCGCCAAGGCGAACAGACTGGACAATCGCGCCGTGTTTTTGGCAAGCCCCTTGTAGCGACCTCTGCGCGGCGATGGCCATCATTCGACCAGTCAGCGCTTCGCCGTCAACTTGGCAGCGTGATTCGTAGTGGAACAGCGAGCGAGAATTCCCTACCAGCCGGCAGCCCCGGGCGGTACCCATGGCGCGTTCGGTCATCAGTATCCGGACCGCTTCGCGCTTGGCCTGCGGGCTTGCTACTTTCGAGACAGCAGGTCCTTCAGCGCGGCGTTGTCGAGCATCGAGTCGGCCAGCAGGCGCTTGAGCCTGTTGTTCTCCTGCCCCGGTGCTTTCAGGCGCTGGGTTTCGGAGACCGTCATTCCACCGAACTTCGCTTTCCAGTTGTAGTAGGTCGCTTCCGAGCTGCTGTGCTTGCGACACAGCTCTGCCGGCTTCAGGCCAGCCTCGGCGTCCTTCAAAATGCCGATGATTTGCTCTTCGTTGAATCGCTTTTTCATCGCGGCTCCTATTTGGAATGGGCTCTGCACCGTCACCGTACTAGCCGCGGGGAGCAGGTCGGAGAGGTTATGTCAGGTGTTTCAGGGGGCGGCTCGTCAGCGAGCCGACACTATGAGCGTTTTTTTGTGGATGGCGATACCGGAGGCGAGGTACTCTCCAGATAGCTAAGTTCGGATGCTATTTTTGAAATCTGAACGTTAATTGAATATTTGGTGATTTAATGACATTTGGAATTACAAGCCGAATCTCTGTTGCTGTTCGAAAATTTACGGGAGGAAATATCCCGATCGTTTTTGCAAAAAAAATCGCGAAGGAAGTGGTGTCTGTTGCATCTCAAGGGGGTAAGGTGCCCTCGTCAATTATTCATTCTGTTGAGCGTAAGGCGGAAAAGCACGCGCATGCCGATCTCAAAATTGCGCTTGCATTTGTAAAATGTCTGAATGCGAAGGGGATTATTGATCAAGGGATCGATTTTCAAAATAATATTATTTCAAATAATAATAAGAAAATTGACAATTATCCGGCTGTGTGCGGGTATGGTGCGGAAAGGCTTCTCGAGAATATTGGTAGTGTGAGTGTGCGATATAAGATCAGTCAGATCGTAGAAGGCGAGACGGGCTACAAGCTGGGGGGCAACGGGAAAATGCTGGCGGATCTTAAGGCGGCGAATAATCTTCTTAAGGCCGCGACCTCTAAGCTGTCAACGCATACGGATAACGAGGTTGAGTACTATCGGACCTGTGCCATGAGTCCCGAGAAATTCAATATTGAGAAGGCGGCGCTTGAAAAGAACGTTAGGCGTTGCACCCGAGATCTTAAGAAGATCGTAGAGGTGGCGAATAAATTCCCCAAGACAAGGATTGATTCGATAATCGCTGTTGCGGGTCAACATAGATCTGAGTTGAATGAATCCGCCACGCGTATTCTGACTACATTGGAATCGCTTCCGGGAAGAGTCGACTCTCTTAGGTCTGAGAGTGTGATCGCGGAGAAAAATGTCGAGCGGCTGGAAACGATGAGGGAGGGGGTGGAGCATGAGGCTTCTAGTTTCGAACATTTGGCAACGTTGAGTGCGGCTAACGAGGTGATGAAGCTAGCCAATGGCGTATTGCGCGAGATGAATGCCAAAAATGAAGGCGTGATC
>NZ_JAAGNW010000402.1 GCF_010645215.1 Burkholderia multivorans | reverse complement strand
CTTCGATGCCGGCACGGCATCGATCGCGCACGGGCGCGCCGCCGCGCTCGTCAGGCAGATGACGCTCGACGAGAAGCTGCGCTTCATCCATTCGCAATACGCGATGAGCGACGTCCCGGGTGGCGGCGCGGGCTATATCCAGGGCGTGCCGCGCCTCGGCATCCCCGACCTCAACATGGTCGACTCGGCAACCGGCTCGGGCAGCACCTTGCAGCCGAGCACGACCTTCCCTGCGACGCTTGCGCTCGCGGCCAGCTGGGATCGGCGCCTGTCGTTCGACTACGGCGCGCAGGTCGCAAAGCAGTTGCGCGCGCAAGGGTTTGCGATGGGGCTCGGCGGCGGCACGAATCTCGCCCGCGAGCCGCGCGGCGGGCGCTTGTTCGAATATCTCGGCGAGGACCCGCAGCTCGCCGGCGAACTGCTCGCGGAACGTACCGAAGGCACGCAGCGCGAGCGCGTGATCGCGACCATCAAGCACTTCGCCGGCAACGAGCAGGAACACGGCCGCATGGGCGGCAACAGCCAGATCGACGAGCGCACGCTGCGCGAACTCTATCTGCTGCCGTTCGAGATCGCGGCAAAGCGCGCGCAGCCGGGCAGCGTGATGTGCAGCTACAACCGCCTGAACGGCGACTATGCGTGCGAGAACCCGCACCTGCTCAACGACATCCTGAAGAATGAATGGGGCTTCGAAGGCCAGGTGCAATCCGACTGGGGTGCAACGCACAGCACCGCCGCCGCGATCAATGCCGGGCTCGACGAGGAAGAGGACGTCGGGCCGACGGTCTACCTGACGCCGCAGGCGGTGAGCCAGGCCCTCGCGAGCCGTGCGATCTCGTCCGCGCGCCTCGACGACATGGTGCGCCGCAAGCTCTACGTGATGATCCGCACCGGCGTGCTCGATCATCCGCCCAAGGGCGGCGCAGTCGATTTCGCCGCCGGCAACGCGTTTGCCCAGACGGTCGCCGAACAGTCGATCGTGCTGCTCAAGAACGACGGCAATCAACTGCCGCTCGCGGCGTCCGCGTTGAAGCGGATCGCCGTGATCGGCGGCCATGCCGATACAGCCGTGCTGTCGGGCGGCGGCTCCGGCAACACGCGCGACCCGGTCAGCGGCGCCTTCGCGGGCTGCGGCGGGCTGAGCTTCGGCACCGCTACCGGCTGCAGCTGGTGGCGCAATCCGTGGCTGAAGGTCGACGTACCGATCGTCGCCGCACTCCAGGCGCTCGCGCCCGCCGCGCAGGTCGGGTTCGCCGGCAATCGCGACCAGCAGTCGCCGTTCCGCGCCTACACCGCGCAGGAAATCGCCGATGCCGTCGCGCTCGCGCGCCATGCCGACGTCGCGATCGTCGTCGTCGCGCAACCGGCCGGCGAGGACTTCGGCGATCTGTCGAGCCTCGGCCTCGCGAATCCGTCGAATCAGGACGCGCTCGTCGACGCGGTCGCCCAGGCCAACCCGCGCACCGTGGTGGTGGTCGAGAGCGGCAACCCCGTGTTGATGCCGTGGAAAGACCGCGTCGCGGCGATCGTCGAGGCGTGGTATCCGGGCGAGGCCGGCGGCAAGGCGATCGCGAACGTGCTGTTCGGCAAGGTCAACCCGTCGGGCAAGCTGCCCGTCACGTTCCCCGCCCGCGACCAGGACACGCCGACCTGGGGGCAGGACGGCGCGTTCCAGACCGACCCGGTTTACGCCGAGAAGCTCAACATCGGCTATCGCTGGTACGACGCGAAGAACATCGCGCCGCTGTATCCGTTCGGGCACGGGCTCTCCTATACGCGCTTCGGTTATTCGGGGCTGTCGGTTCGGCGCGGGCCGGACGGCGCGCTCGAGGTCGCGTTCACCGTCCGCAACGACGGGCCCGTCGCCGGCGCGGAGGTGCCGCAGGTCTATCTCGCCGTGCCGTACAAGGATGAGCCGCCGCGCCGGCTGGTCGGCTGGGACAAGGTCGCCCTGAATCCGGGCGAGGCGCGCCGCGTGCGCGTCCTCGTGACGCCGCGCATGCAAAGCGTCTGGGACGACGCCCGGCGCACCTGGCGCCAGGTCCCGGGCGGGACCGTGTATGTCGGCGCGTCGTCGCGCGATATCCGGCTGCAAGGCAAGTAAGCCCACGCCGGGCGGCGCATCCGCCGCCCGGCGCGCATGAGGGCCGCCACGTCCCTCATGCGATCGGCCCGCGCCGATCGCTCCATTCATTCCCCCACCCTCGGCAGCACGCTGCGTCGCGATATAACCGCACGTCCGGAATCATTTAACGATATTCATATTTACTTCAAATCGGCATCCCGCGCCGATTATCTTGCGGCTGATATAAATATCAGGCTGACAAAACACAGATTCGCCTAATATGCTTACGTCGATGCGGCATCGAGTCGCATTCGAGCCGCCGGAATCGCATGTGGCCCGGCGCGCCACGCCACGCCCTGTCCGGATAATTGCGCGCAGTCCATTCCGCGCATTGCTTTCATTTTTATTTTTTAATCCCGCGAATCTCTGGACGGAAGGTGACATGCGATAAACGCAATGCGACCTTGCACCTGAAATCAGTTTCTGTTTTTGGCCTTTCGAGCACCGGATAATCGAATTGAAAATCCGGGAGATCCATTCGTTCCGACCTGCGCGTTTCACGATTCAGCCGTTTTGCATCGCTGTCGCCGACGCTGCGCCCGTTGCTTGCCTGACCCCGCCTCCGGCGCGTCGACAAACCTATCAGGACCCAACGCATACCCAGCCTGTTCGACCAACCCGTCCCGTCGCCGGTCCACACGCGTCATCGCCCACG
>NZ_JAAGNW010000401.1 GCF_010645215.1 Burkholderia multivorans | reverse complement strand
ATCGAGGGTTTCGGCCTGATCCAGCCGATGCTGCTGCTCGCGCTGCCGCATCTGCTCGACGGGCGGCTGCGCGGGGTGCTGACCGATTTCAATCCGAAGCCGAAGCCGATTTCGCTCGTGTATCCGCAGAACCGTCATCTGTCGATGAAGGTGCGGGTGTTCGCCGATTGGCTCGCGGAGCTGTTCGGGTCGATTCCGACGGTCGAGGCGGAGAGTGCGTGGTCGCGCGGCGGGGCGCGGCGCGACGGCAGTCACGCGGTGCCGGCCTGAGCGTCGGGCATTCCGTGATCGGGAAGCGGGGCGATGCGCGCCGCGCCGGCCTGGTCCGGCAGGCGCGCGCTCAGGGCGACGCGCGGCGGCGCAACACCCCCGCGACGAGCGTCAGCTGCGCGAGCGCATAGCAAAACCAGATCGCGTAAGCGCCGCCGCCGAATGCGCCGAGAAAGCGGTCGATGCCGATCAGGGCGTCGGAGCCGGCGAAGACGAGCGCGCCGAGCGGCACCTGAAGCCCGGGCGTGCGCGCGCACAGCGCGAAGCTCGCCATCGCGCCGAGCACGAGGATGTAGACGGACACCGGCGCCGCCAGCGCATGCAGGTGCGGGTAGAACGCGGCGTAGAGCGCGCCGGCGAACAGCCACAGGCCGATCAGCGCGAGCGCGCGCCAGCCGCGCGGCGCGGCGCGCCATGGCGCGAACAGCGCGCAATAGCCGAGATGGGCGAGCAGGAACGCGCCGAGGCCGGCCACGAACGACGGCGGCCATTGCCGCAGCGCGAGCAGCACGTCGCCGAGCACGGCCGCGGCCAGCGCGAACATGAGCCGGTTGCGCTCGCGCGCGGGGGCGTGGCGCGTCGCGGCGGCGAGCAGCAGCACGCCCATCGCCGCCTTCGCGGCAGGCTGGCCCGGGTAGGGCGCAATGCTCAGCGAGAGTCCGTAGCACAGCGCTGCGACGAGCGCGGCGTACCACAGGCCGCGCGCGCGGCCGGGCGGGAGAAGCGGCATGGTCGATCGGGTCTCCGGGTTTGTTATGGATCGAGGTGCGCGGCCCAGCACGGCGCGATCGCGCATTATCGCGGAGAAGATCCGCGCGGCGGCCGGCGAATCCTTCTAGAATCGGCGCTTTCCCGCCCGCTGCGGCGCGGGGCCGACGCTTGCGGGCCCGCGCGGCGAGCAGCGGCATCGAGGGCGCGGAACCGGTGAGGAAGAGACGATGCTGACGGTCTGGGGACGCCGCAATTCATTCAACGTGCAGAAAGTCATGTGGCTGATCGGCGAGCTTGGCCTCGCGCATCGTCATGTCGCGGCCGGCGGCGATTTCGGCCTCAACGACACCGCGGCTTTTCTCGCGATGAATCCGAACGGGCGGGTGCCGCTCATCGACGATGACGGCACGACCGTCTGGGAGTCGCATGCGATCCTGCGCTATCTGGCCGCCCGTCACGGCCAGGCCGGTTTCTGGAGCGAGGACCCGCGGGTGCGCAGCCTGGCGGACCGCTGGATGGACTGGACCCAGACCAGCCTGCAACCGGCGTTCCTGACCGGCGTTTTCTGGGGCTATTACCGGACGCCGCCCGCGCTGCGGGACGCCGTGCGCATCGAGCACAGCGTCGATCTGTGCGCACAGTATTTCCAGGTGCTCGATCAGGTGCTGTCCGCGCAGCCGTTCCTGGCCGGCGATCGCCTGACGCTCGCCGACATCCCGGCCGGCACGCACCTGTATCGGTATTTCGAGCTGGACATCCGGCGTCCGCATCTGCCGCATGTCGAGGCGTGGTATGCGCGCCTC
The DNA here is from genome assembly GCF_010645215.1 of Burkholderia multivorans. Taxonomy (GTDB): domain Bacteria; phylum Pseudomonadota; class Gammaproteobacteria; order Burkholderiales; family Burkholderiaceae; genus Burkholderia; species Burkholderia multivorans_A. The sequence goes on along the minus strand of NZ_JAAGNW010000401.1, from coordinate 1,031 downwards.
GCCGCGCGGCCCGCGTACCGGGAGCATGTGATGGTGCCGTTCGGGGAACTGCGTGGGCGGTTGGATTACTAGGGGGCATCGGTACGGAATTGAAATGCCCGGGGCTCGCTGGAATTCAGGGCACGACAGGATTCCAAAAATCCGAGTATAGTTGAGCGCTTAATCACTCTATTAATGGCCGCACACGCAATGGCACGCCCTTTGAGTCCGGAAAAACGCAGTGCGCTGCTGCTCTCTGCCACGCAGGCCGTGGCCGAGCAGGGCGTGCAGGCTTCCACGGCGAGCATTGCGCGCGGCGCCGGCGTGGCCGAGGGCACGTTGTTCACGTACTTCGAGAGCAAGGAAGCGCTGCTCCAGACGCTGTATCTGCACCTGAAGGGAAGCATGGCGGACACCATGATGCCGGGGTATCCGGCCGAGGCCGACTACCGGCAGCGTGCGCAGCATGTGTTCCAGCGGTACGTGAGTTGGGGGCTGGCCAACCCGGCCGGGCGGCTCGCCATTGCCCGGCTGCTGGGGTCGGGGCAGGTGCTGGAGGCCACGCGGACGATGGCCATGGGGCCGTTTCAGGACGTGCAGCGGATGATGCTGGACGGGGTGCGGGACGGGGCCCTGGTCGACGCGCCGATCCCCTTTCTTGCGTCGGTGATCGAGCACCTCGCGGAAATCACGATCGAGCATGTCAACCAGCATCCCGACGAGGCGGAGCGGCATCGGCAACTGGGGTTCGAGATGCTTTGGCGGGCCATCGCGGGCTAAAAATTTTCTTTTTAAATTGAGTGAGTAGTCATTCATTTTTCGAAAGGAGCGGCATCATGTCGAGTCAGAAGTGGTTCATTACCGGCGCGTCCGGTGGTTTGGGGCTGGCCCTCGCGGAAAAGGTGCTCGCGCAAGGGCATCGCGTGGTCGCGGCCGTGCGCCGCATCGAGGCGATGCAGGCGTTGAAGCAGGCGTGGCCGAATCAGCTCGAGGTGGAGTCGGTCGACGTGACCGATCGCGAGCAGGTCCGGGCCGCCGCCGCGCGCCATCCC
>NZ_JAAGNW010000400.1 GCF_010645215.1 Burkholderia multivorans | reverse complement strand
TATGGACGTTCGATGCAAGGTGGCTACGATACCGACGCGCCACCACGGTCACAAGCCACTCCGGTGGAGACGGCAATCTACTCGCGCGCCTGGCAATAGCGGCGAGGTCCGATCCCCCGCCGCTCGAACCCGCGGATTGCCGCCGCTCATGCGCACGAAAGGAATGCGTGCGGCCCCTCGCTCGCACCCGGGATCGCCCGCCTCAGCCGCGCTGCGCCGCCGTCCCGGACACGAACGGATTGCCGGGCACGCGCCACCGCCACGGCAGATCCTGACCGACGCTGATCCCGATGCGAGGGCCGCCCGTCAGGTCGGCAGGCGGCGCCATGCCGTCGTCCACGATGGTGAAGCCTTGCCTCGCGCGGACCAGATCGATGCCGTCCTGCGCGCCGTCGATGCCCATCGCCTGGGGCAGCCGGGCCGGCCCGCGGCAGAGATCGCGATCGCGCGCGGGCAAACGCCGTGCCGCGCGCATGTGATCGAGCCCGTCCAGCGGTTCCAGCGCGCGGATCAGCACGCCGCTGCCGTCGCCTTCGGGCCCGCACACGCAGTTGCAGCACCAGTGCATGCCGTAGGTGAAATAGACGTACATATGCCCCGGCGGCCCGAACATCGTCGCATTGCGCGCCGTCTTGCCCCGGTAGGTATGCGCGGCCGGATCGATCGCGCCGGCATACGCCTCGACTTCCACGATGCGCCCCGCGCGGCCGTCCGCCGCCGCGAGGATCTTGTTGAGCAGTTGCGGCGCCACCGTAGGCGCGGCCCGGTCGAAGAACGCGCGTGGCAGCACGGCGCCCGGCCAGATCGTCGCGGCGTGCGCGCGGGTCATCCGACCTCTCCCATCAAGGCATCGCCGTCGGCGGAGCATCGCGGCGCATGCCGATCGGCGCTCAGCATGTCGCGCTCCGGTCGCTCGCCGTAACCTCCGCCAGCAAACGGCGATACGCCTCGATCAGATCGTCGAGACTGAATGCGAGATTTCGTCCGCTGGGATTGGGCAGCACCCACACGGCGGCGCCCGCGAGGTCGGCGTCTTGCCGCCCCCACGCGATGTCGCGCCGGCCCGACAGCCCCGCGTACGCCGCCTTGCCCAGGAAGGCGACCCGGCATGGCGCATGGCGCGCGATCTTCCGCTCGAACTCGGCGGCGGCGGCAACGAACTCCTCGCGGGCGAGTTGATCGGCGCTCGCCGTCGGCCGGCTCACGACCGTCGTCAGACCGTATCCGTATTCGAGTATCGTGCGATCGTGCTCCGGCTGGATTTCCCTGGGGGTGAAGCCCGCGAGATGCAGCACGCGCCAGAAGCGATTGCTTCTTCCCGCAAAGTGATGTCCGGTCGCGGCGGCCGTCATGCCGGGATTGATGCCGCAGAACAGCACCTTGAGGCGCGCCTCGATGAGGTCGGGGAGTTCGCCGGTCATCGCGGGGCTCGTGAACAGGCGGAAGAGCCGGTTTCGGCCTGAACCGGGCTCCGCTTCCACCTCGTCATTACAACGTGCATCACCTGACTTCCTCCTCGGATCGCGTTCCCCGCGCAAGTCACGACGCGCGCCGGCCAAACATGCCCGGGATCCGGAACCGCCTTGCTTGACTCAAGCGCCGACGCCTTGAACGGAACGGCCTGCGAAACAGGGGATGATTTAATCACACATTGGCCGCGCGCCTGGCGCGCGATCGGCATCCCCGCCGTTCGACGCATCGCGCCGCGTGCGCGAAGCCGGCGCGCACCCGGCCGGGCACGCTGCGTTGCATCCCGTCCAGGCAGAACCAACACCCTTCGCGATGCCGTCCGCACGCATCCCGACGCGGCTACATGGCTCTGCGGAAGATTCTCAGGCTTTTGAATTCGTCGACTTCCGCAAAGTCGTCGTGGCCGGCCCAACTCGAAATCACCGCCTGTGCCTGCGGATAAGCCGGCGAATCTGTACAGAAGACGAGATAGCCGTCCGGTTCGACATGTCGCGCGAACAGACGGAGCACCTCCCCGTCGGTCTTCGCGCCGTATCGTCTGCTCGCTTCCGCTCGGAACTTGCAGAGATGAAACAGCGTGACCACATCGAAACGCGGAAGCAAGGCCGAACGGCTCATATAGATGTCACCGAAGTACGCGACGTAGTATTGCGTGACCTCCGGATAGCATCCCACGAGATCGATATACAGTTCGTATTCCCGGGGAGACGAGGTGATGCCAAGCACCGTGTTGTTGAGGTGAGGGCGAGCACACTCCAGTCCGACGAAGTGATGCGGGCCTGTGCCGAAATGGTAGATGCGCCGGCCCGTCACGCCCTCGTGCACGAGCCAATCCACAAAATGCGCATCGCCGGGGCTCCGGTCCGGTGCCCCGAGCCGATGTGGCCTCCAGATATTTATCGTCATCGCAGGGATCTCGTCGCTATAGGCAGGCCGCTCGATCTTGGGAGAGGCGGCGAACGTCGACATTCATCATCGCGTCCGTTCCTCTGTTTGAGCAGGGGTCCCGTGCGCCTTCCGGTCGCGCCTCGTGCCTCATCGATTCACGGTCTTCGTTCATATGTTCGAGTTTGCTTCGAATCCTTATCAGATGCCGGTTGCAGACATGAAATCGCCGCGTCGACCCGACCGCACCGTGCGCCCCGCTTCAATCCCCCTCACCGCGCGCGAGCAACGGATCTCACTTGGGATTGAGCCGAGCCTGCCGATATTGCTCAGGGGTGAGATTGGTCGCGCGCTTGAAGATTCTGCGAAACGTATTCGTATCGCCGAAGCCGCAGCGAAACGCGACGCCCGAAATGAGAAGATGGCCGAGGCGGCGATCCGCGAGCATGCTCATCGCCGCCTGGCTGCGTATCCCGTGCAAGGTGTCCAGGAAGCTCTGCTTCTCATC
>NZ_JAAGNW010000040.1:26895-38843 GCF_010645215.1 Burkholderia multivorans | reverse complement strand
GCCGAAGCTCGATGCGGCGCGCCGGATCGTCTGCAGGTGACCGGGCCAGTGCCGCAGGAAATGCGCGCGCTGCTGCTGTCCGCGCGCGTCGAGCGGCGGGCCGATGCGCATCGCGAGCGGATTCGGCAGCGCGTCGCGCACCAGCGGGCAGGCCGCGAGGTCGTGCGCGAGATGCATGAAGCGGCGGCTGCGCGCGCGATCGCGCAGCGACACCACGCACAGCGGGCCCAGGCACAGCGGGCAGCGCGCCCACGGGCGCGGCACTGGGCCGACGTGCGCGAGCGCGTCGACGTGGATCAGGCGATCCTCGACCGGGTGCAGCGCGTACTCGAGCATCGGCCGTTCTTTCATGGCGACACCGGTCCAGTACCGGGGAAGAGGCAGGCGTGCGCGAGCATAGCCGCGCCACGCGGCGCGGCGATGACGGAAACGCCGTACCGTGGCCGCCGTACCGTGGCATCAGACACGCGTGATGTGACACGGCGATGTGCGTCGTGCGCGCGGCGGGAATGACGCACATTCCGACCCCGGGGCGTCACCGCGCGCCGCTACCCTCGACGCTTTCGGGCGCGGGCCGCACACGCCGCGCCGGGCGCAACGGGGCGGCGGGGGATGGATGCGGGTGCGGAACGGGGACACGGGTTTTACGCTGATCGAAGTGCTGGTGGCGCTCGCGATCGTCGCGATCGCGCTGGGCGCGGTGTTGCGCGCGGTAGGGGCGCTGACCGAGAGCACCGAGCTTGCGCGCGTGCGGCAGCTTGCGCTGTGGAGCGCGGACAATGCGCTTGGCGAAGTCGTGATCACGCGCGCGTGGCCGCCCATCGGGCAGACCGAGTTCGATTGTCCGCAGGGGCGCTATCGTTTCGTGTGCCGGCAGACGGTCGGTGCGGCGCCCGCGTCGCCGTTGCTGCGCGATGTGTCGGTCAAGGTGTTTCTGTCGCGCAAGGGGGGCACGGCGCTCGCGGCGGTTGCGACCCAGGTGCACGATGAAACGCCGCGTTGAGCGCCGTGCGGCGCGCGTGTACGCGGGCCGGCGCGCGAAGGGCTTCACGCTGATCGAGATGCTGGTCGCGATCACGCTGCTCGCGGTGGTGGCGGTGCTGTCATGGCGCGGGCTCGATGCGACGATCCGCGGCCGCGACGGCGTGGTCGCGAGCCTCGCCGAGACGCGCGCGTTCGGCCGCTGCTTCGGGCAACTGCAATACGACCTGCTGAACCTCGCGACGCCGGGCGAGATGAACGGCGCGCCGCTGCGGCTGCGCCCGAACGAACTGGTGCTGGTGCGGCACGTCGGCGCGGACGACGGCATGACGCGCCTGCAGGTGGTGCGTTATCGGCTGCAGGGGCGCACGCTGTCGCGCAGCGCGTCGGCGCCCGTTGCGTCGCTGAAGCTGCTCGCGGACGCCATCGCGAATCTCGACAAGCTGCCGGGCGTGGTGGTCGGCGCGGACGTGCGCGCGTTGACGCTCGCCGTCTGGCTGCCGCCCGACGGCTGGACCGCGAAGCAGGAGACCATCGACGCCGCCTATGCGCGTTATCTCGCGCAGTACGCGGTCAGCACCACGGCGACGACCGAGACGCCCTTGCCGCGCGGCTTGCGGATGTCGGTCGCGCTCGGGCGCGGTGAGCTGCGCTATGTGCGCACGGTGCCGCTCGGGCAGTGATGGAATGTGCGTCGCTTCGGGGCATTTGAACGAGGCGAAACGCAATGCGCGGCATCGCATGGAAAGCGAATCCCACGGTGCCCGAGGATGACGCGCGCACCACCGCCCCAGCGCAGCGATTCGAACGACTACACGGAACGTCGGCCGCCGTCAGGATATGAGCATGACCCGTGCACGCGAGCAGATCTCGCGTTCAGATGCCGATATAGCTAATATTCTGGCGTTTTAAAGATAAAAAAGATGAAATACTGGCATCAATGGTTTGATGGCCAAAGAGGGTGTCACGTGCATGCGACGTTTTTCGCATCATGGATGTGCTAATATTTTAGCTATTCAAGTCAAAAAAAGATGAAATATTAGCGTCATGGCAAAGAAGACCGCTCCACTGCTTCCGGCTACCCATCACCTGCTCATCGCATTCGGTGAGCGGCTGAAGCTCGCGCGGCTGCGCAGGAAGCTGACGGCCAAGCAGGTTGCGGAGCGTGCGGGGATGTCGCCGATGACGCTTCGCTCGTTGGAGGCCGGTAGCTCGGGCGTGACCATGGGGGCCTATCTGGCTGTCATGCAGGTGCTGGGATTGGAGCGCGACCTGGAAAGCGTGGCTGCAACCGATGACCTCGGCCGTCAGTTGCAGGATGCGCGACTCGTGCAGCGAGGCGCGGCGGAGCGCCCGGTGTTCTCGTCCGGCATGCGCCGATCCGATGCGAGCCCACGTGATGCGAAGCTCGACGGTAAATCGAGCCAGGCTGCCTTGAAGGGCGGTGTGCGAAGCCGTAGCGCAGTGGCTGCGGGCACGTCGAAGCCGATGGGTACGACGGCGGCGGATCTTGCCGCGTTGCTCAAGCCCGTACGGAAAAAACGCGGGGAGCGTGATCCGGAATGACGATGATCGGCGTATATGCGGATTGGGACGGTTTGCCGGTGCCGGTGCTGCTTGGGCGCTTGCACAGCAGGCGAACCCGCGCGAACGAGTTGTTCGAATTCCAGTACGATCCGGTCGCCTTGGCGGATTCTGCCTCTGGCCAGCAACTCGATCCTGCCATCGGGCTCTTTGAAGGTCCCCAGTATCCACTCCCCCCGCGAGACAGGTTCGGTGTATTTGCGGATTCAAGCCCGGATCGAGGGGGCCGTCTGCTGATGGATCGAAGGCTGGAACGAGACATCCGTGCAGGCCAACGTCCGCGAGGTACGCGGATGTATGAGTCCGACTACCTGTTGGGCGTCCATGATGTCTATCGCGTCGGCGCCTTGCGCTACAAGCTCGAGGACGAAGGCGAATTCCTGGATGACCGGATCGACGCCGCGGCCCCGCCGTTTGCCGAGATCGGCACGCTCGAGCGCGCCAGCCGTGCGCTGGAGCAGGACGTGGACAACACGGCGTTGGACGGCCAGGAATGGCTGCGCATGCTGATCGCCCCGGGCGGTTCGCTGGGCGGCGCTCGACCCAAGGCGAGCGTCGTCGACGAGCACGGGCATCTGTACATCGCCAAGTTCCCGAGCACCCGCGACGATTACGACGTGGGCGGCTGGGAGATGGTCGTCAATGCATTGGCTGTGAGTTGCGGGCTCAACGTCGCCTTCGCGCAAACCCGAAAATTCGCCAGCGATCACCATTGCTTCCTGGTCCGTCGATTCGATCGCACGGACGATGGCCGACGCCTCCACTTTGCATCGGCGATGACGCTGACGGGGCATGTCGATGGCGACGATGCGTCCACCGGCGTCAGCTACCTCGAGTTGGCGGACGTTCTCATACGACACGGCGCCCGAACGCAGGCCGACCTGCGCGAGCTTTGGGCGAGAATCGTCTTCAACCTCCTTGTCTCGAACACGGACGACCACTTGCGCAACCACGGCTTCATTCTGGTTCCGGGCCGTGGCTGGCAACTCTCGCCAGCCTACGACATGAACCCGGTGGCCATTGCCGACGGGCTGAAACTCAATATCACCGAGTCGGATAACGCGCTGGATCTGGACTTGGCGCGCGAGGTAGCCGGCTATTTTCGACTGCGCCGGGAAGAGGCCGACGCGATCATCGAGATGTTTCGCGGCATCGTCGCGCAATGGCGAACTCTTGCCGCCGGACTCGGACTGTCGGGATACGAGCAGGAGCGAATGGCAGGCGCTTTCCGTCTCGCGGAAGATTGAATGGGGCAGGGTTTCCTGCCCGACCCGCCGCCTCAATCGGGACCAGCAAGCACTGGGCCCGTTCAGATCCCTCGATTTCTCCCTGAGCACGCAGGACGGGAAGTAGCCCACGCCAGTTCGCCGTTCGCGCTCGGGCGCGGTGAGCTGCGCTATGTGCGCACGGTGCCGCTCGGGCAGTGATGGAATGTGCGTCGCTTCCGTCACGTGCGGGTCAAGCGAACCGCCTACGCTCGCGATCATGGCGGGCCGTGGCCGCGAAGGCGGGCGCGCGGCCGCTTCTTTTCCTCGCGAGGCACGCTGACCGATGAGCACCGGATTCGCCGCGGCATCCCCTTCTTCCCGCGAGGCGCGGCCTGACGATCCGGCGCGCCCCGGCCTGCTCGACCGGGCGCGCGCGCTGCACGACGCGGGGAGGCTCGACGAGGCCCTGCCGCTCTACGACGCCTGGCTCGCGACCACGCCGGACGATCCGGAAGCGCTGCATCTGATGGGCGTGCTGCATTTCCAGGCGGGGCGCGTCGCGCAGGCCGAGGCCAGCATGCGGCGCGCGCTCGACCATGCGAAAGCGCCGCTGCCGCTGGCCAATCTCGGTTCCGTGCTGGCGAGCACGGGGCGCGCCGAGGAAGCGCTGCGCTACTTCGACGCGGCGCTCGCGCTGGAGCCGTTCCATCTGCACGCGCTCGTGCGGCGCGGCAACGTGCTGATCGAGCTGGGCCGTTTCGATGAAGCGCTGGCGAGCTACGACCGCGCGCTCGCGATCGAGCCGCGCTCGGTCGAGGCCTGGTGCAACCGGGGCAATGCCCTGCGCGAGACCGGCATGCTCGCCGCCGCGCTCGACAGCTATGAGCGTGCGCTCGCGTGTGCGCCCGGGCATCCGTTCGTGCTGCTGCTGCGCGGCGCGGTGCTGGCCGGGCTGGATCGCACGGTCGAGGCGCTTGCGAGCTTCGACGAGGCATTCGCGCGTCAGCCGGGGCTGATCGATGCCGGGTACAACAGCGCGCTGGCGCTGGAGCGTCTCGCGCGCTATCCGGAGGCGCTCGCGCGATGTGACCGTGTGCTGGCGCTGGTGCCCGAGCATGCGGCGGCGCACGCGACGCGTGGGGCCGTGCTGCATGCGCTGGGGCGAATGGACGAGGCGCTGGCGAGCTACGACCGCGCGCTGGCGATCGCGCCGGACCTGCCCGCGGTGTTGTGCAATCGCGGCAGCCTGCTGCGCCGGCGCGGCCGCGTCGATGCCTCGCTGGCGGACTACGAGCACGCGCTCGTGCTGCAGCCGGCGTTGTTGCAGGCGCAACTGAATCGCGGCAACGTGTTGCTGGACCTGAACCGGCTCGACGATGCGCGGCGCGCGAGCGATGCGCTGGTTGCGGCGGAACCGCGGCACGCGCTGGCGTGGTTCAACCGGGGCAACCTGCTGGACGTACTGGGCCGGCGCGACGATGCGCTGGCCGCCTATGGACAGGCGCTCGCGCTCGATCCGGACTACGCCGACGCGCACAGTGCGCGGAGCTTCGTGCTGCTGCGCGCGGGCCGTTTCGCGGAAGGCTGGCCGGAATACGAATGGCGCTGGCGCGATCCCGCCTTCGCCGCGCAGGCGCGCACGTTCGCGCAGCCGCGCCGGCAGGGCGAACCGCTCGACGGACGGACGATCCTGCTGCATGCCGAACAGGGCTTCGGCGACACGGTGCAGTTTTGCCGTTTCGCGGCACAGGTGCGTGCGCGCGGCGCACGCGTGGTGCTCGAAGTGCAGCCCGAGGTGCACGCGCTGCTCGCTTCGCTCGACGGCGTCGACCAATTGCTTGCGCGCGGCGAGCCGTTGCCGCCGTTCGATTGCCAGTGTCCGCTGCTGAGCGTACCGGCCGCATTGCGCACCGAGCTGGCGAGCGTGCCGACCGAGGGGCCTTATCTCGTTGCGCCGGAGGCGCGTCGTGCGGCATGGCGCATGCGTCTCGGGCCCGCTGCACGGCTGCGCGTCGGGCTCGCATGGGCGGGCGATCCGATCCATCTGAACGACCGCCAGCGTTCGTTGCCGCTCGCGGCGCTGGCCGAACTGTTCGCGCTCGATGTCGACTGGATCAGCTTGCAAGCGCGGATCCCCGCACGCGATGCCGAGGCGTTCGCTGCGTCGCCGTTGCGCGACTGCGCGGCCGAGCTGCACGACTTCGCCGACACCGCTGCGCTGATCGATTCGCTCGATCTCGTGGTGAGCGTCGATACCGCCGTCGCGCACGTCGCGGGCGCGCTCGGCCGGCCGGTGTGGATCCTGCTGCCGTTGCCGTCGGATTGGCGCTGGCTCGATACGCGTACCGACAGCCCGTGGTATGCATCCGCGCGCCTGTTCCGTCAGGCGCAGGCGCGGGACTGGGCGCCCGCGCTGGCGGAACTGGCGCAAGCGCTTGCGCAGTACGCCGCCGCCGCAGCGCAACGCGCATGCTGAGGATCGGCGAGCGCGGTTCGGCCACGCCGTTCGCCGCGCAGATCCAGGCGGCGCGCAGGTATTTCGCCGAAGGCGCGTGGTCGCAGGCGGCGCAGGCGTGCGCGGCGATTCTCGCGCGCGAGCCGGGGGAGCCCGATGCCTTGCACCTGCTGGGCGTGATCCGGCTGCGTGAAGGGCGGCCCGATCAGGCCGAGGCGCTGCTCGCGCGCGCCGTGCAGATCGATGCGCGTCGGGCGGGGACCTGGGCCGATCGCGCGTTCGCATTGATCGCGCTGGGTCGTTTCGATTCAGCGCTCGCGGATGCGGCGCGCGCATTGCAACTCGACGGGCAGAGCGCCGCCGCATGGCTCGCGCGCGCCAATGCATTGCTCGGTGCGGGGCGTTACGACGACAGCGCGGCGGCCTACGATCAGGTGCTCGCGCGCGTGCCGGATTCCGCGGAAGCGTGGGCGAATCTCGGCAAGGCGCGCCTGCTCGGCGGCGCGCCGGCCGATGCGCTCACGAGCCTGACCCGCGCCATCGCGCTGGAACCCGCGGCGTTCGCGCCGCACGTGAATCGCGGCAATGCCTGGATGGCGCTCGACCGCCCGTCCGATGCGCTGCTGGACTATGCGCATGCGCTGGCCTTGCAGCCGGAGTCGGCGCTGTGTCGCGAACTGCGCGGCCACGCGTTATACGCGCTGGGCCGCGACGCGGAGGCATTGCTCGACCACGAGGCGGCGTTGCGTGCGGAACCCGCGCGCGTGGGCGCAGCGCTGGGTGCGGCGGCGGTGCTGGCGCGGTTCGGGCGTCACGCGGAAGCGCTCGCATACAGCGAGCAGGCGCTGGCGTTCGCGCCCGACGACAGCGCCGCCTGGCTGACGCGAGGCAATGCGTGGTCCGCGCTGGGGCGGCACGACGATGCGCTGGATGCTTTCGAGCGGGTGCTCGCCCGCGATCCGGCCCATGTCGATGCGGCCGGCAATCGCGCCGGAACGCTCATCATGCTGCGTCGTTATCCGGAAGCGCTCGCCGCCTACGACGCAGCGCTCGCGCATGCGCCGGCGCGCGCCGATCTGTGGGGCGCACGCGGCAACGTACAGCAGGAACTGGGCCGCTACGACGAGGCGACCGATAGTTACACGCGCTCCGCGCAGGCGAGCCCCGATGCCGCGCCGGCCTGGTTTCACCAAGGCGCGGCGTTGCAGCAGCTGGGGCGTCATCGCGAGGCGCTGGGGGCGTACGAACAGGCGCTGGCATGCGATGCCGCGTATGGCGTCGCGCGCGCCGCGCACGCGCTGTGCACGCTGCTGCTGGGCGATTTCGAAACGGGCTGGACGCGTTTCGAGTCGCGCTGGGACGATCCGCAGGCCGTGCGTCGCCGACGCTTGTTCTCGCAACCGATGTGGCAAGGCGAGGCGCCGCTCTCGGGCAAGACCGTGCTCGTGCATGCGGAACAAGGATTCGGCGATACGCTGCAATTCTGTCGCTACGTCACGCTGCTGGCCGCGCATGGCGCGCGGGTCTGGATCGAGGCGCCGGCCGCGTTGCGCACGCTGCTCGGCAGCCTGGCGGGGGCGGACGAGGTATTCGATACCGGCGCGCCGCTGCCCCCGTTCGACCTGCATTGCCCGATGCTGAGCCTGCCGCTCGCCTGCGCGCGCGCCGGCTATCGGGACAGCGCCCCTTATGCGCCGGCCGCGCGCGGCTATCTGCGCGCGGATCCGGCCGCCCGCGACGCATGGCGCGCGCGCCTCGATACGCAGGCGCGGCCGGGCGCGCCGCGCATCGGCATCGTATGGTCGGGCAATCCCGCGCATGCGAACGACCACAACCGTTCCCTGTCGTGGTCGACGCTCGCGCCGTTGATCGACCGTGTGGATGCGCAGTGGGTCAGCCTCCAGCACCCGGTGCGCGCCGCCGATCGCGCGCCGCTCGCCGGCGGCGGCGTGCTGCACGCGGATACCGCGTTCGCCGATTTCGCGGACACCGCTGCCCTGATCGAAGCACTCGACCTGGTGATCGCGGTCGATACGTCGGTCGCGCATCTCGCCGGCGCGCTCGGCGCGCCGCTGTGGGTGCTGCTGCCGAGCGCGCCGGACTGGCGCTGGCTGCTCGATCGCGACGACAGCCCGTGGTATCCGGGCGCGCGGCTGTTCCGGCAGCCCTCGCCGGGGAACTGGGGCGCGGTGCTCGACGCGGTCGCGGCGGCGCTGGCGACCGTGCGCATCCTGCATTGAAGCCTCTGCCGGCGTATCGCTTCGGCTTCCTGAGGGAATGTACGCAACATGTCAACGCGATGACGCAATGTCCGTCACTCGCGTCATGCAACGGACGATGTCAGTAACATCATAAATACGCCTGCCATCGCGCCTCCTTAGTCTCCCGTGGATTGGCGCGGTCGGTACCGGCTCGCGCCCGATCGGGCAATGACCGGTGCCGAGGGGCATGCGGCACGGCTCACATTTCATCCAGATCCAGGATTCAAGCGATGCGAGCACGTGTCACCCGCCAGGCCCGGCCTTTCTCCCGCGGTTCCGCCCGTCCCTTGTTGCTGAAGCCGCTGTGCCGGGCCGTCGCGGTGATGGTGGCCGTGAGCGCGGCCACGCATGCGCACGCGCAGGCGATGATGAACCTCGGGCAAGTCGGTGCGCGCATGGGCGCGCCGGGCGCGGCCGGCGGCGCAGGCATGCCGGGGATGCCGAACGTCGGCGTGTCGCCGCAGCAGGCCTTGCAGGCGAGCCAGCCGTCGATCGTCAACCTCGCGCGCGCGGCGCAGGGCATCGCCGCGCAGATCGCGGCGCAGCAGGCGGCCGCGGCGGCGGCTGCCGCGCAACCGTCGACGGTGCCGAACGGGCTCGCGATCGGCGGCCTGCAGGTCGCGCCGGGCGCGATCGCGAATTCCGCGCTGTGGCAGAACGCGAACCTGCCGACCCAGTCGGTCGACGGGCGCGGCGGCGTGACGGTCGACGTCAAGCAGACCGGCCAGAGCGCCGTGCTGACCTGGCAGACCATGAACGTCGGCCGGCAGACCACGCTGAATTTCGACCAGTCGGGCGGCGCGCAGGCCAACGGCGCGAACAACTGGGCGGTGCTGAACCGCGTGGCCGACCCGTCGGGGCTGCCGAGCCAGATCCTCGGCAGCGTGAAGGCGCAGGGCTCGGTGTTCGTGATCAACCGCAACGGCATCCTGTTCGGCGCGGGCTCGCAGGTGAACGTGCATTCGCTCGTCGCGTCGTCGCTCGATTTCCTGAACATGACGAACACGCTGAAGCCGACCGCCGACGACATCGCGGCCAGCAACCAGCAGTTCTTCAATCAGCTGGGCGGGTTGCGGGGCACGCCGATGAGCAATGCGACCACCGGCGCGCTCGGGCTTGCCAACAGCGTGGCGTTGTCGTCGGCGGGACAGTACGTGAAGTCCGGCGACGTGACGATCGAGCGCGGCGCGTCGATCAGCACCCATGCGAACGGCACGGCGACCGACGGCGGCTTCGTGCTGATCGCGGCGCCGAACGTGACCAACGCGGGCGCGATCACGACCAGCAACGGGCAGGCGATCCTCGCGGCGGGCATCGGCGTGGGCTTCGATTCCACCGCGACGCCCGCACTGGTGCCGCGCCTGACCGGCAGCCTCACGCTCAACGGCCAGGACGTCACGCCGACCGGCACGCTCGTCAATACCGGCATCGTGCAGGCCGACAAGGGCTATGTGAACCTGCTCGGCTCGCGCGTCAGGCAGGACGGGGTGGTGGGGGTGACGACGGGCGTCAGCAACCCGGGCGCGATCTCGATCTCGACGGCGGACGAGTGGGGCGCGTACCGACCCGACGGCACCCTGGATTCGACCAATCAACAAATCAGCTCGACGCAGACCCCGAATTATCTGCGCGCAGGCATGCTGAGTTTCGGCCCGGGTTCGGTGACGACGATCCTGCCCGACGCGAACGGCGGCACCGCGACCTCGGGGCCGAACGGCACGTTTTCGCCGGGCAGCATTTCCCTGCTGACGCGCGGCATCCTGATGCAGCCGGACGCGTTGATCGAGGCGCCGGGCGCGACCGTCAACGCAATTGCGCTGACCAGCCAGAGCGTGAGGAAAACCGCTGCCGACAGTGCCACCGCGCCGGGCCGGATCTATCTCGATCGCGGCGCAACGATCGACGTATCGGGGCTCGCGGACGTGCAACTGCCGGCGGCGAGCGCGCTGCTGACGGTGGCCCGGATCGGCCAGAACGAGCTCGCGGATTCGCCGCTGCTGCGCAACAGCTTCCTGTTCACGCTGAAGAACGTGGTGGTCGACAGCACGCTGACCGGCACCAACGCCGACGGCCTCGCGTGGGTCGGCAGCCCGATCCTCAACCTGTCGGGGCTGGTGAGCCTGATGCCGCGTTCGGTCAATCAGCTGTTGACGAACGGCGGGACCATCACGCTCGCGGGTGATCAGGTGATGACCGCGCAAGGGTCGTCGTTGAATCTGAACGGCGGCTACGTGCACTACCTGGGGGGCACGTTGAACACCACCCGCCTGATTGATGCGAACGGCGCGATCGTGCCGATCGGTCAGGCTAACCCGTACACGCGCTACGTCGGCATTGCCGGGCAGTTCGTCGAATCGCATCCGCGCTGGCAGGTGAGCAAGGTCTGGTACGACTCGTTGCTGACGGGCGGCGCCTACCAGGCGGACTACATCGTCGGCGGCAATGCGGGCACGCTCAACGTGTTCGCGGCGCAGGCCGCGGCGCTCGACGGCGCGGTCAGCGCGCAGGCGTTCGCGGGGGCGAAGCAGGTGCAAGGTTCGAGTCAGCCGGCGGGGGGCACGTTTGCGCTGGGTGCGGCCACGGCTGCGGGCAGTGCATCGCCGAGCGGTAACTTCTCATACTTCGACGGACAGCACGGCGGCATCGTGGTGCGTGACCATGCGACGCCGCTCGCCGATCTGGTGCCGGGTTTCGGTGCGGCGACGCCGCTCGCTGCGTTGAACGGCGCGGGGTATGACAACGTGCTGGCCTGGACCACGCTGTCGACCGACATGATCCGCAATGCGGGCTTTTCGAACGTGAGCGCCGGGCTCGACACGGCATCCGGTACTCAGATCCTGGTCCCTCAAGGAAATCGGTTGCGCGTGCAACCGGGTGGTTCGATCGCGTTCTCCACCAGCGTCAGGGCGCCAATCACCGTACTGGGCGATCTGATCGCACCGGGCGGCAAGATCTCGCTGTCGATGCGCAATCCGTCCGGCGTGTCGGGCGGCGACACTCCGCAAAACATCACGATCGGGCCGGGTGCGACGGTGAGCGCGGCAGGCCAGTGGGTCAACAACGCGCTGCCGCCGGTCGGCCCGGTTTCGACAACGGGGCTCGCCAGCACGCAGTTCATCAACGGCGGTTCGATTTCGATGTCCGTGGACGGCGGGCTGAACAACGCCACCAAGCTCGATACTTCAGGGTCGGTCGTGCTGCAGCCGGGCAGCGTGCTCGACGTGTCGAGCGGCGGCGTGATGCAGGCGGACGGCACGCTGCTGATGACGGATGGCATCGCGCGGGGGCAGGGCGGCAGCATCACGCTGTCGACCTATGCCTCGCTGTTCAATGGCGACGGGAAGTTCCCGTCTGCGCAGCCGGTCGGCGGGAAGGTCGTGTTGGGCGGCACGTTGCGCGGCGCGGGATTTGCGGGCGGAGGCGCGCTGACGCTGCACGGCCTGGGCTTTCAGGTTGGCG
>NZ_JAAGNW010000040.1:21787-26826 GCF_010645215.1 Burkholderia multivorans | reverse complement strand
CCGGGACGACGGTGCGCCTGACGCAGCAGAATCTGCTGCCCGACGCGAGCGCATTGCAGCACGCGGCGACAGGCAGCGACCTGAACACCGGTGGCCTGACCACGGTGGGCACGCTCGATGCTTATCATCGACAGCCGACGAGCCTGACCATGACGGGCGGCGAGTGGTTGAGCTGGGTTCCGTCCGCCGACCCCGCCCATCCCGCCATTCCACAGGCTTTGCCGGCCTATCCGGGTGTCACGGGCGGCGTGACGCTCGCCGAAGGCGCATCGATCATCGCGGATCCCGGCGCGGCGATTCGCCTCGGCTCGCCCGCGCAGGTGACCGTGCTGGGTTCGATCGTCGCGCCGGGCGGTTCGATCGTACTGAGCGCCGATTCGTCGAAAGCCTCTCCGGCGACGTCCGCCGGCCAGGTGCCGCTCAGTTTGGGGTATTTTTCGCCGAGCCACTCGGTGTGGCTCGGGTCGAACGCGGTGCTCGACGCGCATGGTGTCGCGCTCGCGAATCCGTTCAGCCTGCCGCAGCAGATCGGCGCGACGGTCGTCGTGCCGCAGACGGGCAAGGTGCTCGCGGGCGGCTCGGTGATTCTGTCGGATTTCACGGGATCGGTGGTCGCCCAACCGGGCTCGCGGATCGATGTATCGGGAACCGCCGCACGCTTCGACCAGTTGCAGGCCGACGGCACCTATCGGAACCAGCCGGTCTGGAGCTATGCCGGCATGCTGACGCTGGGTGCGGGCAGCGGTCTGTTCTTCAACAGCACGCTGGCGGCGCAAGGCGGCGCGCCCGGCGCACAGGGCGGGACCGTTACGGTGCTGCCGTTCGCGACGACGCCCATCAACGTGTTGATGCCGGGTGGTCAGACGATCACGGCGAAGGGCGCGCAGGCCCTGCTCGTCCAGCAGAGCGGCGTCATCCTGCCGGACGCGACGCGGCCCGGCGCGGCGCTTGGCAGCGGCGCAAACGGCATGCTGCGTTTTTCGCTCGATACGATCGCCGGTTCCGGGGTGTCGACGCTGGTGCTGGGCAATGCGGCGTCCGTCAACCTGGACCCGGTCACGCCGATCGCATTCGCGGGCAACATCGACCTGACGCTCGCCAACGCACTGATTCTCAATACGCCGCAACTCGTCGCGCTGCCATCAGGTGCGACCGTCCTGCCTGCGCTCACGGCCGGTACGCGCGCGGTCGGCGCGCCGACGGTCACGCTGAACGCGCCTTATGTCGCCCTGAGCGGGTCGGGCGGGACGCAGGTTGCATTACAGCCGGTCGCCGCGCTTGGCGACGGCACGCTGAATGTCAACGCGCGTTTCATCGACGTCGAGAATCAACTGCAACTGAACCGCTTTGCGCAGGCGAACCTGACGAGCACCGGCGACATCCGGCTGTCGTCGGTCGTGGCGCAGGGCACGAATTTGCGCTCGGGCCTGCTGTATTCGGCCGGTGACCTGACCTTGAGCGCCGCGAACGTGTATCCCGCAAGCGGCAGCACCTTCGTGATCGACGCGGTCGGCCCGACCGACGCGACGACCGGCAAGCCCGCGCCAACCACCGTGACGTTCCGCTCGAACGGCGCAGGCGACGTGCCGTTGTCGGCAGGCGGCAGCCTGTTCGTCGATGCGACCCGGATCGTGCAGGCCGGGGTCGTGCGCGCGCCGTCCGGCAGCGTGGTGCTCGGGGTCGGCGATCCGACCGACAAAAGCACCCAGGCGCTGTTCGGCAGCGCGCCGCTGACGGCCACGCAATCCGTCACGCTCGCGCCGGGCAGCATCACGTCGGTGTCGAACGGCGGCCGCGTGCTGCCGTACGGCGTGACGGTCGACGGCACGCAGTGGCAATACAATCCGCTCGGCGTGCCCAACGTGGCCGACGTGACCGCGCCGCCTGCGAAGCTGATCCGTGTGAGCGGCGCCCAGGTCGACTTGCAGTCGGGTGCAACCATCGACCTGACGGGCGGTGGGGATTTGCGCGCGATCGAGTGGGTGCCGGGCACGGGCGGCAGCCGCGATCTGCTCGCGCGCTACAACGTCAGCTATACGACGAACGCGGCGGGTGCGGTCGTGCCGGTGAATCCCGGCGCGGCCGACGTGTACGCGATCCTGCCCGGCTATGCGGCGCCCGTCGCGGCCTATGATCCGGTGTTCGCGCAGATCACGCAGCCGTCGGCCGCGTCGACCGCCGGCGCGAGCGTGCACATCGGCGTTGGCCAGGCCGGGACCGGCTCGATGATCGGCCAGGCGGTGTACCTGCAAGGCGTGCCCGGGCTCGCGGCAGGCGTCTATACGCTGCTGCCCGCGAAATACGCGACGTTGCCGGGCGCGTTCCGCGTGGTTGCGCAAGGCGCCACGCCGCCCGTCGGCATGGCGGGCGTGTTGCCGGACGGCACGGCGCTCGTCGCCGGCTATCAGGTCAATGCGTTGAGCGGCAGCCGCAGCGCGACGCCGACGCAGTTCATCGTGCAGTCCGGTCCGGTGTGGCAGCAGTACTCGCAGTACAACTCGACCAGCGCGAACACCTTCTTCTCGCAGCAGGCGACCAAGAGCGGTGCCGTGCAGCCGGCTCTGCCGCGCGACGCCGGCCAGCTGGTGCTTGCCGCGACCCAGGCGCTGCGGTTCGGCGCGTCGCTCAAGCCCGACGCCGCGCCGGGCGGCGCGAGCGCGAGCGTCGACATCGCCTCGCGCGACATCCAGATCACCGGCGCCAATGCGCCGGTGCTCAACGGTTACCTGCAGATCGACGCCGGGCAACTCGATGCGCTCGGCGCGGGCAGCCTGCTGATCGGCGGCACCCGCACGCAGACCCGCAACGGCCTCACGATCGACACGATCGCAAACAGCGTGGTGGTGTCGAACGATGGGAATTCGGCGCTGACCGGCCCGGAGATTCTGCTCGTCACCAAGACCGACGGCAGCGGCGTCGATCCGAATGCGGCGCGCGGGCTGGAGATCCAGTCGGGCAGCGTCGTGAAGGCAGCCGGCAGCTATCCGGCCGCGGCCGCGCAGCCGATCACGATCGGCCGCGTCGCGGACAGCACGACGGGCGCGACGGCGGTCGCGGGCGACGGCGCGCTGCTGCGCGTCTCGAACGGCGGACCGGCGCTGGTGACGCGCAACAACGTGACGGGCGCGACGCCCGGCCTGCTGAAGGTCGCCGCGAACACGACGCTGAACGGCGGCGCGTCGTTGACGCTCGATTCGTCGGGCGACCTGCGCGTCGATCCGAGCGCGCAACTCGCTGCGAAGGCCATCGCGGTGAACGGCTCGATCATCACCTTCACCAACGAACGCGGTGCCGGCGCGACGCAATTGCCGGGCTTCGTGATCGGGCCGGATACGCTTGCGCAATTCGGCAACACCGATCAGCTGACCTTGCGCAGCCGTGGCGCGATGAATTTCGCGGACAGCCTGAACGTCACGTTCGGCAAGAGCGTCGACCTGAGCGCGGCCGCCTTCGTCGGCAGCGGCGGGGGCGTGACGCTCAACGGCCAGCGCATCGTGCTGTCGAACGAACTCGGCGGCACGGCGACGGCCGGCGCGGCGGGTAACGGCACGTTGACCGTGAACGCACAGGAACTCGATTTCGGCGCCGGCGACAAGCGGCTGGCCGGGTTCGGCTCGGCCGTGTTCAACGCATCGTCGGGCATCGTCGGGCAGCAGTCCGGCAGCTTCGATTTCGGCGCGCTGCCGGTGACGATGAATGCGCCGGTGTATCTGGCCGACAGCGGCTCGTCGCAACGCATCGTGACGACGGGTGCGCTCAACCTGAATGCACAGGCCGGGACGGCGCTCACGCGCACCGTGCTCGGCGGACAGTTGTCGTTCACGGGCGGCACGCTCAACGACAACGGCGCGCAGTTGCTCGCGCCGTCCGGCAACCTGAGCCTGCGCGCGACGGCGGGCGACCTCGCGATCGGCGCGGGTTCGCTGGTCGGCGTGGCCGGCGTGACGGTGCCGTTCTACGACGTGAACGCCTACGGCCCGGCCGGCGCGATTGCATTGAGCGCGGACCAGGGCGCGATTCGCGTCGCGAGCGGCGCGACGCTCGATTTCTCCGGCGCGCAGGGCGGCGGGGCGGCGGGCAGCCTGACGGTCAGCGCGCCGAAGCAGGCGGCGACGCTTGCCGGCACACTCAAGGGCGGCGCGGCGAAGGGCAATCGCGGCGGCGCGTTCACGCTCGACACGGGCGCGGCGGCCGACCTCGACGGCCTCGCACGCCTGCTCGCGACGAGCGGCGTGACGGACACGATCAACGTGCGCAGCCGCAGCGGCAACCTGGTGCTGTCGCAAGGCAACACGCTGGCTGCCCGCCTGGTCGGATTGACGGCCGACGGCGGCGCGGGCGGACAGGACCCGAACCAGGGCAACGTGCGGGTGCTGGGCACGATCGACGCATCGGGCGCGGCAGGCGGCACGATCGTGCTGTACGGCAAGAGCGGCGTGGATATCGAGGGCACGCTGCGCGCGACCGGCAGCGATCCGAAGCAACGCGGCGGCACGGTGCAGATCGGCACGACCGGGCAGCCGGATACGGTGGGCGGCGTGGTGCAGCTGAACCCGACCTATGGCTACGAGAACGTATCGGCGGCGAATTCCGGCGCGATCACGCTCGGCCCGGGCGCGCTGATCGACGTGTCGGGCGGGACGGCGGGCGGCTTGTCGGGCGGCACGGTGAGCTTCCGCGCGCCGCTGCTCGTGAACGGCGACGTCAACGTGACGGCCGCGTCCGGGGCGCACATCGCGGGCTCGCGCGATACCGGGCTTGAAGCGTACGCGGTGTGGAGTACGACCGATCCGGGCTCGGGACCAAAGCACTTCGACGGCGTGATCGATCCGGCCGGCTGGTACGACCGTTTCGGCAAACTGGTCGCGGGCACCTTCACCGATGCGACCGGCAAGACCACGGTATACACGCCGCAGAAGGCGGACGGCACGCCCGCGAGCATGACCGACGCGCAGGTGAAGCAGGCGTTGCAAAGCGGCTTCTTCACGCCCGCGACGGCGAACGCCGATCACCAGAGCTTCTACGGCTATCTGAACGGC
>NZ_JAAGNW010000040.1:0-21777 GCF_010645215.1 Burkholderia multivorans | reverse complement strand
TCGACAATTTCCACGCACGTCCGGGCGTCGAACTGCTCAATCCGAGCGCCGCCGTGAACGGCGGCGACATCCTGGTGCAGACCAACTGGAATCTCGGCGCGGGTGCGTCGGCGACCAACCTCGCCTATCGCTACCGCGGGCAGGGGCCGGTCGTCACGCTGAGCGCGGTGGACGACGTGAAGGTCAACGCGAGCCTGACCGACGGCTTCTTCCAGATCGCGAACCCGACGCAGCCGGGCCTCAAGAGCATGTCGATCGTCACGACGATTACGCCGCCGAAGCCGGCGAGCTTCACGCAGGCGTATCAGTCGTTTGCGTTGAATCCGCATTACGTACCTGGCTGTAATCCTGCGACGGCGGGCTACTGCTATCCGAAGTACGGCGGCTTCGACAGTGCGACCTATACATGGCAGCAGTGGCTGAGCGGGCCCGCGACGCGCGACAAGTTCGCGGCGAATGCGCCGGCCGATCAGGTCGCGCAATACTACGGCCTCTACCAGAGCTATGTCCGGGACATCGTGGCGGGGCAGATGGGCGCGTTGGTGACCATGATGAAGGGAGGGCAAGGCCGTCCGAATATCGCGCCGGTCGCCGGGCAACCGCTGTTGGGCACGCCAGCGCCCAGCGCGGCCGACATGCAGGCGAATCCCAATGCGTGGCTGGTCTACGAGGCAGACTATCGACGCTATGCCGTGGCCCTGCAGGCCTGGGCGACGACAAAGCGCCCCGACGGGACGTTCAACAACCAGCATCCATTCCTGGTCGTGCCCTTCGTGGTGCCGCCCGCGGTGGCGACCGCGCTGATTCAGCCGAGCACGATCACGTCGACCGTCACGACGGGCACGCCTGCGCCGGTCGACAACACACCGGCGCCCGTCGCACGGCCGGACAATCCGCTGCCTTTGTTGAGCGCAGCGCTGAATGGCGGTGGCGGCGCATCGTTCCGACTCGTGGCCGGTGCGGATCCGACGAGTGCCAACCCGCTCGCATTGCAGCCGTCCGGCGCAGGTGGCGATATTCTGGTGGACGGTCACCAGTCCTACCGGATGACCACCGACGGCCATTTCACCTACAACGATCCGAACAGCCGCGCGATCGTCGCGCCGACGCTGATCCGCACCAATACCGGTTCGATCGATCTGGCGGCGGCGCGTGACGTCTCGCTGCTCGATACGGTTGCGCCGGGCGCGATCTACGCGGCCGGCGCGGCCGCGCCCGGCGCGCCGTCGGGGACGACGTCGCTGATTGCCTCGGGAGGCAACGACAAGACGCCGAGCGGCCAACCGAACTTCATGCTGACGCCCGCCGTCAATCCGCAAGGCGCGGGGGACATCACGATCCGCGCGCAGCGCGACGTGACGGGGATCGTCGGCACGGTCGACGTGGACGGTTCGGTGACCGGTACGGCGGGCACCGGCATGAGCCAGTTCTGGTGGCCGTGGATGCAGCTCGGCAACACCTATGACGCGCAGGGCAACATCACGCAGACCTCGATCAACTACGGCGCGTTCGATCAGGGCGTGTTGAGCGCGGGCGGCAACGTCTCGGTGTCGGCCGGCGGCAACGTGACGAATCTCGCGGTATCGCTGCCGACCACCTGGTACAAGGCGTCCGGCGCGGTCAACGTGATCGGCGGCGGGAATCTCGACGTGCGTGCGGGCGGCGACATCCTGGGCGGAGACTATTTCGTCGCAAATGGCTCAGGCACGATCACGGCGGGCGGCCGGATCGGTGCGAGCACGCAGCACATGTTCGTGGGCGCGCAGGATGCGGGATCGATGGCGACGATCCTCGCCACGCAGAACGGCGTGCTGGACGTCAGCGCGCGGACGGGTGCCGATATCGGCGGCATATTCAACCCGTCCTATCTCTTCTCGGGACCGGCGCTTGGCGCATACCATATCCCGGGCTTCGCGGGCGTTTCTCTGAAGGTGGATTCCCAATCCTATTCGCCGACATCGGCCGTGAATGTGCTCACGACGGCTGGCAACCTGACCTATGGTGGTGCGCAGGGGAAAAACGGGGCGCCGAACCTGTCGAAACCGGCTTTAGTGGGAGCAGGGACGGACATGATGGCGAGGGCGGCCGAAATGTTGCCCGCATCGCTGGGCTTCACTGCCCTGTCAGGGAACATGACGATCGGTGCGTCGGGGCAGACCTATCCGTCCGCGAACGGGCAATTGAATCTCCTGGCGAACGGCACCTTGACGCTTGCCGATCCCGCCCTGTGGGGCGGCTGGAGCTCGTTCGGCATGTCTGACGGCGATGCGTCGTGGTTGCCGTCGCCATTGCTTCCGTTGGCGAGTGTTGTGGCGGTTCAACCGGCACTCAACTACTTCAGTCTCGGGTCGAGCAAGCAGCACGCGGGCATTCCATTACACCAGGGCGACACGACGCCGGTGCGGGTCTACAGCAACCAGGGCAGTATCGTGACGGGGATGCTGAATGCAAACGGCATCTATTCGAATCTGCTGGCGCTGATCGTGGGCAAGGCCGCGCAAATCTATGCGGGCGGCGATATCGTCAATCTCGCGCTGAGCGGGCAGAATCTGCGGCAAAGCGACGCGACCCGGATCGTTGCGGGCGGCGATATTCTCGACGTCGCGCCAACCTCGATCCTGAATCTCGCGCTCAGCAATGTCATGCCGTCGATCATACTCGGCGGCCCCGGCACGCTCGACATCCAGGCCGGCGGAAACATCGGGCCGTTCATCGGCCAGCTGGCCGTACCGGGTTCGTCGCTGGGCATCGATACGGTCGGCAACACGAAGAATCCGTATCTGCCGCACGAAAGCGCGCAGATCCAGATCGGCTTCGGCGTCGGCCCGGGCGCGGACTACACGAGCTTCATCACACGTTACATCGACCCGGCGAACGCACGCCCGGCCGGCGTACCGGACACGACGCCCGCGCTCGTCACGTTCATGGAGCGCTACGTCGCCGGGCAGGCGTTCGACACGGGGCTCGTGGCAGACCAGCCGCCCGTCACGCTGACACCCGCTCAGGCATGGAGCCAGTTCCGCGCACTGCCGTCCTCCGTCCAGCAGATCTTCGCGCGGCAGGTGTTGTTCAGCGTGCTGGCATCGGTCGGGGCGGACTACAACAACACGGCGAGCCCGTATTATCAGCAGTACACGCGCGGCTATCAGGCAATCAGCACGCTGTTCCCCGCGTCGCTCGGCTATACGTCGAACACGGGCGGCCCGACCACGCCCGTCACCACCGGCAATCTCGACATTCGCAACACCACGATCCAGACCCAGCAGGGCGGCGACATCACGATCGTCGGGCCGGGCGGACAGGCGCTGATCGGCAGCAGCGGCGCGCCGCCGGGCGGCGCGAATGCCGGCAAGATGGGGATCATCGCGCTCGAGAAAGGCGCGGTGAACATCTACACGGACCAGAGCATGCTGCTCGCGCAGAGCCGGATCTTCACCGAGCAGGGCGGCGACATGACGCTCTGGAGCGCGAACGGCGACATCAACGGCGGCAAGGGCTCGAAGTCGGTCGCCGACATCCCGCCGCCGCTCTATACCTGCGACCGCAACCAATACTGCCTGCTCGATGCGCGCGGCGTCGTCACGGGCGCAGGGATCGCGTCGCTGCAGACAGTGACGGGCGGCCCGCTCGGCACCGTGAACCTGATCGCGCCGCACGGCACGGTCGACGCGGGCGACGCGGGGATCCGCGCCGGCAACCTGAATGTCGCTGCGCTGCGCGTGGTGAACGCGGACAACATCCAGGTGCAGGGCACGGCGACCGGGATTCCGGTCATGCAGTCGGTGAACACCGGCGCACTGACCGCGGCGAGCGCGGCGGCGTCGGCGGCCGGCAAGATGGCGCAGGACGCCGTGAACGGCAATGCATCAGGCGGCGCGCAACGCCGGTGGGTCATCTCGGCCTCGGTCGAGAGCTTCGGCGGCGACTCGGACGATCCGAAGCGTCATCGCAAGCTGTAAATGCAACGCAACAGAGGGAGAACACCTGAGATGGAACTGATTCAGGAACGCGATGCCGCGTCGATCGACGCCGACGATCACGCACCGTTGTTGAACGTGCAGGAAACGGGCCGCTTCGTCGCGCTGCTCGAGGCGCTGCAATGCACGCTCGCGTTGAGCCGGCGTCCGACCGGCGTCGCGCTGCTCGGCGTCGAACAGGGTACGCCGACCTTGTCCGCTTGCCTGCTGCCGCGCTCGATGGGCCTCGCGGTCGCGCCGGACCGTCTGGCGATCGCGACGCAAAAGGAACTGATGGTATTCGCGAACGTGCGCGGCATCGCCGGCAGCTATCCGCCGCGACCGGACTACTACGACGCGATCTACGCGCCGCGCACCGCTCATTTCACGGGCTATTGCGACCTGCACGACATGGCATTCAACCAGCAGACGATAGTAGCGGTGAATACCGCGTACTCGTGCCTGTGCGTGATCGACGGTCACTTCAATTTCACGCCGATCTGGCAGCCCCCGTTCATCAGCAGCTTCGGTCCGGGCGATCGTTGCCATCTCAACGGCATGGCGTTCCACGACGGCAAAGTGCACTACGTGACCGCGCTCGGTGCGACCGACGAACCGGGCGCGTGGCGTGCTGGCATGGCGAGCGCCGGCATCGTGATGGAAGTGCCGTCCGGCCGGATCGTCGCGAGCGGGCTGTCGATGCCGCATTCGCCGCGCGTGATCGACGGCCGGTTGTTCGTGCTCGAAGGCGGACGCGGACAGGTGCTGACGATCGACCCCACGACCGGCGCGAAGACCGTGGTGGCGAAACTGCCCGGATTCACGCACGGGTTGGCGGAACATCGCGGCGTGCTGTTCGTCGGACTGTCGAAACTGCGCATGCGCCGCGGCCCGCAGGGGTTGCCGATCGAGCAGGATGGCGAACTGGTTGCGGGTGTGGCGGCGCTCGACGTGCGCAACGGCGAGGTGCTTGGCACTCTCCAGTTCCACAACGGCATTTCCGAAGTGTTCGACGTGCAGGTGATTCCGGGAGTACGGCGTGCGGAGATCCTGTCGCCGATGGAGTGGATGCGCACCACGAGCGTCGTCACGATGCAGGGCGGGATGTGGGATCTCGACGACGCGGATGATGAGGGTGGAGAGGCGCATGCGGCATGACGCGCTGCAAGTTGTCCATGCGCTGCCGGCGCGGGTGGTCGCGCGGCAGCCGGGCGCGGTGGTGTGGCTGACCGGTTTGTCGGGCGCGGGCAAGTCGACGCTCGCCTATGGTGTGCAGCGCGTGTTGCGGCAGACCGGCCGCAACGCGTATGTACTCGACGGCGATCGCTTGCGGACCAGCTTGAATCGCGATCTGGGATTCAGCCTGGCCGACCGTCGCGAGAACGTACGACGGGTCGGCGAAGTGGCGGCGATGATGGCGGAGGCCGGATCGATCACGCTGGTCGCGCTGATCTCGCCGCTGCGCGCCGGACGCGACGAGGCGCGCCGGCTCATTCCGCAGGCGTTTCACGAGGTGTACGTGAAGGCGAGCCTCGCCGTGTGCGAGGCGCGCGACCCGAAGGGACTGTATCGACGCGCGCGGACGGGGGAGGTCGCGGAATTCACCGGCATCTCGTCGCCCTACGAAGCGCCGGAGGCCGTCGAATTGGTGGTGGAAACCGAGCGGCAAAGCGAAGAGGACGCGATCCGGATGGTGGTGCGCTATATCGAGCGAAGCGTGCTCGGTTGAAGGCTTTGCATAGGTCGAATCAACCGATATCGTCGTTGAAATGGCGGATTCGAGATGAAAGGAGGAATCTGCCTATCTGAGCCATGCGAGGGCGCATGCGGCCCGGCGGCATGTTCAGCCGATTGCCGGGCAATCACGTTTTCGACCGGGCCGCGGCTTGTCGACCAGGCATGACGGGACGCCCGGATCCCATTCCCGATAGCACCGTTCGCATTCGGCCAGGCTGAATCCAACGGTCGCCGACCCTTCGTCCGTGTCATGAAAATGAAGCGTTACAAGGATTTTCAACTTCAATAAGTTACGCACATTAAGTTGTTAAAAAGCCTCTTCTTATTCACGTACATTTAATCCATAAATTTAGAATTAACCACTATATTGACCACGCAGTCCACAAAGAGGGCTGTCTGTAATCCGTACTTTCCCAATTGGACTTTCCACAAGGAATTGCGATGAAATTCAGCAATAGCAAGCTTGGCCAGGCGGTGGTGATGGCGGTCGCGGTGTTCGGTGCTTCGGCCGCGATGGCTCAGACGGTGGTGGGTGGTGGTTCGTCGCTGGTCGCGCCGACGGTCGGCTCGGAAATCACGGCTGCGGGTGGTGGCATCTCCTACGCATCGGTCGGTAGCGGCAAGGGTATCGCCGGCTTCCTGGCCAACGATGCAAGCCAGTTCGGCACTGGCGCCACGGGCGCTGTGCACTTTGCGAACAGCGATTCGGCGCTGAACAGCTCGCAGACCGATGTCAACGGCTCGTATGCGCGTTCGTCGACCGACGGCCGACTGATCCAGCTGCCGTACATCGTGACGCCGATCACGATTCCGTACGTGAGCCAGCCGGCTGACATCACGGCTTCCATTTCGCTGAATGACGCCGATCTGTGCGGCATCTTCTCGGGCAAGATCACGAACTGGAATCAGGTCATCAACCCGGTGACGAGCGCGCCCTATACGTCGACCAACGCACCGATCACGGTGGTGTATCGCGCCGACGGCAGCGGCACGTCCGATCTGCTGACCCGCCACCTGAACGCGGTCTGCTCGAGCGGCAACTCGAACGTGACGTTCAACCCGACCCAGACCTTCGCGAGCAACTTCAGCGGCGGCGTGCCGTCGAACTTCGTCGCGGCAACGGGCAGCGGCGGCGTCGCTTCCAACCTCGTTTCGCTGCGTACCGCGGGTACGGCTGCGATCGGCTACCTGAGCCCGGACTACACGAACACGACGCTCGCGCCGAGCTCGGCACCGGCTGCGTCGAACCAGCTGACGGTCGCGAACCTGCGGAACACCGCCACGGGCCAGGACGTCGCGCCGACCTACCAGAACGCCACGGCCGCGCTGGCTACGGCGCAAGCGCCGACGCAAGCCAGCGAAGGCAACCCGTTCGCATGGGTGCCGCTCGTTCCGAACCCCACCGCCGGCTACCCGATCTCGGGCACGAGCAACATCGTCGTGAGCCAGTGCTACGCGAACAGGCGTGTGATCCAGACGAAGCTTGTCAACTTCCTGACCAATCACTACACGAACGTGAACTTCGCGTCGATCGTGAACGGCAACGGCTTCGACACGGTGCCGGCGAGCTTCTCGTCGCTGATCGCGTCGGACATCCTGGCGAACAACAACGGCCTGAACCTGAACATCGGCAACACGACGGCTTGCGGCTCGCTCGGTCGTTAATGCGTGTTTGATGTGAGGTAGTCGCACACGCCGGCGCAAGCCGGCGTGTTTTTTTCACTCATGACATATCGTCAACAGGTATCCCGATGAAAACGCCCCCGTTCTGGCAGATCCGCGCGCTGGCAGGCGCCGTTGCGCTGTTCGGTGCATCCGTCGCATCGGCTCAGCCGGCGCTCTCTATACCGACGGGCGGCGGCTCGTCTCTGATCACGCCTGCACTGATCGCAGAAGCAGCGGCGCTGGGCATGCCGATTTCGTATGCATCGGTGGATAGCGGGCGAGGCATCACTGGTTTTCTGATGAACGACGCCAGCCAGTTCGGTACGGGCGAAACCGGGACGGTTTACTTCGCGATCAGCGAAATACAGCTGGCCCCGGGACAGGTCGACACAGTCGGTTCCTATGCCCGCTCTGCGACCGATGGCCGTCTGATTCAGTTGCCGTATGTCGTGACGCCGGTCACGATTCCTTTCGTGAATGCGCCGCAGGACATCAAGGTGCCCATTTCGCTGAACGATAACGACCTGTGCTGGATTTTTTCCGGGAAGATGACCAACTGGAACGAGGTGATCAATCCAGTCACCGGTGCGCCCTACACAACGACTTCGGCGCCAATCACGGTCGTGTATGCGCGTGGCCAGAGCGGGACGACCGATCTGCTGACCCGTCATCTCGCGGCAGTGTGTTCGAGTGCGAATTCGAACGTGACGTTCTTTGCGACGGCGAATCTGGAAATGGTGTTCAGGCCCGGTGCGATACCGCCCAATTTCGTCAGCGAGGCGGGGGACGAGGGGATCGCCCGGCACCTTGTGATGTCGCGCGGCAGCGGCGAGGCAGCGATCGGCTATCTGAGCCCGGCCTACACGAACACGACGCTGGCACCGAGTTCGGCGCCAGCCGCGGCGAATCAGCTGACTGTGGCAAATCTGCGTAATGGAGCGACAGGGCAGGATTTAGCGCCTACCTATCAGAATGCGACGGCAGCGCTGGAGACCGCGATAGCGCCGATTTCTGCCGCCGACAAGGCCAATCCGTTTGCGTGGGTGCCGCAGGTGCCGAATCCCGTCAGGGGCTACCCGATCTCGGGCACGAGCAATGTCATCGTGAGCCAGTGCTTTAAGAACAAGCGCTTTTTGGGGCGGGCGATCCGCACCTGGCTGGAGCATCATTACATCGATTCGAATCTCGCACAGATCGTGAACGACTATGGCTTCGATACGATGCCGGCCACCTATACACAGCCCATCACCGAGGATATTCTGGCGAACGCCAACGGCTTGAACCTGGATTTCAATAATCCCTTGCTTTGTCACGCGAGCGGATTTGGCCGATGACCGGGTTTTCGAATTCGGCACGACGCGCCTTCCAACCCCGCCCCCAACGCGGCTTCACCCTCCTCGAAATGCTGGTGGTGCTGCTGATCGTGGGCCTGCTCGTCGCGGTCATCACCCTCGCCCCCACCCGCAACCGCCGCAACGACCTCGGCGACGAGGGCGCGCGCCTCGCGATGCTGTTTGAAACGGCGGTCGACGAGGCGCAGTTCCGTTCCGGGCCGCTCGCGTGGCAGCCGTCCCCGGGCGGCTACCGCTTCCTCGAACGGCAGCCCGACGGCAGCTGGAAAACCCTCTCGGGCGGCGAATTCGACGCCTACCGCTGGCGCGCGCCGGTGACCTCGGTGACGTTGCGCTACACCGGCGGCGACGTCGCGCAGCGCATGGTGTTCGGCGCGGAGAGCCTCGACGCGCCGATGACCGTCACGCTGCGCTCGGGCGGCGCGTCGATCCGGGTGGTCGGCAATGGCGACGGCAGCTACGGCGTCGCCCGCCAGTAAACGAACCGGAATCTCGCGCGCAAAACACCGCCGCCGCAACATGGCCGAAAAGATTCAGCTTGTGCGTATTTTTCTTGAGAAAAGACGATTCCAATTCAAGGTGTTACACAACATTTGTCACGAAGCGCATGGTTTTCGATTCGCACATCGAGATTTTTATTTTTTAAAGTATTAATGTGTTGTGCAACTGCAAGGCCGTCGATAGAATCAATCGCCTGATTGAACCAGTATTCGACAAGTATCTCGGGGTCTGACGCGCGGCCGGCTTGCCGGTCACATAATGAAACGGAACGCGCGCGCCGGTCCTCCCGACAGGGGCCTTCCGTGCAGCGATTTCTCTGGCAGCAGACCACTTCCATGGCGACACGCGATTTCAGCCGAAATCCGTCGAAGGCGTTGCGCGATGCGGTTCAGCATCCGGTGCTGGTGACGCGCTATGGCCAGCCGATCGCATGTCTCGTGCCGATCGACTACTGGAAGTCGATCGTCGACATGTTGCGCAGCGCCGACCTGAGCGAGCGGCTCGAACGCTGCGACGAACCCTGACATGCCGCGCACGAATGCGCGCCATCCTCACTCCATCACGCGCCGCACGCGCAGCACGGTGGTCCACGCATTGTCGCCGAGGCCATAACGTCCGATCAGCGTATCGAATCGCATGTCCACGCCGCTCGCGCGGATCCGGCTATGCACGATGAAGTAGCCGCTGTTGACGGTCAGCATCGCGCCGTCCGGCCGCGAACCGCCCGTGCGCATCGGCCACAGGATCAGCGACACCTCCGCGGTGCTCACGTAGTACGCAGTCGCGCGCCGTTCGACCAGGCGATGCGCCTGGAGGTCGGAGAGCGTGGGCAAGGCCGCCATCAACACCGGCTGCGAGGCTGTGTTCGCATTCACGTAGGCGAGATCCGGCAGCAAGGTCACATAAGGCGCGAGCGTGCGGATCGTGGCCGGGTCGTAGCCGGGCACGTAGGCGAGGTCGCGCAGCGAGGTCCACTGCATGGGTCGATCCTCGGCCGCTCCGCCGATCTTCATCGCGCGCAGCAGGTACTCGGCGGTCGGCTGCGCGAGCGCGGCATCGATGCCGAGCGCGCTCAGCAGGCGGCGATACGCGAGCACGCCGTTCGGGTTCACCTGAAACGGCGCGGACGGCCCGCCGCGCGTCACCAGATTCAGCAGATTGAAGCGCGCCTGCGCGTCCTCGACGCGGCTCGTCAGCGTCGCATCGGCAAGACGGCTGTTCATTGCGAGCGCGTCGCGCGGCAGAAAACTCGCGAGCGGCCGCGCTTCCACGGGAATCGACCACACCTGACCGTCGTAGGTGAGCGTCGATTTGGCCGCCTGCGCGCGCACCTGCGCGCGCGCCGCGCTGACCACGGCGCGCTGCACCCACAGCGCCTCGGACGCGAGCCGCTGGTTCTCCACGTCGCGCACGGCGATCCGCTCGCGCCATACGACGCTCGCCGCGAGCGTCGCCGCCAATGCCACCACCAACAACACCGTGACGATCGCGATCCCGCGCTCGCGCGCGCGAACCGTCCCGGCGCGCATCGCAACGCGCAGGGCCGCTCCATCGTTGGAAAACGCGCGCGCTGCGCGCAACTGGGCATGAATGATAGCGGCGCGCACGGCCCGTGCGCGTGACGGAAAGTACGTACATCGGCCCGATCGTCTCGCGCGCCGAAACGCTCGTTTCGTTATACGTACAAAAGGTAATTGTCGCGTCTTCTCCGCTTTGTATCGTCCACGACTTGAAAAAACCAATAGCGTCGCCGGCAGATCAGCGGGCTCGTCGACGGATCACGAAGGAGTGGCGGGATGACGCCCAGGTTTGACGGGGAAGCGGACGGCCGGCGGCTCGGATGGCTGCGGGCCGCGGTGGCGGGGGGAATCATGGCGGCGACGGCGGCATACGGGCAGACGGCCGGCGGTGCGAACGCGAGCGCCGCGTCCACGCAGGGCGCGGCGCCCGCGCAGGGCGCGCCGGCCGCGTTCGACATCAACGAGTTCATCGTGCGCGGCAACAGCGTGCTGCCGAGCGTGGACATCGAGCGCGCCGTCTATCCGTTCGAAGGGCCGGGCCGCTCGCTGACCGACGTCTACGCCGCGCGCGACGCCTTGCAGAAGATCTACCAGGACAAGGGCTATCAATCGGTCGTCGTCGAGGTGCCGACGCAGCAGGTGAAGGAAGGCGTGATCGTGCTGCAGGTCACCGAGGCGCGGATCGGCCGCTTGCGCGTCGAGGGCGCGCACTACGCGTCGCCGCAGCTGATCCGCGACGCGGTGCCCGCGCTCGCCGAGGGCGGCGTGCCCGATTTCACGCAGGCGCAGCAGCAGCTGACCGACCTGAACCGGACGGCGGACCGCCAGGTGATTCCGGTGCTGAAGCCGGGCGCGCTGCCGCAGACGGTCGACGTGAACCTGAAGGTCGACGATCACAGCCCGTGGCACGGCGCACTCGAACTGAACAACGCCGCGAGCCCGAACACGTCGACGCTGCGCACCAGCGCGACGCTCAGCTACGCGAACCTGTGGCAGCTGGGCCACGTGGTGTCCGGCACCTACGTGATCGCGCCGCAGCATCCGAACAACGCGCGCGTGTATTCGTTCTCGTATCTCGCGCCGCTGCAGAACTCGCACTGGAGCTTCCTCGCGACGGTGATCCACTCGGACAGCGACGTCACCTCGTACGGCGCGGGCAGCGCGGCGGTCGGCGGCACCACGGTGCTCGGCAAGGGCACCACCTTCGGCTTTACCGCGATCTACGCGCTGCCGACCAGCGAAACCTATGCGCAGACCGTCAGCATCGAGATCGACCGCAAGCGCTACGAGGAGAACGTGCGGATCGGCGACCAGGTCTCGCAGGCGCCGCTGACCTACGTGCCCGTGACGTTCTCGTACAACGGCCAGCTCGTGCGCAAGTCGTCGCAGACCAGCTTCTCGGTCGCGATGACGGCCGGGATCCGCGGCATCGGCAGCAACTGGGACGCGTTCGACGCGAAGCGCTACAACGCCACGCCGAACTTCATCTACGGCAAGTTCGACGTCAATCACACGCAGGACTTCGCCAACGGCATGCAGGCGAACGCACGCGCGAGCGCGCAGTTCGCCAACGGGCCGCTCGTGTCGAGCGAGCAGTTCGCGGCGGGCGGCATCAACAGCGTGCGCGGCTACCAGTCCGCGGAGGACACCGCCGACAGCGGCGTGCTCGGCTCGATCGAGTTGCGCACGCTGTCGCTCGCGCCGTATGTCGGCGGCTTCATGAACGACTGGCGTTTCCATGCGTTCGTCGACGCCGCGCATCTGTGGCTCGCGAGCCCGCTGCCGCAGCAGACCTCGACGTTCAACCTGCTCAGCGTCGGCGTGGGCACGCGGCTGCGCCTCTTCAAGTACGCGAGTGCGGATTTCGAGGCGGGCTGGCCGTTGCGGGCAGGGGTCTACACGAAGGCCTACAGCCCGCGTTTCGATTTCTATGTGCGGATGAGTTTCTGAGTGTTCTTAATCGGCGCCGCGTCGCGCATGGCGCGGCATTGGCTGAATCGGGGGATCGGATGTTGAAGCGAGCGTGGTTGATGATGATCGCGGTGCTGCTGGGCTATCTGCCCGGCGCCGCGCAGGCGTGGTGGCAGGATGACTGGTCGTATCGCAAGGCGATCACGATCGACACCACGCCCAAGGGGGCGAACCTGACCGAGTCGGCCGGCCGCGTGCCGCTGCTGATCCGTCTGCATTCGGGCAATTTCCAGTTCGACGGGCTGCAGGACAACGGTGCGGACATCCGCTTCGTCGCGGCCGACGACAAGACGCCGCTGCACTATCACGTCGAACAGTACGACGCGGTGCTCGGCGTCGCGCTGATCTGGGTCGACGTGCCGCAGCTGCCGGCCGGCGCGGCGCAGAGCATCTGGATGTACTACGGCAACAAGAAGGCGCCCGACGGCGGCAAGCCTGCCGACACGTTCGACCCGGACTACACGCTCGTCTATCACTTCGGCGGGGCGACGGGCGCGCCGCCGAAGGACCAGACGGCCTACGGCAACCACGCGCAGAACGCCCCCGCGCGGATCTCGGAAGACGGCATCGTCGGCCATGCCGCGCAGTTCGACGGCAGCGCCGCGCCGCTCGCGCTGCCCGCGTCGCCGTCGCTGGCGGTCGCGGCGGGTGGGGCCTGGAGCTTCAGCGCCTGGCTGAAGCCCGCCGCGCTCGCGCCGCGCACGCTGGTCTACAGCCGCCGCGCCGGCGCGAACGCGCTGCTGATCGGGCTCGACAACGGCATGCCGTTCGTCGAGGTCGACGGCGGCGCCGGCCCGCAGCGCGCGCAGGCCACGGCCCCGGTCGCGGCCGGCCAGTGGAGCCTCGTCACCGTGACGGCGGACGGCAAGGCCGTCACGCTCTACGTCGGCGGCAAGGTCGCGGCGCAGGTGCCGGCCGCGCTGCCGGCGTTCGATACGGCGGCCCTGGTGGGCGGCGACGCGCCGAACGCCACCGGCGGCTATGCCGCCTACAGCGGCCAGATCGACGAACTGCGCGTGTCGAAGGTCGCGCGCTCGGCGGCGTCGGTCGCGGTCGAGGCGCTGTCCGAGGGCGCGGAGTCGAAGCTCGTCGCCTACGGCGCGGACGAGAAGCAGTCGGGCTTCGGCTTCGGCTACTTCGGCGTGATCGTGCATTCGGTGACGGTCGACGCATGGGTCGTGATCGCCGTGCTGCTCGTGATGGCCTTCATCTCGTGGGTCGTGATGTGGACCAAGGCGCTCTACGTCGGCCAGGTCGACAAGGCCAACCACTTCTTCGTCGAGCGCTTCCGCGCGGTGGCCGGCCGTCATCTGGTCGGGCTCGCGCACACCGACGAGAAAAGCGCCGAAGGGCGGCGGCTCGCGCAGTCCCCGCTGTACCGGCTGTATCGCGCGGGGGTCTCGGAAATCCACAGCCGCGTCGATACCAACGGCCGCACGCTGATCACGGCGGAATCGATCGAGGCGATCCGCGCGTCGATGGACGCGACCCTCGTGCGCGAGAACCAGCGCCTGTCGAAATCGATGGTGCTGCTGACGATCGCGATCTCGGGCGGCCCGTTCCTCGGGCTCCTGGGCACGGTGGTCGGCGTGATGATCACGTTCGCGGCGATCGCCGCGGCGGGCGACGTCAACGTCAACGCGATCGCGCCCGGCATCGCGGCGGCGCTGCTCGCGACCGTCGCGGGCCTGTTCGTCGCGATTCCGGCGCTGTTCGGCTACAACTACCTGCTGGTCCGCAACAAGAACGTGACCGCGAACATGCAGGTTTTCGTCGACGAATTCGTCACGCGCCTCGCCGAAGCGCACAGCAACCCCGACCACTCGCTGGCGGCGAACTGAGGAGCGTGCGATTCAGGTCCAGGACGACGACAAGCCCTACGACGACATCAACATCACGCCGATGCTGGATCTGGCGTACGTGCTGCTCGTCATCTTCATCATCATGACCACCGCGTCGGTACAGGGGATCAAGGTCGATCTGCCGAAGGCCAGCTCGGCCGCGAGCCTCGCGAAGCCGAAGACCAAGGCGATCACGGTGTCCGACGCGGGGCAGATCTACCTCGACACCTATCCGGTCACGCTGACCGAGCTGGAGGACCGGCTGCGCCAGCAGAAGGCGCAGGAGCCGGATTTCCCGATCGTGCTCAAGGGCGATTCGACCGTCGCGTACCAGAAGGTGATGGACGTGCTCGACCTGCTGCGCCGCCTCGAGCTGACGCAGGTCGGCCTCGTCACCGGCAAGGGCAAGGCAGGCTAGGCGGCGGACCCCCATGGACATGACCTACAACGGCGGCGAACCGCCCAAGGGCGCGCGCCGGTTCGTGAAGCCGGTGGTGATCGCGCTCGCCGCGCTCGGTTTCGCCGCGCTCGTCTGGCAGCTTGCCGGCGACAAGGCGGGCGTGAAGCGTGCGGAGGCGCCCAAGGTGACGACGGTGATTCCGTTGCCGCCGCCGCCCCCGCCGCCGCCGCCGAAGGAACGCCCGCCCGAGAAGCCGCGGGAAGAACCGAAGACGTCGGTGCCGCAGCCGTCGCCCGTGCCGAAGCCGAGCGAGACGCCGAAGCCCGCGGACAACCTGCCGAAGCAGATGACGATGAATGCGCCCGCGCAGGCGGGCACCGACGGCTTCGGCATCGCGGCGGGCGACGGCGGCGGGATGGCCGGCAGCGGCGGCGGCACCGGCAGCTTCGGCAATGCGACCTATGCGAAGTACCTCGGCTACCAGGTCGAGCAGCTGCTGTCGCGCGACAAGCGCGTGCAGGACAGCGGCGGCTCGCGTTTCAACGGCGCGGTGCACCTGACGCTCGACGCGTCGGGGCGGATCCTGCGCGCGACGATCGAGCGCTCGTCGGGCACGGCCCAGCTCGACGACGCGATCACCGATGCGCTGCGTGGCCTCGGCAGGTTCGACGAGGCGCCGCCGCCCGGAGGGACGCCGGGCGCCCGCGAATTCCGAATCGAGCTGAACGGCAGGCGGACCTGAAGGCGCGCCGCGCAGTCCTGCCTACCTAAATCGACATCAAGTGGAGAAGAGCATGCAGAACCAGACGGCCGGGGGCCGCCGCAAGCAAGTTCAGGCCGCGCGACGGCCGTGCCGCACGCGTATCGGCTGGGCGGCGCTCGCCGCGCTCGGCATGGCGTGGGGCGCGGGAGTCCATGCGCAGTCGCTCGAAACGCAGGCGGCGTCCGGTTCAGCCGGTCCGACGCAGAGCACGGTGATCAACCTGATCAACCTGCTCGTGAAGCGCGGCGTGCTGACCCAGCAGAACGCGACCGACCTGATCCGCGAGGCGCAGCAGGAAGCGGCGCAGGCGCGCGCGGCGGCGGCCAGCCGGCCGGCGGCCGGGGCCGCGATGGCGGGCGGCGCGGCGGGCGCTGCCGGCGGCGCGCTCGCGCAGGCGGGCGAGGTGCGCGTGCCCTACGTGCCGCAGGTGGTGCGCGACCAGATCCGCGACGAGGTGAAGCAGGAGGTGATCGCACAAGCGAAGTCGGAAAACTGGGCGCAGCCGAACACGTTCCCGGACTGGGTCTCGCGCATCACGCTCGACGGCGACATGCGCGTGCGCGACGAATACCGGCTGTTCTCGAGCCATAACGCGACGGGCCTGACCAACTTCGCGGGCATCAATTCCGGCAGCCCGTACGACGTCAATTCGAACACGAGCCATGCGCTGCCGCCGACGCTGAACAATTCGGAGAACCGCAACAACCTGCTGCGCCTGCGCGCGCGCTTCGGCATCACGGCGGTGCTGTCCGACGAATTCAGCACGGGCATCCAGCTCGCGACCGGCAACGATAACGGCCCGGTGTCGACCACCGCGACCGCGGGCGGCGGCTTCGCGAAGAAGAGCATCTGGCTGAACAAGGCGTATATCAAGTACCAGCCGACGCCGTGGTTCAACCTGTCGGCGGGCCGCTTCGACAATCCGTTCTTCTCGTCGGACCTGCTGTATTCGAGCGACCTCGAATTCGACGGGATCGCGGCGAACTTCCGCCGCGCGCTGCCGGGCCGGCCCGACGTGACGGTGTTCGGCACGCTGGGCGCGTTCCCGATCCAGTACACGGCCGACAACTTCCCGTCGAACAGCATCGACAAGAGCGGCACCGACATGAAGTGGATGTTCGGCGCGCAGTTCGGCGCGGAATGGAAGATCGACACGCAGAACCGCCTGAAGGGCGCGATCGCGTACTACGACTTCCGCAACATGAAGGGCACGCTGTCGCAGCCGTGCTCGCTGTACCTGGGCCAGACGAGCTGCAGCACCGACAACGAAGCGCCGGCCTTCATGCAGAAGGGCAACTCGCTGATCGCGCTGCGCAACATCGTCCAGGATCCGACCAAGGCGCCGGGCATGACGCCGATGCCGCAGCTGTTCGGCCTCGCCTTCGACTACCGCCTGCTCGACATCAAGCTGCAGTGGGACACGAAGATCGCGGACCGCGTGAAGCTGCGTCTCGACGGCGAGTACGTGCGCAATCTCGCGTACAACGAAAACAAGGCGTTTTCCGCCGCGTCGCTGCCCGTCAACAACTACAACTCCAATTCGCCGACGCCGACGCGGGGCGATTTCCAGAGCGGCCCGAACGGCTTCCTCGCACGCGCGACGCTGGGCGAGCCGGAGCCGCGCAAGAAGGGCGACTGGAACTTCTCGGTCGGCTACAAGTACCTGCAGCCCGACGCCGTGCTCGACGCGTTCACCGATCCGGACTTCCATCTCGGCGGCACCAACGCGAAGGGCTACATCCTGAGCGCCGCGTATGCGGTCGCGCGCGACACGTGGCTGTCGGCGCGCTACCTGAGCGCGCGCGAAATCTACGGCGCGCCGATGTCGATCGACGTGCTGCAGATCGAACTCAATGCTCGCTTCTGAGGCCGCCATGAAAACGCGTGACTGGATCGTGATCGCGGTGCTGGGCGGCTGCGCCGGGCTGGCGCAGGCGCAGAGCCTCGAAGAGAAGCTGCGCACCCAGCTGCGCGCGACGACGCAGCAATTGCGCGAGCTGCAGGACCGGCAGGGCGCGGACCGCGCGCAGCTCGAACAGCAGCGCGACCGCGCGCTGGCCGACCTCAAGGATGCGCAGAGCGAGCTGGCGAAGCTCAAGGGCCAGGGGCGCGGCGACGCGACTGCTGCGCGCGAACTGGCCGCCGCGCGCAGCGCGCGGGTGCAGGACGAGAAGCAGCTCGCCCAGCTGCGCGGCGAACGCGATGCGTTGCGCGCGCAACAGACCGCGCGCGAGGCGGACGACGCGCACGCGCAGGCCGAGCTGCAGACGAAAGGGGCGCAGCTCGCGCGCTGCGAGGCGAAGAACGCGGCGCTGTACGCGGTGGGGCAGGAGATCCTGGGCGCTTACGAGCAGGTCGGGTTCGGCACCTTCCTGCGCTCGCGCGAACCGTTCGCGCAGGGCGCGCGCGTGAAGTACGACGAGATCGCGCAGCGCTACGGCGACCGCCTCTACGACGGCAAGTACGACCCGCGCGCCGCCGTTCCCGCATCGGGCGCGACGCCTTGAGCCGCGCCGGCCATCATTTTTCCGAGGACCTCGACATGACAGATCATCAAACCGCCGCACTGATCGACAGCCTCACGGCCGACGGCCTCGCGGACGTCTTCAAGGACGCGGGCTATCGCGTGACGCTCGCGGAGCAGAACGGCGTCGTGCAACTGCTGAGCGCGAGCCAGGGCATCGGCTTCGCGGTCTCGTTCGGCAATCCGGCCGTGACGCCGGACGGCGAACAAGCGGCCTATATCGACTGGACCTTCAGCTGCGCGCTGCAGGTGCAGGGCGAATTGCCCGCCGACCTGGTGCCGAGCTGGAACCGCACGCGGCGGTTCGCGCGGCTGTCACAGCAGGGGCCGTTCGTCGTGCTCGAACACGATGTGATGGTCGCGGGCGGCGTGAGCCCGCGGCACCTGCGCTCGTCGATCGAACTGTGGGACCGCCTGCTGCAGGAGTTCCTGCTGCATCTGCGCAATCGTCCGGCGCTGGCCGAGGCGGAAGCCGCCGCGCGCGCGGCGAGCGCCCCGGCCGCCGCTTCCGCGCTCGCGGCGTCATGAACTGGCGCAGCCGGGCGGCGCTGCTGGGCGCGGCGCTGTGCGCGCTCGTCACGGGCGGCGTGCGCGCGCAACCCGCGCCGGTGCGGGCCAGCGATGCGCCCCCCGCCTGGGTCGCGTATGCGCAGCAGGTGTCGGCGCGACTGCACGCGGCGCTCGACGAGGACAACGCCGACGCGCAGCGCTTCTATTCATTTTTCGAGCAGCGCGCAGCGGGGCAGCCGCGCATCGACCTGCCGATCTCGACCTGGCTCGATGCGCACGGCCGGGTGACGCGCGTCGAATGGCCGGCGCTCGGCGATCCGCAGGCGGAGGCGGCGCTGCGCGCGCTGCTGCTGCGCCAGGCGATGGCCTCGCCGCCGCCGCGCGGCATGCGCCAGCCGATCGTCGTGCGTTTCGGCTTCGCGGCGCAGTAGCGCCGGCGTGACGGCCTCGCCCCCGCTCATTCATCAGCGAAACAGATACGGAGTGAACAGATCGTGAAGACTTGGAAGGCCATGACGGGCGGGCTCGTGCTCGCCACGCTCGCCGCGCTGGGCCCGGCCCGCGCGGCGCAGGACGAGGTGGTCGCCCGCGCGGGCGACGTCAGGCTGACGCGCGCGGACGTGACCGCGCTCGTCGCGGCGCTGGGCCCGGACGCGCAGGCGCGGCTCGCGGCGGACCCGGCGCTGCTGACGCGCCTGGTACGCGCGCGGCTTGCCGAGCAGGTGCTGGTGAACGAGGCGAAAGCGAAGGACTGGGACCGCCAGGGCCGGGTGCGCACGCTGATCGAGGCCGCGCAGCGCGAGGCGGTGTTCCGCAGCTATCTGGCGTCGGTCAGCACACCGCCCGCCGACTATCCGTCGGACGCCGAGCTGCAGGCCGCCTACGACGGCAATCGCGCACTGTTCGCGACGCCGCGCGCGCTGCATGTCGCGCAGATCTATCTGGCCGTGCCCGCCGACGCGGACGCCGCGACGCTCGTGAAGGCGCGCAAGCAGGCGGCCGAGCTGCTGCGCCGGGCGCGTGCGCCGGGGGCGGAGTTCGGTGCGCTCGCGCGTGCGTCGTCGCAGGACACGACGAGCGCGGCGCAGGGTGGCGATCTCGGTTTCACCGACGAGAACCGGCTGGTGCCGGCGATCCGTCAGGCGCTGGCCGCGCTGAAGCCCGGCGAGATCAGCGAGCCGGTGCGCACCGACACGGGCCTGCATCTCGTCAAGCTGATCGAAGTGCGCCCGGCCGGCGTCCGTCCGTTGGCGGAGGTGCGCGAACAGCTGCGCGCGTCGCTGCGCACTGCGAAGGAACAACAGAACGCGCAGGCCTATCTCGCGAAACTGGTCGCGCCGGGCGCGGCGACGCTCGACGAGCCTGCGCTCAAGCAGCTGGCCGGCGCCACCCAATGACCGGTCACGACAAGACGCTGCATCCGCTCGATGAACGCTATGTCGAGACCTATGCGTTCCGCGCGCCGGTCGCGGGAGCGGCCGATGCCGCTGCGTCGGGCGCCGCTGCGTCGGGCGCTGCGCGCTGGTGTCCGCTGTGCGGCGGGGAACTCGTGCCGACGCATCGCCAGCGCCATGGCCGCCGTTACTTCCGGCACCAGGACGCCGGCGACGACGCGCGCTGCCCGCTGACCACGCCGCACTATGAACTCGCGGGGCTCGCGGTCGCGCAGCGCGGCGGGCCGGCGGCGGACTTCGGCCACCGCACGCGCTTCCTGGCGGGCTGGCAGGCGCATTACCGGCGGATGCAGATGCTCGCGCCCTCGCTGACGCTCGAACGCTTCGCGATCCTGATCCAGTGCGCGGACGTGCTGAACCTGTGGTCCTACCGGAGTCTCGACGAACGCGACCTGCCGCATCTGCTGCTGGTGCTGGCGGGCTTCATCCGGGTGCCGCAGGCGGACGGCGGCGCGTACTGGATCCGTTTCTGGTTCGACGTGCGGATCGAGGACGTCGGCGATCTCTGGACGCCGGCC
Organism: Burkholderia multivorans; assembly: GCF_010645215.1. GTDB lineage: Bacteria > Pseudomonadota > Gammaproteobacteria > Burkholderiales > Burkholderiaceae > Burkholderia > Burkholderia multivorans_A. The sequence goes on along the minus strand of NZ_JAAGNW010000040.1, from coordinate 1,065 downwards.
GGGCAGGCCGCCCAGCTGTTCCGGGTGCACTACCGCGAACCGGCCGATACGCCGTTTCCGTCGGCGGAAGCGATCAACAGCTGGGAATCGATCCTGCGGCAGACGCGCGTGGCGGCGACGAGCCTGCCGCCCGTCGGGCCGGTGGAATCGCGCACTTTCGCGCGCCTGCTCGACCGCTACGAGCGCGAGCGGCAGCGGCGTCAGCAGGAGCGTGCGTGATGGGCCGGCGCGCGGCCGCCGTCGCGGCGCTGGTGGGTATGGCATGCGCGGGCTGGGCGTTCGCGCAGTCGCCCGCGGCGCAGCCTGCCGGCGGCCCGTCGCGGCCGGTCTGCGTGCAGGCCGAAGTGAACGGCGTGCGCGCGCTGTCGTACAGCTGCCTGTCGGAGCAGCTTGCGCCGCGCGTGACGCCCGACGCGCCCGGTTCGAGCGTCAGCGCCGCCGAGGCGGGCGCGGCGCAGCCGTCGAACCGGCTCGGCACCTTCAATCTGTCGGGCGAGCAGAACCGCTTCGGCGGCAACTGGGGGCGTTCGGTGCAGCCGCAACGTCCGCCGCCTTCGCCGCCACCGCCGCCGCCGCGCTAGGCGACAGGGAGCACGCGCGATGAGAAACGCGAGGATCGTGGGTACGCTTGCCCGGCGGGGCGCGCTGATCGGCGTCGCGTGTGCGGCATGGGGCATCGCCGCGCCGCCTGCCGCGTCGGCGGCCGCCGACGCGCCGCTCGCGGCGGTCGCGCCCGCCGGCGTGCCGAGCTTCGCGCCGCTCGTCAAGCGCTATGGCGCGGCGGTGGTCAACATCAGCGTGACCCGCGAGGTCGCGCAGGTCGGCACCTGGCTGCCGCCCGGCGTGCCGCCCGATCATCCGCTCGCGGCGCTGCTCGGGCGGCGCGTGATCGGCGACCGCGAGGAACAGAGCCTCGGTTCGGGCTGCATCGTCAGCGCGGACGGCTACATCGTCACCAACCGCCACGTGGTCGGCGAGGCGCGCGTGGTCGACGTGAAGCTGCCCGACAAGCGCGAATTCAAGGGCCGCGTGATCGGCAGCGACGCGCTGTCCGACATCGCGGTC
>NZ_JAAGNW010000004.1:97602-112322 GCF_010645215.1 Burkholderia multivorans | reverse complement strand
CGATCCGCGCAACGACGCGCGCTGGCTGATCCCCGCATCGAGCACGACCGGCGCGCCGCCCGCGCGCACGCCGTTCACCTGGCCGTTCTATCGCGACGGCGCGTGGTCGCTGCTGCCCGACTATCGCGGCCGCGTGCTGTACCGCCAGAGCGACGGCCTGCCGTGTGAAATCGTGATCGCCGGCAAGACCCCGGACGAACAGGGGCTCACCGACAAAGCGCGCCCGTCCGAACGCCACAGCTGGCGCGACGGCGGCTGGAGCGTCGCCCCCGAGCTGATCGCACAGGAAAAGCGCGATGCCGCGATGGCCGAGTTCGAGCTGCGCATGGCGCGCGCGCGCAAGCAGAACGCGGGCAAGTCCGATGCGCTCGCCGCGGGCCTGCTCGACGACGAGGGCGTGTACTACTTCAAGGCCTGGTCCGCATACCAGATGGCGCTCGTGCGCGAGATCGAGAAGGACGGCTTCCCCGAGAACCTGAGCTGGCCCGCCGAGCCGACGCCGTACGTGCCGCCGCCGCCGAAGCTCGAACCGAAGCCGGAACCGAAACCCGAGCCCGAGCCGCAGCCGGAACCCAAGCCGCAACCCGATCCCGCGACGCCGCCGAAGGACGACGCGCCCGTCACGCCCCCGAAGAACGCGTCACCGGATCCGGCGGCGTCTTCCCCGGCCCCGTCCCAGGACGCCGCCCCCGCGGCGCCCGCCGGAACGGATCCGCAACCCGCCGCCCCCGCGGCTTAACCCCAGATCGCCCTGATTCGGGCTCCTGAATTTTCTCACCTTGGAGTAACGACATGCCCCAGGATTACCACCACGGCGTCCGCGTCATCGAAGCCAACGACGGCACCCGTCCGATCCGCACCGTCTCGACGGCCGTGATCGGCGGCGTCTTCACGGCCGAGGACGCCGACGAAAAAACCTTCCCGCTCAACACGCCGGTGCTGCTGACGAACGTACTGCAGGCGATCGGCAAGGCCGGCACGAAGGGCACGCTCGCGCGCTCGCTCGCTGCGATCAGCAAGCAGGCCAAGCCGCTGTGCATCGTGGTCCGCGTGCCGCAAGGCAAGACCCCGGAAGAAACGACCTCGAACGTGGTCGGCACGGTCACGCCGGACGGCCAGTACACGGGCCTCAAGGCGCTGCTGACGGCCGAGGCGAAGCTCGGCGTGAAGCCGCGCATCCTCGGCGCGCCGGGCCTCGATTCGCAGCCGGTCGCGGCAGCGCTCGCCGAACTCGCGCAGAAGCTGCGCGGCTTCGCCTACGTGTCGGCCGCCGGCGCGAAGACCAAGGAGGACGTCACCGCCTACCGCAAGCAGTTCAACCAGCGCGAGCTGATGGTGGTGTGGCCGGAATTCCTCGGCTGGGACACCGCGACCAACAGCAGCACGGTCATCGACGCGACCGCGATCGCGCTCGGCCTGCGCGCGAAGATCGACGAGGACACCGGCTGGCACAAGTCGCTGTCGAACGTCGGCATCAACGGCGTGACGGGCGTGAGCCGCGACGTGTTCTGGGACCTGCAGGATCCGGCGACCGACGCGGGCTACCTGAACGAGCACGACGTGACGACGCTGATCCGCGCGAACGGCTTCCGCTTCTGGGGCTCGCGCACCTGCTCCGACGATCCGCTGTTCGCGTTCGAGAACTACACGCGCACCGCGCAGGTGCTGGCCGACACGATGGCCGAAGCGCACATGACCTACGTCGACAAGCCGATGCACCCGTCGCTCGTGCGCGACATCAGCGAAAGCATCAACGCGAAGTTCCGCGAACTGATCGCGAACGGCTACCTGATCGGCGGCTCGGCCTGGTACGACGAGAGCGTCAACACGCCGGAAGCGCTGAAGGCCGGCAAGCTCGCGATCGACTACGACTACACGCCGGTGCCGCCGATCGAGAACCTGACGCTGCGCCAGCGCATCACCGATCGCTACCTCGCCGACTTCGCCTCGCGCGTCGCCGCCTGACCCGCCGCCCTCACTTTCACTGGAGCACTCACATGGGTATGCCTCGCAAACTCAAGAATTACATGCTGTTCAACGACGGCAACGCGTACGTCGGCCAGGTCGCGGAAATCACGCTGCCGAAGCTGTCGCGCAAGATGGAGGACTACATCGCGGGCGGCATGACCGGCCCGATCAAGGTCGACTGGGGCCAGGAAGCGATCCAGCTCGAATGGACCTGCGGCGGCCTGATGCGCGGCGTGCTGTCGCAATGGGGCGTGACGACCCACGACGGCGTGCAGCTGCGCTTCGCCGGCGCCTACCAGGGCGAGGATTCGGCACGTCCGGACGCGGTCGAGATCGTGATCCGCGGCCGTCATTCGGAGATCGACCTCGGCACGGCCAAGTCGAAGGAAGACACCGCGTTCAAGGTCACGACGCAGGCGAGCTACTACAAGCTCACGATCAACGGCCAGGTGATCCACGAGTTCGACTTCATCAACATGGTCGAGACCGTCAACGGCGTCGACCTGCTCGGGTCGCTGCGCAAAGCGATCGGCCTCTGATCCCCCTTCGGCGAGAACGACTCCATCATGACGAACCACGCTCAACACGAAGCCGTCCGCGCCGAAGCGGCGGCTTCGGCGATCCCGCTCGACACGCCGATCGTGCGTGACGGCGAGACCATCACCGCCGTCACGCTGCGCAAGCCGACCGCGGGCGAGCTGCGCGGCACCTCGCTGCACGACCTGGCGCGCTTCGACGTCAGCGCGCTGCAGAAGGTGCTGCCGCGCATCACCTCGCCGTCGCTGACGGAATTCGAGGTCGGCCAGCTCGACCCGGCCGACCTGCTCGCGCTGGCGGGGGCCTTCAGCGATTTTTTGCTGTCGAGATCGCAGAAAGCGGCCATGGCATCCCCGTCTGCGTAGAAGACCCGATGGCCGACATCGCGCTGGTGTTCCACTGGCCCCCCGGCGCGATGTACGACTTCACGCTCGCCGAGCTGATGGCCTGGCGTGAGCGCGCCCGCGAACGTTACCAATCCGAATCATGAGCAACGACCAGAAATCGAGTGAGCTGAGGGCGCGCCTCGGGCGCGCCTCCCAATCCCTGCAGGCGATGCTCGCGAGCCGGGACGTCGAGGCGCAGAAGCTGAAGGCGTCCAAGGCCGAACTCGCTTCGGTCAAGCGCGCGCAGCAGGACATCGAGTCCTTCCGCAAGCTGACGGCGCGTCTCAAGACCGCGACCGACCGGCAGATCGAGGCCCGCATGCGCGTCGATCAGGTCAACCAGGAGATCGTCGCGGCGAGCGGCACCCCGCTCTGGAAGATCGCGGCCGAGCGCCCCGCGGCGCTCGCGAGCGCGAGCGCCGCCCAGGCCCGGCAGAGCGAGACGCGTCGCCAGCTCGATGCGGTCGCCGCCCGGCTCGGCCGGCAGGGCCTCGATCCCAACCGCGGCCTCGCCGCGCAGTCGCGGCGCCTCGACACGCGCGCGGGCACCTTGCAGCAGGACACCGACACGCGGCAAAAAGCCTCGGACGAGAAACGCGACAAGCGCACGGCCGATCTGAAGGACCGCGCGGAAAACATGAAGGGGGCTGGCGAGGCGCTGTCGTCGGTCGGCCGCACGATCGTCGGCAAGCCGCTCGAAGCCGCGATGAGCGCGGAGGCCTCGCAGAACCAGTTGAAGGCGAGCCTGATGCAGCCCGACGGCACGGTGCCGCCCGTCTTCGAAAAAATGAACCTGCTCGCGGAGCAGTTCGGCGCGAAGCTGCCCGGCTCCGCGAACGCGTTCCGCGAGATGATGAGCACGCTCGTCGAGGAAGGCACCCAGCCCGCCGAGGTGCTCGACGGCGTAGGCGCGGCCGTCTCGAAGCTGTCGCTCGCGATCGGCAAGACGCCGGCCGAGGCGGCCAAGCTCGCGACGTCGCTGCGCCAGGCGACCAACAGCAGCGCGAAGGATCTCGTCGCCCTCAGCGACGTGGCCCAGCGCGCGCTGCACTCGGGCCTCGACGACAAGGACCTGACCGCCGGCTTCGACAAGCTCGCGCCCGCCATGCGCAAGCTCGGCCTCGAGGGCTCGCGCGGCGCGCAGGCGCTGACGCCGCTGCTGATGATCGCGAAGCAGTCCGGCGACCTCGACGGCAAGGCGGCCGGCGCCGGCTACGCGAAGCTGCTGTCGACCGTGGCCCGGACCGACAAGGTCGGCCGGGCCAACCGCCTGCTCGATCCCGCGAGGAAGCTCGACTTCACCGACGGCAAGGGGGGCTTCGGCGGCGTCGAGAAGATGGCCGCGCAGCTCGGCAAGCTCAAGGCGCTGTCGGACGAGAAGCGCGAAGCCGTGCTCGCGCAGCTGTTCGGCCGCGACGACACCACCCGCAAGGCCGCGTCGGCGCTGATCGACGCCGGGCCGACCGGGTACCGCGAGAACGCCGACAAGCTCGCGGCAGGCCCCGGCATGCAGCAGCGCGCAGACCTGCAGACCAACACGCTCGGCAACGCGCGCGAAGCGCTGATGGACCGCGGCACCGAGGCGCTGAGCGTCGCGGGCGCGGCGATCGCGCCCGATGCGCAGGCCACGCTGCAATTCCTGTCGGACATCGTCGGCAAGATCACCGAGTGGATGCGCGCGAACCCCGAGCTGACCGCGAGCCTGATGCGCGTCGCCGCCGTGCTGGGCGGCGTGATGGCCGCGGGCGGCGGCCTCCTGATGATGGTCGGCAGCATCCTCGGACCGATCGCGCTGCTGCGCGGCGCGCTCGGCGGGCTCAGCCTGTTCGGCCCGCTGATCGGCCTGTTCCGCGGCGTCGCGGTCGCGATCGGGCTCGTCGGGCGGGTGGCCCTCGCCAATCCGCTGATGCTGCTGGTGACGGTCGCGGCGCTGATCATCACGCACTGGGACGTCGTGCAGCGCGTGTTCGCCGGCGCGGTGGAATGGATCAAGAAAGCGGCGCACTACGTCGGCAAGCTGTTCGGCATCGGCGGCGACGACGCCGACGACAAGACCAAGCCGCTGCCCGGCAACGTCGGGGCCGCGCTCAAGAATCCGTCCACGCTCGCGCAGCTCGCGAATCAACCCGCTACGCCGGGGCTGCTCGATGCGTCCGGACAACTGGCGCCCGTGACCGCGCCCGCGGCGGGCGCGCCGCTCGATCCGGCCCGCTTCGGCGGACAGCACGCGGGCGTCGGCCCGCTCGCCGCGCCGGGGCTGCGCGACGCCTCCGCGCAACTCGCGCCCGTAACCGTGCCCGCCGCGGGCCAGCCGCTCGATGCGGCCAGCTTCGGCGGGCAACGTGCGAGCGTCGGGCCGCTCGCCGCGCCCCTGCCGACCCTGCCGGCCGCGACGCCGCTGCTGCCTGCGGCGCGGCCGGCGGGCGCGAGCGCCCTGGCCCCGGCCGCCGCACCGCTGCCCCCGGCGCTACCGCCCGCGCCGGCCGCACCGCTGCGCCTCGGCCAGTCCGACGCCCTCGCCCCGGACGCCGCGCCGCTCGCGTTCGACACGCGCGCGCCGCTCGGCGCGCCGAGCGCGGGCAAGACCGTCAACGTCGCGGGCGACACCTACAACATCACGCTGACCGCCAACTCCGGGCCGGCCGGCGACGAACTGTTGCGGATGGTGCGCACCGAACTCGCGCGCGGCGAGGAACTGAAGCGCACGCGCATCGTGTCGAGCTTCTCCGACGCGCTCGCCTGACCCCACGTCTCACTCGCAAGGATTGCCAGCATGCTCGCCTCTCTCGGTCAATTCGCGTTCGGTCTGCCGACGCTCGCCTACCAGGACCTGCGCCGCTCGATGGACTGGAAGCACGTCACCGCATCGCGCGTCGGCGTGCGCGACGCAAGCCAGTTCACCGGTCCCGGCAAGGACACCGTCACGCTCAACGGCGTGCTCGCGCCGCAGCTGGCGGGCACGCTCGACTCGCTCGACGAACTGCGCGCGATGGCCGCGCGCGGCGACGCCTACGTGCTGGTGGACGGCGCGGGCCATGTCTACGGCGCCTACCTGATCGAAAGCCTCGACGAGACGCAGGCCTACCTGCAGCGCGACGGCGTGCCGCGCAAGATCACCTTCTCGATCGTCCTGCGCCGCGTCGACGAACGCCCCGCGATCGCCGCGGGCGAACCGTCCGACGCGGACGGGGACGATCCGGACGCGGCGCAGCCGCAAGGTCGGCGCGCATGAAACAGCCGCAAGCCGACTACCGGATCACGCTCGACGGCCGCGACCTGACGCGCGCGCTCGATCCGCGCCTCGTGAGCCTGTCGCTGGTGGAGAGCCGCGGCGGCGAGGCCGACACGCTCGAGCTGGTGCTCGACGACAGCGACGGCCGGCTCGACCTGCCCGCCTGCGGCGCGGAGCTGACGCTCCAGCTCGGCTGGATCGAGCCCGGCCTCGTGGACAAGGGCCGCTTCACCATCGACGAGGTGAGCTTCCGGGGCGCGCCGGACACGATCACCGTGCGCGCGCGCGCCGGTTCGCTGACCGATGCGATGAGCGAACGGCGCGAGAAGAGCTGGCACCGCACCACGCTCGGCGCGATCGTGCAGGCGCTCGCTGCGCGCTATCACCTGAAGCCCGTGATCCCGGCGGATCTCGCGAAGGTCGCGATCGCGCACATCGACCAGACGCACGAGAGCGACATGTCGTTCATCACGCGGATCGCGAAACGCTACGACGCGGTCGCGTCGGTCAAGAGCGGCAATCTGCTGTTCATGCCGATCGGCCGGGGCCGCACCGCGAGCGGCAAGCCGCTGCCCGCGCTCGCGATCACGCGTGCGAGCGGCGACCGGCACCAGTACAGCCTCGCGAAGCGCGACGAGTTCGGCGGGGTGCGCGCGTACTACCACTCGACCGGCAGCGCGAAGCGCAAGTCGGTGGAGGTGGGCGGCGGCAAGGACGCGAAGAACACCAAGGTGCTGCCGGAGACCTACCCGGACGAAGCCGCGGCGCGCGCGGCGGCGCAGGCGGAATACCAGCGCACGGTCCGCAGCCAGGCGACCCTGGATTACGCGCTCGCGCTCGGCCGGCCGGATCTCTATCCGGAGATGCCGGTGAACCTGAGCGGCTTCAAGCCGGAGATCGACGAGACCGTCTGGCTCGCGAAGAAGGTGACGCACAAGATCGACGCGGGCGGCTTCACGACGACGCTCGAACTGGAGGTCAAGGGTGATCCGCCGAAACAGAAAAGCGGCTCGGGCGGCAAGCCGAAAGGCCAGTGATCACGGAGAACGTTTGCCGGGTGCGCTACCGCGCGGGCTCGGCCGGGCCGCCAGTGACGGCGACGGTCCCTCGCGCCGGATCGGATCAGCGCCGGTGGCCCGGCACCTGCTCCCAGGCCGCGTGTTCGGCCGCCGCGACGCACTGCTGGCGCGTGCCCGCCTGCATCACGATGCTGCCGACCGTATAGCGCGCGCCGCCGTACTCGCATTGCAGCACGCGCGGGACCGCCGGCATCGCGACGGGCGCCGGCGCCACCAGGCGGCCGCCCATCGCGTACGCGCCGGCCACCAGGCCGGACAGCGCCAATCCGCCCGCCAGCACGGCGCGCCACGGCAGTTTCTTCGCGCCGGGGTTGAGCACCGACGACTGGATGAACATCGGCTGCCGCAGTTCGGCGACCAGCGCGGCCGAAGCCGGCGCCTGGCGATAGCGCGGCGCGTCGAGCCCATGGCCTGCCGGCCGCGGCGGCTGACGGGCGGCGGCGGCTTGCCCCGCCATGCCGTTGCGCAGCCAACCATCGAGATACGACAGCACGCGCGCGTACTTCTCGCGCGGCAAGGTCTCCATGCTCTCGAAATTGAATACGCTCATCAGGCGGCGGTACACCATCAGCTTGTCGGTGCCCGTCTTCGATTCGATCTCGAATGCCTTGCGCGCGATCGCGTTGCGCTGGCGATCGCTGACGGGCGTCGGATCGACGCCGTGATGAATATGCAGGTCGACATGCGCCTGCACGGTGTTGGACTTGATGTTGCCCCCGGCAACCTGTCCCACTTCGCGTTCAAACTCGTACTTTGTTTTCATTTTCCGTACCGTTTGTCACAAATCAGCTCGATACCGCCCTGGCCTGGGGCGGGGGAAGGGCTACTTCCGTTTCTTCGCGCGTCCACCTCCGAGATTGAGTTCGACATTGCCGTGGAACGTCGCGTCGCCCTGGATCTGCTGGCCGACGTCACCCTTGAACGTCGGCGCCGCCGGCGCACGCAAACCGCCGATCAGTGCACGCACCCCCGCGCGGCCCTGCTCGTCCAGCCCGCGATAGCCCGCCAGCAGCGCGGCTTCGTCCGCGTCCAGCGCGCTCGCCGCGCGTACGCCCGTCAGCACGAACAGCAGGTCGACGCCGGCCGCCCCGATGCCGACCAGGTAATGGGCGTCCGGCGCCCGCTCACCCTTCTCGTACAGCACCTGGGTCTTTTCCGTGACGCCGCCGCGTTCGCCGAACGCGCGCTGCGACAGCGCGATGCGCTTGCGCTCCGCGCGCAGGCGCTCACCGATACTTTCCATTTGGTTTGTTTGGATGTTGAAAGCACACCGAATGGTGTGTATTATGAACTTGTGCAAGGTTAACGACAGGAAGTATATCCGTCATGTCCACCAAACGAATCCCCATGTCCCGCTCCCCGCGCGGCGTGCTGTCGAGCAAGCCGGTGTACATGCGGCTGATGCCGCATGAGCAGCATACGCTCGCACAACTGTCCGAGCGGCAGCGCCGTTCGATGTCGAGCGTCGCGCGGCTCGTCTACCTCGAAGGCCTCGACCGCTACGTCGAGAAAAGCGCTGCGCCGGAGGCCGACGTGTCGGGCGCCGCTGCGTCGGGCGCCGACGCGCCCCAGGACTGACGCCGATGCGCGCCCCGTCCGTTCCCGCCCGCCTCGCGCGCCCGTTCCCGCTCCGGAGCCCGATTCCATGCGCATCCTGAACCGCTGCCCGCATTGCCGCGCGCGCGCCACCGCGCGCAGCAGCCGCGACATGTCCCTCACGTTCCGTGAAGTGACCTTCGCCTGCTCGAATCCCGAGTGCGGCCACACCTATGTGGTGAACATGGAGTTCGCCCGCACGCTGTCGCCGTCGGCGACGCCCGACCTGTCGCTGAACCTGCCGCTGTCGCCGCACGTGCGCGAGCGGCTCGAACAGCAGCTGGACCTGCCCGGCTAAACCCCAGCGCGTTCCCCGTTTCCTCGCATCGTGCCTGCGCGGCGCGAGGGACTCGTTTTGCCCGGCGTCGCGTGGGCAGGCCCCACCGTGCGCCGCCGCCAGGAGACCTCGATGAAAAACACCCTGTTCAACCTCGGCCTGCTCGCGCTGCTCGCCTTCACGCTCGCGGGCCTCACCGACGCCGTCGCGCGCCTCGTGCGGCGCGCCGGCCAGCCGCCCGCACGGCTCGCCGCGTTCGGCGCCGCATGCGCGACGCTGATCCTGCTGCTGGCCCTGCTCGCCTGGGCGCTGCCGACGCGAGGCGCGCATGGTGCGTGACCACCGGCCCGCACGGCTCGCCGCCGCCGCTTTCCCGATCCCTGTAGAACCGCGTCCGCAATCATGGCTTCGATCGACGAACTGAAACAGCGCACCGACCTGCACGACCTCGCCGGCCGCCTCGGCCTCAAGCGCGGCCGCGGCGGCGAGCGCGCGCTGTACCACTCGCCCGCGCACGAGGACCGGCAGCCGTCGCTGTCGATCTTCCAGCACCACCCCAAGCACGGCACCGGCTGGCGCGACCACAGCGCGGACGTCGGCGGCTCGTGCATCGACCTCGTGATGTACGCGCGCGGCGGCACCGTCGCCGACGCGCTGCGCTATCTGCACGACGCCTACGGGATCCCGTCCGGCCCGCCGGCGACCGGCGTCGCGCGGCGCGACAAGACCACGGTCGACTACATCGCCGAGCGCGGCCTCGCGGCCCGCGAGCAGGCCCGCGACTATCTCGCCGGGCGCGGCATCGCGGCCGACGCGCTCGACGCCGCGCTGCACGCGCGCACCGTCGGCTTCAACGACTGGGCCAGCATGAAGACGCCGCCGGGCAACGTCGGCCACGGCGGGCCCGCCGCCGCGTTCATCGTGCGCGCGCCGGCCGGGCACGAGATCGTCGCGGTCGACGTGCGCTATCTCGACCCCGCGCTCAACGGCGACGTGAAGACCCAGACCCACGGCGACAAGGCCGGCTACGGCTGGACCGCCGATCCGCGCCGGCTGGCGCAAGCGCAGCGCGTGGTGCTCGTCGAGAGCGCGATCAACGCGCTGTCGGTCGACAGCTGCGCGCTGCCGGGCGCGGCCGCCTACGCGCTGCGCGGCCTGGCGAACGTCGCGCGGATCGACTTCTCGTTCCTGCGCGGCAGGCAGGCCGTGATCTGCCTCGACAACGACGAACCGTTTCCCGACGGCCACCCGCGCGCCGGCCAGCGCCCCGGGCCCGAGGCCGCCTGGGCCCTGTACGAACGGCTGACGGGCCTGAACGTGAGCGCGGTGCTGGTCGACCAGCGCGACTGGTGCACCGATCTCGCCGACGGCGAGCCCGACGCCGCGCCGCTCAACGACGTCAACGACTACCTGCGGCAGCGCGGCGCCGCGGCGCTGCGCCGCGCGCTCGAGCAATACGAGCCGTGGCTGATCGCGGGCCTGGCCGGCGACGACAGCCGGCGCGGGCGGCCGCGCATCTTCCTGCCGCCGCACGACTTCGCGCAGTACTGGCGCTTCCGCACGCGGCCCGACTTCACGAGCCATATCGCGAAGCTCGAACGCAACGACGAGACCGGCGTCGAGACGCCCGTGCTGGTCGACCTGTGCGGCTTCCGGAACGTATCGATCAGCCGCGTCGCGGTCGCGAGCGCCACCTCGACGATGACGGGCGACGCCGACCAGGCGCCGACCGTCTACTTCGCGGTGTCGGTCCAGGCGCCGCGCCACGGTGCGACGCTGATCCGCCGCGTGATGCTCGACGACCAGCTGCACAACACCGATCAGTGGTCGAAGTTCGGACCGATCTGGGCGCGCGCGCCGTTCCTGCGCATGGTGAACATCCTGGAGCGCGGCGCGGATCTCGGCGCGCGCCACGCGGTGAACTTCGTCGGCCTCGCCTGGCGCGACGGCCGGCTGATCGTGAACGAAGGACCCGACTGCTACTTCACCGAGGCGGACAAGCAGTGTCCGTATCACAACCTGAGCTTCCCGTCGGGGCCGCGCGGCGACGCGCGCCGCGTGATCGGTGCGTACCAGCAGACGTTCCGGCAGAACGCGGCGACGCTGCCGCTCGTGTGGGGGCTCGGCGGCCACCTGAAGGCGCTGCTCGGCTTCTGGCCGCACCTGACCGTGCAGGCCGACAAGGGCGCGGGCAAGTCGACGCTGATCAAGCGCCTCGAACGCACGCTCGCGTTCACGATGTTCTCGGGGCAATCGCTGCAGACCGAGTTCCGGCTGCTCACGAGCGTCAGCCACACGAGCCATCCGGTCGGCTGGGAGGAGCTGTCGGCGCGCCGCCAGGACGTGATCGACAAGGCGGTCGGGCTGCTGCAGGAGAACTACCAGTACACGATCACGCGGCGCGGCGCGGACATGACGGAATACCTGCTGTGCGCGCCGGTGATGCTCGCCGGCGAGGACGTGCCGGTGCGCAGCCTGCTCGGCAAGCTGGTGCGCACCACGCTGACCGGCAAGCGCGGCCCGCTCCTGCCCGACGAGCTGCCGCGCTTCCCGGTGCGCGAATGGCTCGCGTTCCTCGCGAGCCTCGCGCCGCGCGACGTGCTCGGGCAGTACCGCGCGCTGCGCGAGCGCTGCCTCGCGGGCAGCCGCGCGAGCGGCGCGGACGACGGCGCGCTGCGGATGGCCGGCAACTACGCCGCCGTCGCGCTCGCGTGGCGCTACCTGTGCGAGTTCGCCGGCATGGACCCGGACGAAGGCGACTTCGAGCGCGACCTGCTCGCCGAGATGAACAGCCACATCGCCGAGACGAGCGCCGACCGCGAACCGTGGGTGTGGATCATGGAGACCGTGCTGTCGGAGATCGACAGCGGCAACTTCAAGCACCCGTATACGTTCGACACGATCGACGGCGAGCTTTGCCTGCTGCTGCGCACCGGCCACGTGATGGACCACATCGCGCACACGGGCGCGCTGCGCGACAAGTGGAACGGCCTGCCGGTGAAGTCGGACCGGGTCTTCAAGAAACAGCTGCACCACGCGGGCGTGGTGGTCGGCGAGAAGGAGGTCGAACGCCGCATCTGCTTGCGCCGCGTGCCGTACCTGACGCCGGTGTCGCTCGCGCGGCTCGCGGGCTTCGGCCTGCACGTCGCCGTGCGGGAGGATCTGCGATGAGCCGCATGCGGTCCATGCCCGCGCGGGGGGCGGCACGCAGCGCGCCGGAATCGTGGCGTTCGGCCCGCGCGTGTCGCAAGTGCTTGATTCGCGAGGAAAAGCGCGCCATGAAAGGCGGCCGTATCGCCATCAGTGGGGCGCGTGTCGCCAGCAATGGCGCGGCCTGGCGCCTCCGTCCCGCCTTTCTTTCTCTTCTCTTCAAGTTATTGAAAGAGAAAGAAAAAAGGCCGTGCGTCGCAACCGGCCGCGCGCCGGACGCGACGCCACGGGTTGCGGCCGTATCGCCAGGAGTCGGCGAGCGCGGCCGCGCGGCGCGCCACGAGTCCGGGCCGCGCCATGTGTCGGACGCGTGGCGACATACCGCGCGCAATCCCTTATCCATCAATGCGTTGCGCACGTGCGACGGGCAGGCCACGGGTCCACGCGTGGCGCTGCGTGTGGGCGTGCTGTCCGGTCGACGAGGAGGCCGCCGATGAACCCTGTTATCCAGACGCTCGATCTGATCGCCGCGGCCGCGCTGCTCGGCGCCCATCCGGAAACCGTGCGCCTCAAGGCGAAGGCTGGCGCGCTGCCCGGCCGCAAGGTCGGCAAGCGCTGGATCTTCTCGCTGCTCGCGCTGCAACGCTATCTCGCCGGCGAATGGACGCCGGAGCGCCCACCCACCGCTCACCCTGGCCTGGATGAAACCGCATGTCGCTCTATCAACGAACCGGCAGTCCGAACTGGTATTACAAGCTGTACCCGCCTGGCGGCGGAAAGCCGCTACAAGGCAGCACTGGCACCCGCGACAAAGCCCGCGCGCAGGAATTCCACGACCGCCTGAAGGCCGAGCTGTGGGACGTGGCGAAGCTCGGACGGCGGCCGCGGCATCTGTGGAACGACGCGGTCGTGCGTTACGTGAGCGAGCGCGAGGGCATCGCGAGCCTGGAGACGACCAAGACGCATCTGCGCTGGCTCGATCGTCACCTGGCGGGCGTGCCGCTCGCGCGCCTCGACCGCGCGACGATCGACGCGATCGCCCAGGCGAAGCGTGACGAGCCGCGCGTCGTGCTCACGCGAACAGGCCCGAAGCCGACGGGCGGCCGGGTCAGCGCGGCGACGGTGCGGCGCGTGACGGGGGTGCTGAAGGCGGTGCTGAACGCGGCGGTCGCCTGGGAATGGCTCGATCGCGCGCCCGTCACGCCGCGCGGCCGCTCGACCGGCCGGCGCATCCGCTGGCTCACGCCGGCCCAGGCCGACGCGCTGCTGGCCGCGCTGCCGGCGCATCTCGCGGAGATGGCGCGTTTCAGCCTCGAGACCGGTTTGCGGCGCGCCAACGTGACGGGCCTGGCGTGGTCGCAGGTCGATCTCGCGCGGCGCAGCGCGTGGATCCATCCGGACCAGGCGAAGGCACGCAAGGCGATCGCGGTGCCCCTGTCCGAGACGGCGCTCGCGGTGCTGCGCCGGCAGTTGCCGGCGCAGCGGCAGGCCGCGTATCGGGACAGCGTGTTCGTGTATCGCGGCCGGCCGGTGCGGCAAACCTCGACCGCAGCGTGGAAGAAGGCGCTGGCGCGCGCGGGCATCGAGGACTTCCGCTGGCACGACCTGCGCCATACCTGGGCGAGCTGGCACGTGCAGCGCGGTACGCCGTTGCAGGTGCTCAAGGAGCTGGGCGGCTGGGAAACGATGGAGATGGTGCAGCGCTATGCGCACCTGTCGGCCGAGCATTTGACGCAATGGGTCAGCCCGCTGACGCGCGACATGGGTGCGGTTTAGCTGCAGCGGGAAGGGGGTGAAACGAGGGAAGCCTTGTGGCTATTGGCGCGCCCGGCTGGGATCGAACCAGCAACCCCTGCCTTCGGAGGGCAGTACTCTATCCATTGAGCTACGGGCGCTTCGGAGACGCAGTGCTACGGCCCTAAAAAACCCGCAGCACTGGCAAGACGGCAAGGATACCCGGTTTCATCCCGAGCGTCCACCACCGGCCGCGGCGCCCCGCCCGGCCTGCTTCCGTGCGGGTAAACACACGCCGTTCGATCGCTCCCCACCATGTAAACGTTCCGTCTATAATCGTCCGTGCTTCATCGATCAGCCATTCTGCCATTGCCGCACCCGCTCAAAATTCCTATTCACGGAGACGAGGCAAGCATGAGCGAAGCACCCCACGAAGCACCGATCAAAACCACCGGGCAACTCATCGCGGTTGTCGTCGCCTCATTCGCGATCCCGATCGCGATCATCGTCCTGCTCGCCAACTACGCCAACCACGCATTCCGCATCGGCGCAGGCACCGACGGGCTCACCGACGAGGCCGTCGCGCAGCGTATCGCGCCGATCGCGCAGGTCGACGTCAAGGACGCCAACGCGCCGCGCGTCTACAAGACCGGCGAGGAAGTCTACAAGGCGGTCTGCGTGACCTGTCACGGCACCGGCGCAGCCGGCGCGCCGAAGTTCGGCAACGCCGGCGACTGGGCCCCGCGCATCGCGCAGGGCTA
>NZ_JAAGNW010000004.1:91576-97592 GCF_010645215.1 Burkholderia multivorans | reverse complement strand
ACGACACGCTGCTGCACGTCGCGCTGACCGGCAACGGCGCGATGCCGCCGCGCGGCGGCACGAGCCCCGACGACTACAGCGACTTCGAGGTCGCCCGCGCGGTCGTCTACATGGCCAACAACGACGGCGCGAAATTCGCCGACCCTGCCGAGCCGTCCGCCAACGCCGCCCCGGCGGCCGCCTCGGGTGCAGCCGCGCCCGCCGCCGGCGCCTCGGCCGTACCGGACGCTGCCGGGGCCGCCAATGTCCAGGCCGCCGCCGCGATGGCCGCGATCGCCGCGCTGCCCAAGCCGGGCGCCGCCCCGGCCCCCGCCAGCGCCGACGCGTCGGCCGGCAAGGCGCTCTACGAATCGACCTGCCAGTCCTGCCACGCGAGCGGCCTGCTGAACGCGCCGAAGTACGGCAACAAGGACGACTGGGCGCCGCGCCTCAAGGATTCGATGGACACCGTCTACAACTACGCGCTGCACGGCAAGGGCGCGATGCCGCCGAAGGGCGGCTCGACCGCGTCGGACGCCGACGTGAAGGCCGCCGTCGACTACATGGTCAAGGCCGTGAAGTAAGCCTCGCGCCGCGCTCGCGTAAAAAACCCCGCGTCTGCGTCGCGCAGCGCGGGGTTTTTCATGGGACGCCGGCCTGCCTATTTCTGCAGCAGCGCCTTCAGGCTCGCGAGCCGGTCCTTCGGCGACATCGGCGCTTCCTCGGCCGTCGGCGGCGGCGCTTCGTCGAGTTCCATCTCCGACACGAAGCGCGACACCTCGCACACCACGGTCTCGCGCGCCCGCTTGCGCTTCTTGCACCAGTTCAGGTGCAGGCTGCGCTGCGCACGCGTAATCGCCACGTACATCAGGCGGCGCTCTTCCTCGATCCGCTCGTCGTCGATCGGGCCGTCGTCGGTGCCGCCGCGGTGCGGCATGATCCCCTCTTCCACGCCGACCAGGAACACGTGCGGATATTCGAGCCCCTTCGACGCATGCACGGTCGACAGGCGCACCGCGTCCGGATCCTCTTCCTTGCCTTCGAGCATCGACATCAGCGCGACGGTCTGGATCAGGCCGAGCAGGTTCTTGCCGGTGTCGGCCAGCCCGTCGGCGTTGTCGAAGCCGGTCGCCTCGCCGTCGACGGCCTCCGCCGCCTCGGGCTTGGTGCCTTTGCGCTTCAGCCATTCGAGGAATTCCAGCACGTTCTGCCACTTGCTCTGCGCCTGACGCTCGTCGTACGCGTCGTACAGGTAGGCCTCGTAGTGGATCGCCTCCATCATGTCGTCGAGCACGACGGTGGCCGGGTCCTTGTCCGCGCGCTCGGTGAGCCGCTGGATGAAATCGCAGAACATCCGCAGCGGCTCGATCTGGCGCGCCGACAGCCGCGCCTCGATGCCGCCCATGTACACCGCCTCGAACAGCGACACCTTGGCCTGCCCCGCGAACGCGCCGAGCGCCTCGAGCGTGGTGTTGCCGATGCCGCGGCGCGGCGTCGTGACCGCGCGGATGAACGCGGGATCGTCGTCGGCGTTCGCGATCAGGCGCAGGTAGGCGCACAGATCCTTGATCTCGGCCTTGTCGAAGAACGACTGGCCGCCCGACAGCACGTACGGGATCCGCTCGCGCCGCAGCACCTGCTCGAAGATGCGCGCCTGGAAGTTGCCGCGATACAGGATCGCGTAGTCGCGGAACTGCGTGCGCCGCTCGAACTTGTGCGCGGACAGCCGGAACACCACCGATTCGGCCTCGTGTTCCTCGTCGTTGCACGGCGTGACGGTGATCGAATCGCCCATGCCGTGCTCGGACCACAGCTTCTTCTCGAACAGCTTCGGGTTGTTCGCGATCACGTTGTTCGCGGCGGTCAGGATCCGCACCGTCGAACGGTAGTTCTGTTCGAGCTTGATCACGTGCAGCCTCGGGAAATCCTTGCCGAGCTGGGCCAGGTTCTCGAGCGTCGCGCCGCGCCAGCCGTAGATCGCCTGGTCGTCGTCGCCGACCGCGGTGAACGCCGCGCGCGGGCCAGCCAGCTGTTTCAGCAGCTCGTACTGGCAGGCGTTGGTGTCCTGGTATTCGTCGATCAGCAGGTAGCGCAGCTTGTTCTGCCAGCGGTCGCGCACCTGTTCGTTGCGCGCGAACAGCTCGGCCGGCAGCCGGATCAGGTCGTCGAAGTCGACCGCCTGGTACGCGTGCAGCGTCGCCACGTAGTTGCGGTACACGAGCGCCGCCTGGTGCTCGTCCTCGTTCGAGGCCAGCGCGATCGCCTCGTCCGGCATCACGAGCCCGTTCTTCCACAGCGAGATGATGCTCTGGATCTTGCGGATCAGGCCCTTGTCGGTCGTGCCGAGCTGCTCCTGGATCATGCCGAAGCAGTCGTCCGAATCCATGATCGAGAACTGCGGCTTGAGCCCGACGTGCTCCGCTTCCTGGCGCAGGATCTGCACGCCCAGCGAGTGGAACGTGCACACGGTCAGCTGGTTGACCGGCACCTTGCGGCCTTCCTTGCCCGGCGTGGTGAGCGTCTTGCCTTCGAGCAGCTTCGAGACGCGCTCGCGCATCTCGGCCGCGGCCTTGTTCGTGAACGTGACGGCGGCGATGTGGCGCGGCTCGAAGCCCTTGGCCTCGATCAGGTGCGCGATCTTCTGCGTGATGACGCGCGTCTTGCCGCTGCCCGCGCCCGCGAGTACGAGACAGGGACCGTCGAGATAGCGCACCGCTTCGTTCTGGGCGGGATTGAGACCTGCGGACATGATGGCGGATGGTGTTGCGGTTGACTCGGCGGAAAGGCCGAAGGGATGCCGCGGCGGATCGGCGCGCGGGACCGGCATGTTAACACGGCGGCGGGCCGGCTTCCCGCGCGCGCCGCAGCGCAAGGACCGGGCGCCGCCGCCATGCCGCCGGCCCGGCCCGCCCGGCGCGGATCCGGCGCGCGCGCCGGTTTGCTAGCATGCGTGTCGTCCTGCGGCGGGCGATGCACTGCGCCCCGTCGCCCCCGATCGACCGCTCAAGGAAACCACGCCGAATGGGCTACCAGTTCGCCACCGTCGCGCTCGGCCCCCTGCTGCTCGCCCAGGGCCGTCATGTCCGCCGCGTCACGCCGCGCCTCGCGGAAGCCGCCGGCCCGCGCGAGGGTGTCGCAGGCGACGGGCCGCCGCTGCGCGTGCTCGTGCTCGGCGATTCCGCCGCGGCCGGCGTCGGTGTGACGACGCAAGGGCAAGCCTTCACCGGACAGCTGGTCGACGCGCTCGCGCCGTCGCACCGCGTCGCCTGGAAGCTGCTCGCGCGCACCGGCGCCACTACTCAGGATCTGCTCGACTGGCTGGCCGCCGAGCCGGCTGCCCGCTTCGACGTCGCGGTAACCTCGCTCGGCGTCAACGACGTCACCGACGGCGTCGCGCCCGCGCGCTGGCTGCACCGGCAGGCCGCGCTCGTGCAGCTGCTGCAGACGCGCTTCGGCGTGGCGCACGTGATCCTGTCCGCGGTGCCGCCGATGGGTCGCTTCCCCGCGCTGCCCCAGCCGCTGCGCTGGTATCTGGGCCGGCGCGCGCAGCGGCTCGATGCCGCGCTCGCCGCCTGGGCGGCGGGCCGGCCCGGCTGCGAGCATGTCCCGTTCGGCTTCCCGCTCGAACCGGGCCTGATGGCGTCCGACGGCTTCCATCCGGGCGCGTCCGCCTGCGCGACCTGGGGCCGGCAGGCGGCGGCCGCCATCACGCGCCGGCTGGGCCGCGCGACGCCCGCGCCTGCGTACTGAGCTGCATCCCGACCTGTATCCCGATTCGCGCACGGCCTCCGCGCCGACCCGGGCGCGGCGCACCCCACCTCGCCCTTGTCGCCGGCTGGGCCGCGCGACGTCCGTACCCGCGGGCTGAACTGCGTGCCGACCTGCGTCCCGATTCACGCACGGTCTCCGCCCCGCCCCGCGCACAGCGCACCCCGTCTCGCCCCTGTCCGTCCGGCCGACGCCCCTCCGGCGCGCGCCGCGCCATGCCACAATAGCCGCTCGCCGCCGGCCGCCACGCGCCGCGCCAGCCGCCTTCCCCGTTTCGCTCGCAGACAGGATTTGCCCATGTCGTCATTGCTGAAGATTGGTCTCGTCGGTTTCGGTTTCGCCGGCGCGACGTTCCACGCGCCGGTGATCGCGCAGTGCGGCCGCGCGCTGCTCGCCGCGATCGCCACCAGCCAGCCCGCGGCCGCGCAGGCCGCGTATCCCGAAGCCGCCGTCGTGCCCGACCTCGACGCGCTGCTCGCGCACTCCGGGATCGATTGCATCGTGATCGCCACCCCGAACGACACCCACTTCGCGCTGGCCAGGCGCGCGCTCGAAGCCGGCCGCCATGTGGTGGTCGACAAGCCGGTCACGCTGAGCGCGGCCGACGCGGTCACGCTCGCGCGCCTCGCCGCCGAGCGCGGCGTAGTGTTCGCGCCGTTCCACAACCGCCGCTGGGACGGCGACTTCCTGACCCTGCGCGCACTCGTCGACAGCGGCGAACTGGGCCGCATCACCTACTTCGAATCGCACTTCGACCGGTTCCGTCCGCTGGTGCGCCAACGCTGGCGCGAGGAAGCCCAGCGCGGCGGCGGCCTGCTGTTCGATCTCGGCCCGCACCTGATCGACCAGGCGCTCGCGCTGTTCGGCCCGCCCGAGACCGTCTCGGCAACGGTGAAGACGCGCCGCGACGAGGGCAGCGCGCCCGATTTCGCGCACCTGCAGCTCGGCTATCCCGACAAGGACGTGGTGCTGCACGCCAGCGCGCTCGCCGCGATCGAGCCGGCCCGCTTCACCGTGCTCGGCACGCGCGGCGGCTACCAGAAGTACGGCCTCGACACCCAGGAAGATCAATTGAAGGCGGGCCTCACGCCCGGCGACGTCGAGTTCGGCGGCGGCAATCCGCCCGGCGTGCTGCGCGGGCTCGACGGCGAGATCGAGACCGAGCGCCCGCTGCCGACGCTCGACGGCCAGTACGCGGAGTTCTACCGCGCGCTCGCCGCGTCGATCCAGGACGGCGCGCCGTTCCCGGTCACCCCGCAGGACGCGGTCGACGTGATGACGATCATCGAGCTGGCCGCGCGCAGCGAACGCGAGGGGCGACGCCTGCCGTTCGTCCGCGCGGCGTCCTGAAAGCTCGCCGGAAAGCCCGCCGAAAGGCCTGCGGCCGCGAACCTGACGTTTCGTCAGCCATGCGGCCCCCGTTACAAACATTTGCAGCGCGCCGGTCATCGGCGCGCGCCGCTGGCGCGTTCTTCCACTGCCCATCCGGCACCGACAAACAGGAGAATGCAATGCAACGGTTGATTCGCGCGGCGGCGTGCTTCGCGCTCGCTTCCTCGCTCGCGGCGTGCGTGGTCGCGCCCCCGCCCCGCACCGCCCCGCCGCCGCCCCCGCGTCCGAATCCGCAAGCAGCCGCCTATGAGCGCATGCAGCAGATCCAGGGCCGCAGCGACAACCTCAGCCATCGCATCGACGCGCGCGTGAACGCGGGCTACTATCCGCCGCCCCAGGGCGGCGCGCTGCACCGCCGGCTCGACGTGATCCGCCAGGAATCGAACGACATGTCGGCCCAGCACGGCGGCGGCCTGTCCGGCGACGAACAGCGCGTACTGAACCAGGAACTCGACACGGCCGCGCGCGCGATCGGCGAGTAAGCCCCGGGCCGCCTCGCGGGCCGACAAGCGCCGGCGGCGGCACGCCGCCGCTTGTCGTCAAACGACATGCATTTGGCCAAATTGACAAGCCCGACGGCCTCGCGTACATTCGCCCGCACGCGTCGGGAGAGCGCGTGACCGCCGTTTCCAGGCCGGTCGCGCCGCCGAAGGGGCATACCCGCAAACTCTCAGGCAAAAGGACCGACCGCGTCGAAAAACCCGCTTGGCCGCAGTTCGATCGAGCGCCGTTTTTCGCACTCTGGAGAGCGGCAGTAGCCGGCTGAACGCCCGGCAAGCTGCCCACCGAAGGGGCGCGCGCCCGCCGGCTCATGGCCGCAGCGCAATCTCTCAGGTATCGAGGACAGAGGGGCATGCAACGCATCGCGCAGCCACGT
>NZ_JAAGNW010000004.1:39409-91566 GCF_010645215.1 Burkholderia multivorans | reverse complement strand
CCGGCGCGCCGCCCGAGGCCTCGATGACCGCACTCAAACACACCCCGCTCCACGCCGCGCATGCTGCGCTCAACGCCCGCATGGTCGACTTCGGCGGCTGGGACATGCCCGTCAACTACGGTTCGCAGATCGACGAGCATCAGGCCGTCCGCACCGACGCCGGCATGTTCGACGTGTCGCACATGTGCGTGGTCGACTTCACCGGCGCGCGCGTGCGCGCCTTCTTCGAGCACGCGCTCGCGAACAACGTCGCGAAGCTCCAGACGCCCGGCAAGGCGCTCTACTCGTGCCTGCTCAACCCGCAGGGCGGCGTGATCGACGACCTGATCGTCTATTACTTCACCGAAGACTTCTTCCGCGTGGTCGTCAACGCCGGCACGGCGGACAAGGATCTCGCCTGGTTCGGCCAGCTCAACGCCGAAGGCGGCTACGGCCTCGTGATCACGCCGCGCCGCGACCTGTCGATCGTCGCGGTGCAGGGCCCGAACGCCCGCGCGAAAGCCTGGGACACCGTGCCCGCCGCGCGCAGCGCGACGAGCGAGCTGAAGCCGTTCAACGCCGCGCGCGTCGCGCAAACGCCGTTCGGCGAGCTGACCATCGCGCGCACCGGCTACACCGGCGAAGACGGCTTCGAGATCATCGTGCCCGCCGCCCACGTCGAAGCGCTGTGGGCCGCGCTGAACGCAAACGGCGTGCGCCCCTGCGGCCTCGGCGCGCGCGACACGCTGCGCCTCGAAGCCGGCATGAACCTGTACGGGCAGGACATGGACGACACCGTGTCGCCGCTCGACGCCGGCCTCGCCTGGACGGTCGACCTCGTCGCACCGCGCCCCTTCGTCGGCCGCGCCGCGCTCGAAGCCAACGGCACGCGCGCCGCGTTCGTCGGCCTGATCCTGCAAAAGGAGAACGGCAAGGCGGGCGGCGTGCTGCGCGCCCATCAGAAGGTCGTCACCGCGCACGGCGACGGCGAGATCACGAGCGGCACCTTCTCCCCGTCGATGCAGGAATCGATCGCCTTCGCGCGGGTTCCCGCCGGCGTCGCGATCGGCGACACCGTGCAGGTCCAGATCCGCGATAAACAGCTTCCCGCGCGCGTGGTAAAACTGCCGTTCGTGCGCAACGGCAAGGTGCTGGCCGCCTGAGCGGCCATCCGCGGCGCCCGACCCTAATCAAGAACATTCAACGAATCAAAACCAGGAGCATTCCATGAGCAACGTCCCGGCCGACCTGAAGTACACCGACGAACACGAGTGGATCCGTACCGAAGCTGACGGCACGCTGACGATCGGCATCACCGATCACGCGCAGAACACGCTCGGCGACATCGTCTTCCTCGAACTGCCGCCCGTCGGCAAGCACGTGAAGGCGGGCGACGCGATCGGCGTCGTCGAATCGGTGAAAGCCGCCTCGGATATCTACTCGCCGGTCTCGGGCGAGGTGGTCGCGATCAACGCGGACGCCACCGACACCCCCGAGGACGTCAACAGCGAGCCGTACGACGTCTGGCTGTTCAAGATCAAGCTGGCGGCCGACGCCAACACGAACGGCCTGCTCGACGCGGCAGCCTACAAGAAGCTGGTCGACTAACCCTCCCACCCACGTCGCGGCGCACGCCACGCTCCCAGCCAGGGGCGGGCGCCGCGAGAGACCAGGGCACGTCGCCCTGGTCGACACAGGATCGCCATGAAGCTCGAACACCCGGACCGCCTGATGAACCGCACGTCCCTCTCGCTCACCGCGCTCGAAACGCACGATGCGTTCGCCGAGCGCCACATCGGCCCCGACGCCGCCAGCCCGCAGGCGATGCTCGACACGCTCGGCTTCGCGTCGCGCGCCGCGCTGATCGACGCCGTGATCCCGGCCTCGATCCGTCGCGCCGAAGCGCTGCCGCTCGGCCCGTTCGCGCAGCCGAAGAGCGAAGCGGAAGCGCTCGCCGCGCTGCGCGCGCTCGCGGACCGCAACCAGGTGTTCCGCTCCTACATCGGCCAGGGCTACTACAACGCGCACACGCCCGCGGTGATCCTGCGCAACGTGCTCGAAAACCCGGCCTGGTACACCGCCTACACGCCGTACCAGCCGGAAATCTCGCAAGGCCGCCTCGAAGCGCTGCTGAACTTCCAGCAGATGGTCACCGACCTCACGGGCCTCGCGGTCTCGAATGCGTCGCTGCTCGACGAGGCGACCGCCGCCGCCGAGGCGATGACGCTGCTGCAACGCGTCGGCAAGCCGGCCTCGAACGTGTTCTACGTCGCCGACGACGTGCTGCCGCAGACGCTCGAAGTGATCCGCACCCGCGCGCAGCCGATCGGCATCGAGGTCAAGACCGGCCCCGCCGCCGACGCCGCGCAGTCGAACGCGTTCGGCGTGCTGCTGCAATATCCGGGCGTCAACGGCGACGTGCGCGACTACCGCGCGCTCGCCGAGGCGATCCATGCGGCGGGCGGCCACGTGGTGGTCGCCGCCGACCTGCTCGCGCTGACCGTGCTCGCGCCGCCCGGCGAATGGGGCGCGGACGTCGCGGTCGGCAACACCCAGCGCTTCGGCGTGCCGGTCGGCTTCGGCGGCCCGCATGCCGCGTACCTCGCGGTGCGCGACGAATTCAAGCGCCAGATGCCGGGCCGGCTGGTCGGCGTGACCGTCGACGCGCAGGGCAAGCCCGCGCTGCGCCTCGCGCTGCAGACGCGCGAACAGCACATCCGCCGCGAGAAGGCGACCTCCAACGTGTGCACCGCGCAGGCGCTGCTCGCGATCATGGCGAGCATGTACGCGGTCTACCACGGCCCGCACGGCCTGCGCACGATCGCGCTGCGCGTGAACCGGATCGCCGCGCTGCTCGCGGCCGGCCTGCGCCAGCTCGGCTACCCGCCCGTCAACGACAGTTTCTTCGACACGCTCACGATCGACACCGGCGCCCGCACGGCCGAGGTGCACGAAGCCGCGCGCGCGCGCCGCATCAACCTGCGTCGCGTGAACGCGACCCAGGTCGGCGTGTCGATCGACGAGACCACCACGCGCGGCGACCTCGCCGACCTGCTCGCGGTGTTCGCGCAGGTGGCGGGCGCGGGCGCGGCGCCCGACGTCGACGCGCTCGATGCGGGCCTGCCCGGCAGCCCGGCGCTGCCGGCCGGCCTGCTGCGCGACAGCGCCTACCTGACGCACCCGGTGTTCAATCGCCACCATTCGGAAACGGAGCTGCTGCGCTACCTGCGCAGCCTGTCCGACAAGGACCTCGCGCTCGACCGCTCGATGATCCCGCTCGGCTCGTGCACGATGAAGCTGAACGCGACCTCGGAAATGCTGCCCGTCACCTGGCCCGAGTTCGGCCAGATCCACCCGTTCGCGCCGGCCGAGCAGACCGTCGGCTACCGCGACATGATCGACCAGCTCGAACAGATGCTGGTGGCCGCGACCGGCTACGCGGCGGTGTCGCTGCAGCCGAACGCCGGCTCGCAGGGCGAGTACGCGGGCCTCCTGATCATCCACGCGTACCATGCGTCGCGCGGCGAAGGCCACCGCAACGTGTGCCTGATCCCGGCCTCCGCGCACGGCACGAACCCGGCGTCGGCGCAGATGGCCGGCATGCAGGTCGTGGTGGTCGCCTGCGACGCGCAGGGCAACGTCGATGTCGCCGACCTGAAGGCGAAGGCCGAGCAGCATGCGGCGAACCTCGCGGCGATCATGATCACCTACCCGTCGACCCACGGCGTGTTCGAGCAGAACGTGCGCGAGATCTGCGAGATCGTGCATGCGCACGGCGGCCAGGTCTACGTCGACGGCGCGAACATGAACGCGATGGTCGGCCTCACGGCGCCCGGCCAGTTCGGCGGCGACGTCTCGCACCTGAACCTGCACAAGACCTTCTGCATCCCGCACGGCGGCGGCGGCCCGGGCGTCGGCCCGGTCGCGGTCGGCGCGCACCTCGCACGCTTCCTGCCGAACCAGCGTTCGAGCGGCTACACGCGCGACGAACAGGGCATCGGCGCGGTGTCGGCCGCACCGTACGGCTCGGCGTCGATCCTGCCGATCTCGTGGATGTACATCGCGCAGCAACTCGCGCCGCACTACCCGGTGCTGTACTCGGGCCCGGGCGGGCTGGTCGCGCACGAGTGCATCCTCGACCTGCGGCCGATCAAGGAATCGAGCGGCATCACCGTCGACGACGTGGCGAAGCGCCTGATGGACTACGGTTTCCACGCGCCGACGATGAGCTTCCCGGTGCCGGGCACGCTGATGGTCGAGCCGACCGAATCGGAAGCCAAGGAAGAACTGGACCGCTTCATCGCCGCGATGATCGCGATCCGCGACGAGATCCGCGCAGTCGAGGAAGGTCGCGCGGACCGCGAGGACAATCCGCTGCGCCACGCGCCGCACACGGCCGCCGTCGTCACCGCGAACGACTGGCCGCATGCGTACTCGCGCGAGGCGGCGGCCTACCCGGTCGCGTCGCTGACGGCCAACAAGTACTGGCCGCCCGTCGGGCGCGCGGACAACGTCTATGGCGACCGCAATCTGTTCTGCTCGTGCGTGCCGATGTCCGATTACGCCTGACGTCCCGTTTGCGCCCCGCACCGCGCTGACGCACCGCACGCCCCCCGGGTGGCGTGCGGTTTTCGCGTTCGCGCGCAAGTCCGGCTAACATCTCACACCGCGATCCAGCCAAAGAAGGAGTTCCGCATGGTGCGTATGAGATTTCCGGGCAACGCAGGGGCGCTGCCGCGACGGGCGGGCGCCCGGGTGCTCGCCCGGGCCCTGTGCGCGTGCATCGCGTTCGCGGCCGCCGGCCCCGCGCGCGCCGCGATGAATTTCTGCGCCGCGCCCGCGCTGCAAAGCAACGAGACGACCTCGGCGGAGCCCGGGGTGCAGGCGCTGATCCGCGGCGTCGACGCGCGCCTGGGCGACCTGCCGAAGGCGCTGCCGCGCGTGCACACCGAGGGCACGCTGCCGGGCGAGGGCATCCACGACCAGAGCGAAGAGGCGCTGAAGGACCTCGAACTGATGCGCAACGCGGCGCTCGCGTGGCGCGTGACGAACCAGAGCCGCTACCTGGCGCTCGTCGACCGCTTCCTGTCGGCGTGGGTGAAAACCTACCAGCCGAGCTTCAACCCGATCGACGAGACCCGCTTCGAAAGCCTGATCCTCGCCTACGACATGACCGCGAGCGTGCTGCCGGTGAAGACCCGCAACGCGACCGCGGCCTTCATCGCGAAGCTCGGCAACGGCTACGTGCAGCAGGTCGACGCGCAGAAGCGCCCGCTCGCGGGCACCTGGCGCAACAACTGGCAGAGCCACCGGATCAAGCTGATCGCGCTGTCGGCGTTCACGCTCGGCGACCGGCGCATGATGAACGCCGCGCAGCGGCTGTTCGCCGAGCATCTCGCCGACAACCTGAAGCCGGACGGCACGACCGTCGACTTCGAGGAGCGCGACGCGCTGCACTACGCGGTCTACGACCTGCAGCCGCTCGCGACGGCCGCGCTCGCGGCGCGCCGCTTCAACCGCAACTGGCTGCGCGAGCGCGCGGCCGACGGGGCGTCGCTCGCGACCGCGCTGAACTGGCTCGAGCCGTACGCGCGCGGCGAGAAGACCCACGAGGAATTCGTCAATTCGCCGGTGGCGTTCGACGCGAAGCGCCGCGAAGCGGGCCTGCCCGGCTACTCGGGCCCATGGGACCCGAAGAACGCCACCGAACTGTTTTACCTCGCTGCGCGGCTCGACGGCCGCTACCTGAACGTCGCGCAGCAGCTGTCCCCCACGACGCCCGCCTGGCTCGCCATGTGCCTGCCCTTGCCGGCGCGTTGATACTTATATTGCATGACAGGAAAGACAAATGGCAGTCAGCGTGTTCGATCTATTCAAAATCGGTATCGGTCCGTCCAGTTCGCACACGGTCGGGCCGATGCGCGCCGCGCTGATGTTCGTCCAGGGGCTCGAACGTGACGCGCTGCTGGCCGCCACGGCGCAGGTCAAGGTCGAGCTGTACGGCTCGCTCGGCGCGACCGGCAAGGGCCACGGCACCGACCGCGGCGTGATGCTCGGCCTGATGGGCGACGCGCCCGACACGGTCGACCCGGACACCATCGTCGCGCGGCTCGAAGCGGTGCGCGCGTCGAAGACGCTCGCGCTGCTCGGCACCCACCCGGTGCCGTTCGTGCTCCGCGAGCAGATCGCGTTCTACCGGCAGGCGCTGCCCGAGCATCCGAACAGCATGAAGCTGCGCGCGACCGACGCGAACGGCGCGGTGCTGCGCGAAACCACCTACCTGTCGGTCGGCGGCGGCTTCGTGGTGACGGCGGGCGCGCCGAACACCAAGGTGCTGAGCGCGGCCGAGCAGATGGCGCATCCGTTCAGCACCGGCGCGGAGCTGCTCGCGCTGGCCGAATCGACCGGCAAGTCGATCGCGCAGCTGATGTGGGACAACGAGCGGGTCTGGCACACCGAGGCGGAAACCCGCAGCGGGCTGCTGAAGATCTGGGACGTGATGCAGTCGTGCGTCCTGCGCGGCTGCGGCATCGGCAATCCGGACGCCGAGGGCAACCTGCCGGGGCCGTTCCAGGTCAAGCGCCGCGCGCCGCAGCTGTACCGCGCGCTGACCGGCCAGCCGGAGCGCGCGCTGCAGGATCCGCTGTCGATGATCGACTGGATCAACCTGTACGCGATCGCGGTGAACGAAGAGAACGCGGCGGGCGGGCGCGTCGTGACCGCGCCGACCAACGGCGCGGCCGGCATCATCCCGGCCGTGCTGCACTACTACACGCGCTTCACGCCGGGCGCGAACGAACAGGGCGTGATCGACTTCCTGATGACGGCCGCCGCGATCGGCATCCTGTACAAGCTGAACGCCTCGATCTCGGGCGCGGAAGTGGGCTGCCAGGGCGAAGTCGGCGTCGCGTGCTCGAGGGCCGCGGGCGCGCTCGCGGCCGTGCTGGGCGGCACGCCGCGCCAGGTCGAGAACGCGGCCGAGATCGGCATGGAGCACAACCTCGGCCTGACCTGCGACCCGGTCGGCGGGATGGTGCAGATCCCCTGCATCGAGCGCAACGCGATGGCGTCGGTGAAGGCCGTCAACGCCGCGCGCATGGCGCTGCGCGGCGACGGCAGCCACTACGTGTCGCTCGACTCGGTGATCAAGACCATGCGCGAGACCGGCGCGGACATGAAGACGAAGTACAAGGAGACCTCGCGCGGCGGGCTCGCGGTGAACATCGTCGAGTGCTGAGCCGCACCGCCCGTCACGATGCAACGGGCGCGCGGCCCAGCGCGGCGCGCACCAGCGCCGCGAGCCGCCGCCCGTTGGCCGCGAACACCCCCGCGGCGAGCGCCATGTAGAGCCACGCCATCCAGGTCAGCGCGGCGATCTCGCGTTCCGGCTGCGCCTGCCACGCCATCGCGCTGCCGATCTGCGTCGCGAACAGCACGAACAGCGCGGCCGCGCCGGCCAGCCCGAGCCGCAGCCGCAACAGCAGCGCGAGCCCGAACAGCGACTGCGCGGCGGTCAGGAAGAACTCCTCGTGCTGCCGCGCGTCGAGCGGCAGCGAGGTCAGCGCGCCCGCGCCGACGCTCATCGCGATCGGCAGCATGCCGACCAGCAGCGTCCACTGGTTGATCTTGTCGCTGATCATCGCCGACAGGCCGGCCCGCGCGCGCTGGTTGAGCACGAAGATCACCGCGATCGTCACTGCCGGCGCCTCGCTCGCGAGCGGCGCGAGCCACTGGATCAGCAGGAAGCGGTCGCTGCCCAGCTGGCCGCCGAGCTTCACGAGCGATTCCGCGAACGGCTCCGCGCTCGACAGGATCACCGCCGCCGACAGCGCGGTCATCGCGCCGATCGCGGCCCAGCGCGGCCCGGGCGCGAGCGTGGCGACGAACGCGCCGGGGCCGGGCTCGGCGTCCTCGTCGTCGCCCGCCTCGGGCTCGGCCTGCGCGGTGCGCCACAGATAGAAGAAGAACAGCGCCGCGAGCACCACGAAGTCGACCAGCCCGATGCGGTTCTTCAGCACGATCACGAACGCGTACGCGCTCGCGAGCCCGAGGAACACGATCTCGATCGCGTTCTGCGGCGCCAGCTCCACCGCGCGACGCCGGTAGCGCCAGCAGTGCAGCACCACGAGCAGCGGCCACGCGAGCCCGATCAGCATGCGGTTCGCGCCCGTCATGTTGGCGGCCGCGTAGGCCACGTAGCCCGATTGCGGATCCTGTCCCGCGCGGAATGCGTAGTAGATGTCGACCGCGTACTCGGGCAGCACCGTGACGAGCGCGACCAGCGCGATCACGAAGCCCGCCGCGATATAACGCTCGGCGGTTTCCGCACCCCACGACAGCATGAAGCCGGCCGCGAGGATCGCGACGCCGAAGCACGCGGCGTCGAGCGCGAGGCCGACGCTCGCGGCGTCGAGCGCGAGGCCGACGCTCGCGCCGCCGGCGCGCAGCGCGAGTGCGGGCAGCATCGCGACGCGCGCGGCGCCGACGGGCAGCAGGAAGGCGGATAGGAATGGGCGTGACGACGGCACGGAGCCTCCTGGCGAACGCGATGCGGTACGCCAGTATCGGGCGGCCGCCGGGCATTTGCCTAACGATTCCGTGCGCTGCGTCGGCCCCGGAAACAATGCCGCGGCGGCGCGCGCGATTTGCGGCGGCGCGCGGCGCAATGCGCGGCGGGGCGTCATGTTGGCGTCATCGTGCGATCATCTTGGCGCAACGGGCAGCGAACGTCGCGTGCGCCCGTCCGTCGACCGATGGCGAGGATGCCCCGCGCGACACGGCACGCCGATGGCGGGATGGCGCGCGCTCACCTCGCGGCCGCGACGGGAGCGAGGGCGACCGCGGCGCATGCGCCGCGCGACGGACATCCGGCATCGGACGCGCCACGCGAAGCCATCGCACCGCCTCGACGCCCGCCCGCGATCCCCGCCTTTTCTCTCCTGCCCATCCGGCGTAAGCTATCCCTCCCGTCAAGAAGGGAGCCCGCATCCGATGTCGAATTCCCCGGATTTCGAAGCGCGCACCACCACCGGTGCCCGATTGCTGGTCGACGCGCTGCTCGCGAATCATGTCGAGCGCGTGTTCTGCGTTCCCGGCGAGAGCTTTCTCGCCGTCCTCGATGTCCTTGCCGACGAAACCGAACGCCTGCCCACCGTCGTCTGCCGCCACGAAGCCGCGGCCGCGAACATGGCGGAAGCGACCGGCAAGCTGACCGGCAAGCCCGGCCTCGCATTCGTTACGCGCGGCCCCGGCGCCACCCATGCGTCGATCGGCGTACACACCGCATTCCAGGATTCCACGCCGATGATCCTGTTCATCGGCCAGTGCGCGCGCGAACATCTCGACCGCGAGGCGTTCCAGGAAATCGACTACCGCCGCATGTTCGGCCAGATGGCCAAGTGGGTCGCGCAGATCGACGATCCGCGCCGGCTGCCCGAGTACCTGAGCCACGCGTTCCACGTTGCGACCTCCGGCCGCCCGGGCCCCGTCGTGCTCGCGCTGCCGGAGGACGTGCTGTCCGAGGCCTGCGCGCCGCAAGCGATCGCGCCCGCCGCGAAGCGCGTCGCCGCCGCGCCGTCGGGCGCGCAGATGGACGAGCTGCGCGAACGCCTCGCGCGCGCCGAGCGGCCGTTCCTGATCGTCGGCGGCAGCGGCTGGACCCCGCAGGCCCACGCCGACCTGCGCCGCTTCGTCGAGCCCTGGCAGCTGCCGGTCGGCTGCGCGTTCCGCTACCAGGACACCTTCGACAACGAACATCCGCTGTACGCGGGCGACGTCGGCCTCGGCGTGAACCCGGCGCTCGCGCGCCGGATCCGCGAGGCGGACCTGCTGTTCGCGCTCGGCCCGCGCCTCGGCGAGGCCACCACGGGCGGCTATACGCTGCTCGACATCCCGAAGACCCAGCAGACGCTGATTCACGTTCACCAGGGCGCGGACGAGCTGGGCCGGGTCTACGCGGCCGACCTGCCGATCGTGTCGGGGATGCCGGAGATCGCCGCGTCGCTCGCCGCGCTCGCGCCGCCCGAGGTGCCCGCCTGGGCCGGCAGCGCGGCCGAGGCGCATCGCGCGTATCTCGACTGGCGCGCGCCGCTGCCGATGCCGGGCGACCTGCAACTGGGCGAGGTGATGCAGACGCTGCGCGCGCGCCTGCCGCACGACGCGATCGTCACCAACGGCGCGGGCAACTACGCGATCTGGCTGCATCGTCACTTCCCGTACCGGCATTTCCGTTCGCAGCTCGCGCCGACGAGCGGCGCGATGGGCTACGGCGTGCCGGCCGCGCTCGCCGCGAAGGCGCTGTATCCGGCGCGCACCGTCGTCGCGTTCGCGGGGGACGGCTGCTTCATGATGGCCGGCAACGAACTGGCGACCGCGATGCAGTACGGGCTCGCGATCGTCGTGATCGTCGTCAACAACGGCCACTTCGGCACGATCCGGATGCACCAGGAGCGCAACTATCCGGGCCGCGTGCACGGCACGGGCCTCACCAATCCGGATTTCGCGGCCTACGCGCGCGCCTTCGGTGCGCACGGCGAAACCATCGCGCGCACCGCCGACTTCGCGCCCGCGTTCGAGCGTGCGCTCGCGAGCGGCCTGCCCGCGCTGCTCGAACTGCGCGTGCCGCAGGCGGCCAGCACGCCCGCCGCGACGCTCGACCAGATCCGCGCCCAGGGCGAGCGCGCGCACCAGCGCTAGGCGACGGGCGCGACGGCGATGGCGGCGCGTCCGCTCACGCGCGACGAGGCGCTCGTGCATCCCGGCTCGCTGCTGACGCCGGACGGGCGGCTCGTCGCGCCGTACGATCTCGCGCTCGCGCCCGCCTCGGCGGCCGACGCGTACGTTCCTGCCTCGCAGCTGCCGGGCCTCTTTCACGGCGCGCACCACGCGTTCCGGCTCGACTATGCGCAGTGCGAAACGGTTCATGTGATCAACGGGATGGGGGTCGCGCTCGGCGACTCGGTGATCGGGCTCACCGCGCTCGCCGCGCTGCGCGCGCGCCATCCCGCGCTGCGCTTCGTGCTGTACCGGCCGGCTCACGCGCCCGCCTACGTCGACGCGCTCTACGCGCTGGCCGCCGCGACGATCGCGCCATTCCGTCGCCTACCTTGGCCCGCCGATCAACTGCCCGCCCACGAAGCCCGCATCGATCTCGGCAATCAACTGTATTGGCCCGGGTTCGCCGAACAGCCGATGATCGACTTCTTCCTGTCCGCGCTCGGCGTCGATCCCGTCACGATCCCGGCCGACGCGAAGCGCAACCGCTGGCTCGCCGATCTCGCGCTGCCGGGCCTGCCGCCCGCCTGGCGCACGCGCCGCTATGCGCTGTTCTGCCCGAGCGCGAGCACGCCGCTGCGCAGCATTCCGGCCGCGCGGCACGCCGCGCTCGTCGGCCTGCTCGCCGACATCTACCGGCTGCCGGTGCTCGGCTTCGGGCCGGTCGACCATCCCGCCTATGTCGACGTGCAGGCGCACTCGACCGACACCGCGCAATTCATCGCTTGGGTCGCGCACGCCGGCGTGCTGCTGGCCGCCGACACCTCGGCCGTCCATCTCGCGGCCGGCTTCGACGTGCCGACGCTCGCGTGCTTTTCCAGCATCGCGCCCGCGCTGCGGGTGCGCGACTACCCGCACTGCGTCGGCGTCGCCCTGCCCGTGCCGGATGGGTGGCGCGGCCGGCATGCGGGCGCGTCGGATGCGGAACGGGAGGAACTCGACGCGCTTTACCGGGCAGTCGATTGGAGTCGGATCGCATGGCCGAGCGCGCGTGAGCGCGCGGGTAGCTGAGCCGCTACCCGCACGAGCGCGGGTTCAGGTGGTATGAATCCGTGCGCGCGGCGATCCGGACGGAAGCGACGGAACCGTTCGCGCAGCACGCCGGGACGGCCGAACCATCACTACCCGCGCAAGCGCCGGCTCGGGCCGGATGAATCCGCGCACGCAGCGGATCCGGGACGAAAGCGCCGGAACCGTCGCGCACGCCCGCCCCGCCGCTCAGCCATCGCTACCCGCGCAAACGCCGTTTCAGGTCGCATGAGCCCGCACACGCAGCGGATCCAGGCGGAAGCGCCGGAACCGTTCACGCAGCACGGCGCGCGCCGCCCGTCGCGACAAGCGTCGGCGCGCGCCCGCCCGGCCGGCGGCACGATAGGCGGGCGCGCAGACGTTCAGCATGCGAGCGCCGCCCCGCGCAGCGCCTCCGAGGGCCGCTCGCCGAACATGCGGCGATAGTCGGTCGCGAACTGGCTCAGATGCCAGAAGCCCCACGCGGCGGCGACGTCCTGCACCGAGCCCGCGTCGCGCCCGCACAGGTCGCGGCGCGCGCCGTTCAGGCGCAGCGTGCGCAGGTAGGTCGCGGGCGCCATCCCGAGCACGTCCTGGAAGCAGTACTGCAAGGTGCGGCGACTCACGTGCAGCTGCTCGCACAGCTCGGGCACGCCGACCGGCCGCGAGCGGTGCGCGAGCACGTAGTCGCGCGCCCGCGCGACGATCCGGCGGCGCCGCGACGGCTGGCCGGCGTCGGCCGCCCCGGCGGGCGCCGCGTAGAGATCGAACAGCGCCGCGAGCAGCCCGGCCTGCAGGTCGTTGCGCTCGCAGTCCGACAGCGGCGCGGCCGCCGCTTCGGCCCGCTCGAGCCCGCGCCCGAGCTGCGCGCACAGACGCGCGAGCCGCGCCTCCCCGACCTGCGCGACCGCCTGCCCCGGCAAGCGCTCGTCGAGCCCGCAGCGCTCGACCTGCTCCGCATAGCGACGCAGCACGTCACCGCGCACCACCAGGCCGTAGATCGAGAAATGCGCGGGCGTCAGCAGTTCGAATTCGACGTTGCCGGGCCGGAACGCCAGCGCGCCGGCCGTGATCGGGCACGCGTCGATCCGCGCGCCGCCGTCGCGCGCGAGCGGCACGCCGAACCAGTACGCATCGCCGCGCACCGCGCAGGCCTGGCGCAGCGTATGGCTCGTGGTCTCGCGAAACAGCTTCATCGTGTCGAGCGGCAGCTCGGTCAGCGTGCCGACGAAGCGGCCCGCCGCGAGCTGGTCGTAGGTCTGGCGCCAGCCGATCAGGTTGCGGGCCTGCTCGTCGGCGTCATGCGCGACGCTGACCACCGCGCGCCCGGCCGGCCCTTCCTCGCCTCCCGCGCTGCGCCGCGTGTCCGCCGCCGTCGTCTCGACCCGCCTCTGTTCCATGAACGCCTCCCCGACTCCGCTGAACGTCAACCGCCGCGAGCGATGCAATTCCCGTGCCGAAGCGCCGCCCGCGCCCGCGCGCTGCGACGCCGCGCCGCACTGTTCAAGGCTGGCGCACCCCGGCGCACGCGCACTGCGCCATCCCGGCACAGTCGCCGCCGCGCACCCGCGCGGTGCGCCGCGCCGGCCCGCGCGCAGGCCCGGCGCGGCGGCGCACCGGCGGCTGGCACGCTTCTGGCGTAAGGCTCGGACGCCGCGCGCTCGCGCGGCGCATTCCAATCGACATGCGAGGAGCAACGCGATGAATCACGCGGACATGCAGCACCTGAACATTGAGTTCCCGTTCCGCAAGCAGTATGGGAATTTCATCGGCGGCGAATGGGTCGCCCCGGCCGGCGGCGAATACTTCGACAACATCTCGCCCGTCACCGGCCAGCCGTTCACCGCGATCCCGCGCTCGCGCGAAGCCGACCTCGAACGCGCGCTCGACGCCGCGCACGCCGCGAAGGCCGGGTGGGGCGCGACGTCCGCCGCCGATCGCGCGAACGTGCTGCTGCGGATCGCCGACCGCATGGAAGCGAACCTCGCGCGCCTCGCGGTGGCCGAGACGATCGACAACGGCAAGCCGCTGCGCGAGACCACCGCGGCCGACATCCCGCTCGCGATCGACCACTTCCGCTATTTCGCGGGCTGCATCCGCGCGCAGGAAGGCTCGATCGCCGACATCGGCGGCGATCTCGTCGCCTATCACTTCCACGAGCCGCTCGGCGTGGTCGGGCAGATCATCCCGTGGAACTTCCCGATCCTGATGGCCGCCTGGAAGGTCGCGCCCGCGCTGGCGGCCGGCAACTGCGTGGTGCTCAAGCCCGCCGAGCAGACGCCCGCGTCGATCCTCGTGCTGGCCGAACTGATCCAGGATCTGCTGCCGCCCGGCGTGCTGAACATCGTCAACGGCTTCGGCCTCGAAGCGGGCAAGCCGCTCGCGTCGAGCAAGCGCATCGCGAAGATCGCGTTCACCGGCGAGACCTCGACGGGCCGCCTGATCATGCAGTACGCGAGCGAGAACCTGATCCCCGTCACGCTCGAACTGGGCGGCAAGAGCCCGAACGTGTTCTTCGCCGACGTGATGGATCGCGACGACAGCTATTTCGACAAGGCGCCCGAAGGCTTCGCGATGTTCGCGCTGAACCAGGGCGAGGTCTGCACGTGCCCGTCGCGCGCGCTCGTCGAGGAAAGCATCTACGACCGCTTCATCGAGCGCGCGCTCGAGCGCGTCGAGTCGATCCGCCAGGGCCACCCGCTCGACGCGCAGACCATGATCGGCGCGCAGGCCTCGGCCGAGCAGCTCGAGAAGATCCTGTCGTACACCGACCTCGGCCGCCAGGAAGGCGCGCAATGCCTGACGGGCGGCGAGCGCAACACGCTGGGCGGCGAGCTGGCGGAAGGCTATTACGTGAAGCCGACCGTGTTCCGCGGCCACAACCGGATGCGCATCTTCCAGGAAGAGATCTTCGGGCCGGTGCTGTCGGTGGCCACCTTCAAGAACGAGGAGGAAGCGCTCGAAATCGCCAACGACACGCTGTACGGCCTCGGCGCCGGCCTGTGGACCCGCGACGGCAATCGCGCGTACCGCTTCGGCCGCGCGATCCAGGCGGGCCGCGTGTGGACCAACTGCTATCACGCGTATCCGGCGCATGCGGCGTTCGGCGGCTACAAGCAATCGGGGATCGGCCGCGAGACGCACAAGATGATGCTCGACCACTACCAGCAGACGAAGAACCTGCTCGTCAGCTACAGCGACAAGCCGCTCGGCTTGTTCTGAACGGCGTCGCGCCGGGTTCGGCGCGGTGCGGCCGGCGGGATCGTCCGGGCGTCTTGGGCGGTTCCGCCGGGCTTGTTCTTCGGCCCGGCGCGTGTCGCCGGCGATCTCCCCGGTCGTCCGCGCGCCGCGCAGTGCCATCCGCCCGGCCGCGCGACCGCGCCTCACCTGTCATTTCGCTCCAGCACGAGTCGGCGCGCCCGGCGTCCCTCCTCCCGCCACGCCATCTCGCGCCCGCCCTCACCCGCCGTCCCGCTCCAGCACCAGCGAACCCGCGCCCGACGTCCGGCCGCCCTTGCGCGGCGCCGCCTCGTCCGCGCGCACCCGGCTCAGGAACGCGAACACCACCACCGCGCACGCAGCCGTGACCACGGTCAGCCCGTCCAGCAGGCTGCCGAATGCGTCCCGGTACTGCGCGGCCAGATCCTCACGCGTCACCCCCGGCAACCCGACGGCGGCCCGCGCGAGATCGCCCGTCGCGAGCCGCGCCGCCGCCTCGGCTAGCGCATGCGGCGCGGCCGCCGGCGCGATCCCGTGCAGCCGCGTCGCGACGAGCGCCGCGAGCAGCGCGCCGACGATCGCGAGCGCGATTCCCTCGCCCGCCACGCGCGTCGTGCTGAAAATCCCGGTCGCCATCCCCGCGCGCTCCTTCGGCACGACGCTGATCGACAAGCCATCCATCAGCCCCCAGGGCAGCCCCGCGCCGACGCCGATCACGACCATCGGCGCGAGCGCCGCACGCCCCGCGCCCGCCGCCAACGCCGCGCCGAGCCAGTGCAGGCCGGCCGCCGCGACGAGCAGGCCGACCCCGGCGATCAGCCCGGCGGACATCCAGCGCGTCAGCAGTGCGGCCACGAGCGGCACGATCAGCATCGGCGCGGACAGCGCCAGCATCAGCAGGCCGGCGTCGAGGGCCCGGTAACCGTCGACGCCGATGAAGCGCAAGGGCAGCAGCACCAGCAGCACGATGTAGCAATAGCAGGTCGCGACCGGCAGCACCTGCACGCCGACGAAGCGCGGATAGCGGAACAGCGACAGGTCGAGCATCGGCCGCGCCACGCGCGCCTCGATCGCGACGAAGCCGGCTGCAAGCGCCGCCGCGCCCGCGAGCAGGCCGACGACGAGCGGGCTCGTCCAGCCGTCCTCGGGCGCCTGGATCACGCCGAACGTGAACAGCGACAGCGCGCCGGTGAAGCTCGCCGCCCCCGCCCAGTCGAGCCCGGCCGCGGCCGGATCGCGCGTCTCGCGCAGCCGCGGCGCGCCCACCAGCAGCGCGAGCGCCCCCACCAGCGCGCCCGTCGCGAAGATCGCGCGCCAGCCCAGCAGCTCGATCAGCCAGCCCGCGAGCACGGGGCCGAACGCGAGCCCGAGCCCGAAGGTCGTGCCGAGCAGGCTGAACGCGCGGGTGCGCGCCGCGCCGTCGAACTCCTGCGCGAGCGCGGCCGTCCCGCCCGCGAGCGCCGCCGCGGCGGCCGCGCCTTGCGCCGCACGCAGCAGGTCGACCACGAGCAGCGTCGGCGCGAAGCCGAGCGCGGCCGACGCCAGCGTGAAACCGCCCACGCCGATCAGGAAGACCCGCTTGCGGCCGAACTGGTCCGCGAGCGCGCCCGCCGCCATCAGCAGGCTGCCGAAGCTCAGCATGAAGGCATTGGTGATCCAGTTCAGCGCCACCGGGCCGCCCGGCAGCGCGCGGCCGATCGCGGGCGTCGCCACCGCGCCGCCCGCGAAGCTCAGCGGCAGCGCGAGCGCGGCGAGGCACACCGCCAGCAGGATCATGCGGCGCCGCCGCGCCGCCAGGGGGGAAAGCAGGGAATCCATCGACGCTCCGCGTCAGTAGCCGGGGCCGCCCGTCGCGCATGCCCTGCGCGCGGCCCGTCGGAGCGATGAAAGATAATTCGGATCTAATCAAAGAAAAACAACGTGAAACTCCTCAGATAGTGGAGTTAAATTCCGTAATTGCATTCGGCATTCGGTATTTGGCCTCTGACACCCGGAATCGGCTCCCATGGACAACCTCAACGGCATCGTCGCCTTCGTGCGCACGGCGGAGACGCTGAGCTTCGTCGCCGCCGGGCGCAAGCTCGGGATCTCGGCGTCGGCGGTCGGCAAGACGATCGCGAAGCTCGAACAGTCGCTCGGCGTGCGGCTGTTTCACCGCACCACGCGCCGGGTCACGCTCACCGACGAAGGGCGGCACTTCCACGAGCGCTGCCACCGGATCCTGGAGGAACTGCGCGACGCGGAGGCCACGCTGTCGGAATCGGCCCAGACGCCGCGCGGCCGTCTGCGCGTGAGCCTGCCCGTGATCGGTTACCGTTTCCTGCTGCCGGTGCTGCCGGAATTCCGCGCGCGCTATCCGGACATCGAACTCGATCTCGATTTCAACGACCGGCTCGTCGACGTGGTCGACGGCGGCTTCGCTGCGGTGATCCGCAGCGGCCAGCTGACCGATTCGAGCCTGATGTCGCGCCGCCTCGGGCCGTTCCGCTTCGTGCTGTGCGCGGCGCCCGCGTATCTCGAACGGGCCGGCGCGCCCGAGGTGCCGGACGACCTCGC
The DNA here is from genome assembly GCF_010645215.1 of Burkholderia multivorans. GTDB lineage: Bacteria > Pseudomonadota > Gammaproteobacteria > Burkholderiales > Burkholderiaceae > Burkholderia > Burkholderia multivorans_A. The sequence continues at coordinate 74,031 of NZ_JAAGNW010000004.1, read as the reverse complement.
CGCGCATGCCTGCGTGCGCTACCGCTTCCCGACCACCGGCAAGCTGCAGCCGTGGGCGCTCGCACACGACGGCGGCGAGCCGCCGAACCTGCGCGCGGCGATGACCTGCAACAACATGGAGGCGTTGCGCGCGGCGGTGCTGGCCGGCTTCGGCATCGGCTACATGCCCGATTTCCTCGCGCGCGACGCACTCGCATGCGGCGCGCTCGTCACGGTGCTCGACGACTACCGGATCGCGCCCGGGCAATTCTCGGTGCTGTGGCCGTCGAGCCGGCAGTTGTCGCCGAAGCTGCGGGTGTTCGTCGACTTCCTGTGCGCGCGCCTGTTCCAGCCCGCCTGAGCGGCGGGCCCGCCGCCGCTCAAACGTCCGACAGCTGCGCGGGCGCCGCCGCGCCGGGCAGCGTGGCGTCGCTGTCGTCCTTGAGCCCGACGCCCGTGAGGCCGAGCCGCCGCGCGTGGGTGAGCAGGTAGTGGAGCTTGTGCGCGGCCGCCGCGTAGGGCAGCCCCTCCGGCCGCACGTTCGAGATGCAGTTGCGCAGCGCGTCGTGGCAGCCGACCTTCGGCGCATAGGTGAGATAGACCCCGAGGCTGTCCGGCGAGCTGAGCCCCGGACGCTCGCCGATCAGCATCGCGACGAGCCGCGCGCGCAGCAGCTCGCCGATCTCGTCGCCGAGCGCGACGCGTGCCTGCTGCGCGACCACCACCGGGCCGACCCGCCAGCCGTCGACGTCGAGCCGCGCGCGCACCGCCTGCAACAGCGGCAGCGCCTGTTTCGCGGCCGCGAACGCCGACAGCCCGTCGCCGATCACGAACACCAGCTCGGGCGGCTCGCCCGCCGCCTCGCCCGCCTGCGCGAGCGCCGCGCGGCTGGCGTCCGACAGCCGCCGCCCGAGGTCGGGCCGCCGCAGGTAGTGCTGGCGATCGGGCGCCGCGCTGTGCACGTCGAGCGACGCGAACCCCGCGTCGGCCAGCGCGCGGTGCAGCGCCTCCACGTCGAGCGGCTGGTGCACGGCGTCGCGCGCCTGCGCGTGCGACAGGTTGAACGCGAGCAGCGGCGCGGTGGGCAGGCTGCTGCCCGTGCGGCCGAGCGCGATCCGCGCGTTCGTGAACGCCTTCAGTTCGCCCCACGGATTCTTCTCGATGGCGTCGCTCATGCGTCGAGTCCCATCCATTCGTGCGCGCCGGCCAGCAGGGGCTGGCGCGGCGACGCGGCCAGGAGCGCGCCGCGTGCGTCCGCGATGCCCATCGTCTCCAGCCACTCCTCGAATTCCGGCGCGCGCCGCAGCCCCAGCACCTCGCGCACGTACAGCGCGTCGTGGAACGAGGTGCTCTGGTAGTTGAGCATCACGTCGTCCGCGCCGGGGATGCCCATGATGAAGTTGATGCCGGCCGCGCCGAGCAGGGTCAGCAGCGTGTCCATGTCGTCCTGGTCGGCTTCCGCGTGGTTCGTGTAGCAGATGTCGCAGCCCATCGGCACGCCGAGCAGCTTGCCGCAGAAGTGATCCTCGAGCCCCGCGCGGATGATCTGCTTGCCGTCGTACAGATATTCGGGGCCGATGAAGCCGACCACCGTGTTGACGAGGAACGGCTCGAACTTGCGCGCGACCGCATAGGCGCGCACCTCGCAGGTCTGCTGGTCGACGCCGTGGTGCGCGTTCGCGGACAGCGCGCTGCCCTGGCCCGTCTCGAAGTACATGAGGTTGTCGCCGACCGTGCCGCGCCGCAGCGACAGCGCAGCCTCGCGCGCCTCGCGCAGCAGCGCGAGCGAGATCCCGAAGCTCGCGTTCGCGCGCTCGGTGCCCGCGATCGACTGGAACACGAGGTCGACGGGCGCGCCCTTCTCGACCGCCGCGATCGTGTTGGTCACGTGGGTCAGCACGCACGACTGGGTCGGCACCCGGTAGCGCTCGCGGAATCCGTCGATCATGTCGAGCAGCCTGACGATCGCCGCGAGGCTGTCGGTGGCGGGATTGATGCCGATCGGCGCGTCGCCGCAGCCGTACATGAGCCCGTCGAGCAGCGACGCGGCGATGCCCTTCACGTCGTCGGTCGGGTGGTTCGGCTGCAGGCGCACCGACATCCGCCCCGCCAGCCCGACCGTGTTGCGAAAGCGCGTGACCACGCGGCGCTTGCGCGCGGCCGCGATCAGGTCCTGGTTGCGCATCAGCTTCGACACCGCCGCGACCATCTCGGGCGTCAGGCCCGGCGCGACGCGCTCCAGCGCCGCGCCGTCGACGGCCGACGACAGCAGCCAGTTGCGGAAATCGCCGACCGTCAGGTGCGCGATCTCGGCGAAGGCTGCCGGCGAATGATCGTCGAGGATGAGGCGCGTGACCTCGTCGTCCTCGTAGGGGATCAGCGCCTCGTTCAGGAAGGTCGCGAGCGGCACCTCGGCAAGCGCCATCTTCGCGGCGACGCGCTCCTCCTCGCTCGCGGCGGCGACGCCCGCGAGCTGATCGCCGGACCGCAGCGGGCTCGCCTTCGCGAGCAGGGTTTTCAGGTCCGCGAAGCGGTAGGTGCGCGAACCGATCGTCTCCGTATAAGCCATCCGATGCCGACTCCTTGTGATGCCCGCGGCGCATGCGCACGCCGCGGTGCGGGGGCGGGCCGCCCGCGCGTCATTCCTCGACGAGCGCGTCGGCGGGCGCCGCCGAACGCTGCGCGCCGGTCGCGAGGAAATAGCCGTAGCCGAGCGCGAGGAACGCGACGAAGATCAGCGCGACGAGCCCGTTGAAATACACCATCGTCGCGAGACACACGAGCGCCGCGACGAGCGCGAAAGCCGGAAAGAACGGATACAGCGGCGCGCGGAACGGCCGCGCGAGGCGCGGCTGCGTGCGGCGCAGCTTGAACAGGGCCGCCATGCTGACGATATACATCACGATAGCGCCGAACACCGACATCGTCACGATGTTCGCCGTGAGGGTCTGGCCGCCGAACTGGATCAGCTCGTCGCTGTAGATCGCGACGATCCCGACCACGCCGCCCGCGAGGATCGCGCGGTACGGCGTCTGGAAGCGCGGATGCACCTTGGCGAGCCACTCGGGCAGGTAGCCCTCGCGGGCCAGCGCGAAGATCTGTCGCGAATAACCGAGGATGATGCCGTGGAACGACGCGACGAGCCCGAACAGGCCCAGCCACACGAGCATGTGCATCCAGCCGCTGTTCGCGCCGACGATGTACTTCATCGCCTGCGGCAGCGGATCGTTGATGTTGGCGAGCTTGGTCCAGTCGCCCGCGCCGCCGGCGAACACCATGACGCCGATCGCGAGCACGACGAGCGTCAGGATCCCGGCGACGTAGGCGATCGGAATCGAGCGCTGCGGATTCTTGGCCTCCTCGGCCGCCATCGCGACGCCCTCGATCGCGAGGAAGAACCAGATCGCGAACGGGATCGCGGCGAACATCCCGTGGAACGCGCCGAGGCTGAAATGATCGGCGCCCGCCCAGCCGCCCTTGACGAAGTTGCTCCACGCGAAGCCCGGCGACACGACGCCCATGAACACGAGCAGCTCGAAGATCGCGAACAGCGTGACGACCAGCTCGAAGGTCGCCGCGATCTGCACGCCGACGATGTTGAGCGCCATGAACACGAGATAGGCGCCCATCGCCGCGTGCTTCGGTTCGAGGCCCGGGAACTGCACATGCAGATAGGCGCCGATCGCGAGCGCGATCGCGGGCGGCGCGAACACGAACTCGACCAGCGTCGCCGCGCCGGCCAGATAGCCGCCCGCCGGCCCGAACGCGCGCCGTGCGTAGGCGAACGGCCCGCCCGCGTGCGGGATCGAGGTGGTCAGCTCGGTGAAGCTGAAGATGAAGGTCGTGTACATCGCCGCCACGAACAGCGCGGTGATGACGAAACCGAGCGTGCCCGCGCTGGCCCAGCCATAGCTCCAGCCGAAGTACTCGCCCGAGATCACGAGCCCGACCGCGATGCCCCACAGCTGCCAGGTGCCGAGCGTCTGCCGGAGAACCGGCTGCGACGCCTTGCCGCCCGCGCCGGGGCGACCCTTCGATTCTGTCTGCATGGATCTCTCCTCAAGTGCGGCTGGCCGGGCGGACCGGTGGTATCTGGCCCCCGCGACTGAGGATCGATCCTAGAGAGTCATTAATCGACGTGTTATCGAAAATCGGCAAACGTCCGGCTTTCGTTTCGTCAGCGGAAACGCCCGCCGGGCGCGGCATCGGCACGGTGATCCAGGCCGCATTGCGGCGCGCGCATGTGTCGGGCCGCCCACACAGCGACGGATGTGCGTTGCCTACATTCAGCGCAACGCGGCCTCGCCGCGCCCATACCAGACCACCATGCGGGAAACCTATCTCGATACCGCACGCGGCGCGGGCATCGTCCTCGTCGTGTTCGGGCACGCGCTGCGCGGGGTCGGCGCGGCGGGCCTCGTGCCGGGCGGCGCGCCCGCCGTGTGGGCCGCCGCGCTCGACTACACGATCTACACGTTCCACATGCCGCTGTTCTTCCTGTTGTCGGGGCTGCACGTCGAGCGCTCGCTGCGCGGCTCGGGCCGCGGCTTCCTGCCGGCGAAGCTGCGCGCGGTCGTGTATCCGTACCTGCTGTGGTCGGGGCTGCAGGGCGCGGTGCAGCTCGTGATGGCGACGCACGGCATGAACCACGCGTTCGTCGCGGCGGACCTGCTCGCGATCGGCTGGCGGCCGTTCGGCCAGTTCTGGTTTCTCTATGCGCTGATGCTCTGCATGCTGCTCGCGTGGGCGCTCGCCCAGGCGGCGCCCGCGCTGCTGCGCGCGCACTGGCCGCTCGCCGGGCTCGCGGCGCTCGGCCTCGCGCTCGGCGCGTCGACGCACTGGGGGATCGTCTCGCTCGCGTTGATGAACTGGCCGTTCTTCGCGCTCGGCCTGCTCGCGAGCGAGTATTTGCCGCGGCTCGTCGCGCACGGCGCGACGCCGGGCCGGATCGCCGCGAGCGGCGCCGCGTTCGCCGTGGCCGTGCTGTTCGCGCACGGCCGCGGCGAAGCGGACAGCGTCTGGGCCGTGCCCGCCGCGCTCGCCGGCCTCGCGCTCACGCTGCAACTCGCGTGGCGCGCGGAGCAGATGCGCGACGCGCCCCGCTGGCGAATCTGGCTCGAATCGGCCGGCATCGCCTCGATGCCGATCTACCTCACGCACATCCTGGTCACGGCGGGCGTGCGCATCGCGCTGCAGCAGGTCGGCGTAGCGACGCCCGGTATGGCGACGCTCACGCTGCACCTCGCGCTCGGCACCGCCGCCGGGCTCGCCGCGCCGATGCTGCTGTACGCACTGACGCTGCGCGCGGGCGTCGCCGGCCTGGCCGGCTTCCCGCCGGTGCCGCACGCGTGGGCGATCGCCTGGAAGCGCGCGGCCTGAGCGTGGTTCGGCCCGACGCAGTTCGGCCTCATGCGGCTCAGTCCGACGCGGCTCGGCCTGAGCATGGTCCCACCTGACGCAGCCCGCCTGACGCAGTTCGGTCTAATGCTGCGCGACCTCGGCGCGGTTCGTAACGCGCCCCGGCAGGACGCGCCCCGCCCTGAACGCGGCGCGGGGCACGGCGCCCCGCGTCGCGCGCCTTACTCCTTGCGATCGCGCGTATTGATCCAGCGGTCGAGCAGCTTGGCCGCCGCCTCGCGGCCGCCGAGACCGAACGACAGCGCCACCGCCACCGCGACCGCCCCGAGCACGAGGCCGAACGCGAGCTGCACGATCTCATTGGCGATGCCCATCGCGCGCAGCCCCATGGCGAACACGAGGCCGAGGATCGCGAATTGCGCGATCCGCGCGAGCAGGCCGCTCTGGTCGTGGTCGGCCTGCTGGATCACGCGGCGCGCGAGGCCCGCGAGCCAGAAGCCGATCACGAGGATCACGCCGCCCATCAGGATATGCGCGCCGAACTCGATCGCGAAGAAGATCACGAGCCGGCCGGCCAGCACCGACGGCTGCAGCGTGCCCGAGAACACCCGTTCGACGCCGAGCACGGCGGGCAGCCCGTCGACGCCCGCCGCCACCAGCAGTTTCTGCACGAGCGTCGCGACGAAGCGCGCGACATAGAACGTGACGAGCAGGATCACGACCGCCGCGACGATGTCGGGCACTGCGCCGAGGAACTGATCGAGCAGGCGCGTGGCCGGGCCCGAGATCGCCTCGATCTTCAGCGCGTCGAGCGCGGAAATCAGGGTCGGCACGAACACGAAGATATAGACCACGGTGCCGAGCAGGCTCGACAGCTTCACGGGCGTTGCGCTGTCGACGTTCTGGGTGAGGCGGTCGGCGCCCGCCGCGCTCAGCAGGTTGACGACGAGGCCGCGCAGGATCCGCGCGACCACCCAGCCGACGAAGCCGATCACGACCGCCGCGAACACGTTCGGCACGATCGCGAGGATCTTGTCGATCATGCCCTGGACCGGCGACAGCAGCCCGTTCAGGTCGAACGCGGCGAGGATCGCGGGAATGAACATCAGGATCACGAGCCAGAACAGCACGTCGCCGAGATAGCCGCTCATCGGTTTCATGCCGGCCGTCTCGGACAGCTTGCCGTCGATCCGGCTCGCCTTCAGCGCCTTCCCCGCGACGCTGCGCAGAAGCGAGGCGATCAACCAGGCGATCAGCGCGAGCGCGCCGCCGCCGAGCAGGTTCGGCAGGTAGTTGATGATCTTGGTGACGAGCAGCGAGAACGGATTCGATACCGCGTAGAGGTTCAGCACGTTGAAGATGCCGACCGCGGTCACGAGCAGGATCAGCCAGAACAGGCCGCCCGCGACGATGCCTTCGACCTGCGCGCCCTGCCCGGTGCTCTCCGCGATGCGCTGGTCGACCTTCAAGGCGCCCAGCAGCTTGCGCACGCCGGCCCGGACCAGCACGGCGATCAGCCAGCCCACGATCAGGATGCCGAGCGCGCCGGCGATCTTGGGCAGGTAGACGCCCAGGGTGCTTTGCAGCGATTGGACATCGATGGACAACCTGCGGACTCCGAAAAATCGGGGCTGCCAGCGCGACCTTACACGGGGAACGATGGCGGATTCAATCGTTTTTCACCGTACTTAAACATTGGTCAGCAAATCGGTACGGCTGCGCGCACCATGCCGCGTTAAATGGTGCCAGACATAGGGCGGCCGCCCGCGCCGCGCGGGCGTGGAACCGGTGCGGAGCGCAAGATTTGTCAAAAGGTGACGTGCTAAGGTGAGCGCCTGTTCCGCCGCCGCCGCGCCGATGACCGCCACGCCCCCCGCCTGCTGGACCCGCTACCACGCTCGCCTCGCGCGCGTGCATGCGTATATCCGCGCCCACCTCGACGAGCCGCTGGACCTGAACCGGCTCGCCGAGGTCGCGTGCCTGTCGCCCTATCACTGGCACCGGATCTACCAGGGGCTCTACGGCGAATCGGTGGTGGCGACCGTGCGGCGCATCCGGCTCGCGCGCGCGGCGGACGACCTGATCCGCACGGCGCGGCCGATCAGCGATATCGCGCAGCGCGCGGGCTACGGTTCGCCGCATGCGTTCAGCCGCGCGTTTCGCGACGCGTTCGGCATGCCGCCCGCGCAGTACCGGAGCCAGCGCGTGGCGCAACCCGCCCTTTCAGCGCAACCAGGAGCGTCATCCATGACCCAGCATGAAGTCGTCTTGCGCCGCCTCGATCCGATCGAGGTGCTGTCGGTGGACCACGTCGGCCCGTATCCGGAGATCGGCCTCGCGTTCGAGATACTCGCGGGCTGGATCGGCGTGCGCGACCTGTTCGGTCCGGACACGCGCTGCATCGGCATCTTCTATGACGACCCGGATGCGACGCCCGCCGCGCAGCTGCGTTCGAAAGCCTGCTTCGCGCTGGGGCCGCGCGCGGCCGGCGTGACGGTCGAGGCGCCGGTGGCGCGCACCGTGATCGCGGGCGGCGAGTATGCGGTGCTCACGCACCGCGGGCCTTACCAACAGCTTGCCGAGACCTACGACTGGCTGTACGGCACCTGGCTGCCGAACTCGGGCCGCGAGGCGGCCGACGCGCCGTCGTTCGAGCTGTATCTGAATTCGCCGCAGGAGGTGCGCCCCGCCGAACTGCTGACGGAAATCCATCTGCCGCTACGGTGAGTGAAAGCGCCGGAGGGCGGACATCCGCCCGCCCTCCGGGCCGCGCCTGGTCTAGGCGACTTGCGTCCCGCACTGCTGGCAGAAGCGGGCCGCCGCATCGAGCGCCGCGCTGCATTTGCCGCACGCGGCGGGCTTCTGCGACGCGCCGCATTGCGCACAGAACTGCGCGGCCGCGCCGTTGAGCGCGCCGCAACGCGCGCAGGCCAGGCTTTGCAGCGGGCCGCCGCCCGACGGCGGCGGGAAGCCGCCGTTCGAATGGCCGCCCTGGTTGCCCCAGCCGTAGCCGCCGTGACCGCCGCCGTGACCGCGCGAAAAGCCACCGCCATGTCCGCGGCCGTGGCCGCCGGTGATCCATTTGAGCAGACTCATCTTCCGCCTCCGTTCAACGTTGTTGACGCAATAGACGCAGGCCGTTGCCGACCACGATCAGGCTCGCGCCCGCGTCCGCGAACACCGCCATCCACATCGTGCCGAGCCCCGCGATCGCGCCAGCACGCGATGGGTCGCGCGCGACAGGCGCACGAACGCGGGAATCTTGCGCAGGTCGTCGTCCATCAGCGCGACGTCGGCCGTCTCGATCGCCGTATCGGTGCCCATCGCGCCCATCGCGAAACCGATATCGGCACGCGCGAGCGCCGGCGCGTCGTTGATGCCGTCGCCGACCATCCCGACCGCGCCCGGCCCCGCCGCCAGCTCGTTGACCGCCGCGAGCTTGTCCTCGGGCAGCTGGTTGCCGCGCGCATCGTCGATCCCGACCTGGGCCGCGATCGCCGCCGCCGTATGCGGGTTGTCGCCCGTCAGCATCGCGGTGCGGATGCCGAGCGCGTGCAGTTCGGCGACGGCCTCGCGGCTCGTCTCCTTCACCGTATCCGCGACCGCGAACAGCCCCAGCACCCGCGCCGCGTCGATCAGCATCACGACCGTCTTGCCCTGCTTCTCGAGCGCGTCGAGCCGCTCCTCCAGCGCCGGCGAGCAGCGCTTCAGCGCCTCGACGAGGCGATGGTTGCCGAGCCAGTAGGCGGTGCCGTCGATCGTGCCGCGCACGCCGCGCCCGGGGATCGCCTCGAACTCGGCCACTTCCGCGAACGCGCCGGCCAGCGCCGCGTCGCCGCGCGCCGCCGCCGCGACCGCCTGCGACACCGGGTGGTCGGAACGACTCGCGAGACTTGCCGCCAGATGACGCACGCGCGCCGCGTCGACATCGGCCGCGCGCAGCTCGAAATCGGTCTGCACCGGCTTGCCGTGCGTGATCGTGCCGGTCTTGTCGAGCGCGAGCCAGACCAGCTTGCGGCCTTCCTCCAGGTACACGCCGCCCTTCACGAGAATGCCGCGCCGCGCGGCCGCCGCGAGGCCGGACACGATCGTCACCGGCGTCGAGATCACCAGCGCGCACGGGCACGCGATCACGAGCAGCACGAGCGCGCGGTAGATCCAGTCGCGCCATGCGCCGTCGATCAACAGCGGCGGCACGATCGCGACCAGCAAGGCGATCGCGAACACGATCGGCGTATAGACCCGCGCGAACTGATCGACGAAACGCTGCGTCGGCGCCTTCGCGCCCTGCGCCTCCTCGACGGCGTGGATGATGCGCGCGAGCGTGGTGTTGCCCGCGACGGCCGTGACCCGGTATTCGAACGAGCCCGATTCGTTGATCGTGCCGGCGAACACCGCATCGCCCTGGCCCTTTTCGACGGGCAGGCTTTCGCCGGTGATCGGCGCCTGGTTCACGGTCGAGCGGCCGGACACGATTTCGCCGTCGAGGCCGATGCGCTCGCCCGGCTTCACGCGCACCACCGCGCCGAGCACGACCTGCGCCGCCTCGATGGTCGCCCACGAGCCGTCGGGCTGACGCACCGTGGCGGTGTCCGGCGCGAGCCGCATGAGCCCCTGGATCGCGTTGCGCGCGCGATCGAGCGACTTCGCCTCGATCAGTTCGGCGATGGTGAACAGCACCATCACCATGGCGGCTTCCGGCCATTGACCGATCACCATGGCGCCCGTCACCGCGATGCTCATCAGCGCGTTGATGTTGAGGTTGCCGTTGCGGATCGCGATCCAGCCCTTCTTGTAGGTGGTGAGGCCGCAGGCAGCGACCGCCAGCACCGCGAGCGCGGCCGCGAGCCAGGTCGGCAGCCCGAACCAGGTGGCCGCCTCCGATGCGATCGCCGCGACGCCTGCCAGCGCGAGCGGCCACCACGGCTTCGCGCGCTCGGCGGGCAGCGCCGCGGCGCCGGGGCCGGTGTTGCCGGCAACTTCCGGCGTCATGCCGAGCGAACGGATCGCGCTCGTGATCGCGGCTTCCGCGCCCGGCGCGTGCTCGACCGTCAGCATGCGCTGCATCAGGTTGAATTCGAGCGTCGCCACTTCCTTCATGCCGCCGAGCTTCTTGCGGATCAGCGTTTCCTCGGTCGGGCAGTCCATCTGCATGATCCGGAACGCCGAGCGCAGGTTGCCGTTCGCGGCCGCGCTGGCCCCCGGCAGCGGCGCGAGCGTGAGCGCGGCCGGTGCGCAGCAGTTGTCGGCGCCGTGGTCGTGGTCGTGGTCGTGGTCGTGCGCATGAGCGTGGTCATGGCTATGACCACAGCTCGCGCCGTGCTCGTGCTCGTTCGCGCGCGGCGTGTCGACGCCTTCGCGAACCAGCGCATGCTCATGGTCGTGGCTGCAACCCGCGCCGTGCGCATGGTCATTCGCATGGTGGTCATGCGCGTGCTCGCGCTCCTTCGCGCCCGGCGTGTCGACGCCCTCGCGAACCGGTGCATGATCGTGGTCGTGACCGCAGCCCGCACCGTGTGCGTGGTCATGCGTCTGCGCACGCGGCGCATCGACGCGCCCCGGCGCACCATGAACGTGGCCGTCCTGGCCGTGTGCATGGCCGCGATGAGCGTGCCCGTGCGCGCCTGCGCACGTTTCGTCGTGGACATGTTCCGCGTCGCGGAGCCGGTCTCGCGCCTGGGTGGCTTCGGTCATTGCAACCTCCTGATTAGCTGACGGTGTACAGTTAACACCTTGAAGCCACTACAGGGTCAAGTGTTCCGTAAGGAGAGTGGAATGAAGATCGGTGAATTGGCCAAGGCGGCCCGCTGCACCCCCGAGACGATCCGTTTCTACGAGAAAGAGGGCCTGATGCCCGATGCGGAGCGGACCGATTCGAATTACCGCAACTACACGGAGACGCACGTCGAACGCCTGCGCTTCATCCGCAATTGCCGCGCGCTCGACATGACGCACGACGAGATCCGCGCGCTGCTGCGCCTGACCGACGATCCCGCCGACCGCTGCGATTCGATCAACACGCTGCTCGACGAGCACATCGGCCACGTCGAGGCGCGCCTGACCGAACTGCAGCACCTGAAGACGCAGCTCGCCGTGCTGCGCGAGCAGTGCCAGGGCGAGCACACGGTCGAGGACTGCGGCATCGTGCATGGGCTCGCGACGATGGAAACCGTCGCGCCGCCCGCGAAGCGCACGCACGTCGGCTAAGGAAGGGCCGACAACAGCCGGGAATAGGTGAGTTTCGGCTTGAGTTCATTTATGACCAGTCATAAAATAACTAGACATAAATGAACTATTCATATCATGTCTCGCTACTCTCCCCTGGCGCTGGCCGTGCTCGCGATGCTCACCGAAGCGCCGATGCACGCGTACCGCATCCAGCAACTGATCAAGCTGCGCGGCAAGGACGAGGTCATCAACGTCCGGCAGCGCAACAGCCTGTACCAGACCCTCGACCGCCTGCTGCGCGACACGCTGATCGTCGTGCACGACACCGCGCGCGACGGCGCGTTTCCCGAGCGCACCGTCTACGCGATCACCGATCTGGGCCGCGATACCGCGCGCGCGTGGCTGCGCGAACAACTCGCGGAGCCCGCGCGCGAATTTCCGTCGTTTCCGGTCGCGCTGTCGATCCTGCCGCTGCTGTCGGTCGAGGATGCGCGGCGTCAGCTCGACGCGCGCATCGGCGCGCTCGAAAGTGAACTGGCGCGCCTAGAAGCCGCGCGCAACGAAGCGCAGGCGCAGCAGATTCCACGCCTGTTCCTGCTGGACAGCGAACTGCTGGAGGCGACGCTCGAAGCCGAGCTGGGCTGGGTGCGCAGCGTCGTCGAGCATTTGAAGGTCGGCGCGCTGACCTGGAGCGAGGCGTGGCTGCGGGACATCGCCGAACGCCTGTCGCAGGCGGACGCTTGAGGTAAGCGCTCGAGCAAGGTTCCCCGATCGCGCGCGGCACGCACCCGCGCGCGCCCGCTCACCGCACGGAAATATCGATCTCGCCGAAATACTTGCGGCCCAGCGCCGCGACGGTGCCGTCGGCCTTGAGCCGCTCGATCGCCGCGTTCAGGCGCGCGCGCAGCGCGTCGTCGCCTTTGCGCAAGCCGAACGCCACGCCGTTGCCGAGGATCCGCTCGTCGCGCACCGGCTCGCCGACGAACCCGAAGCCCTGGCTGTCCGGACGCGACAGGAAGCCGCGCTGACCGGCCGGCGCGAGCACCAGCGTCGCGTCGAGCCGCCCCGCGACGAGGTCCGCATAGGCCTGATTCTGATCCTGGTACGACACGACGCTCACGCCCGCCGGCGCCCAGTGCACCTTCGCGTAGGTCTCCTGGATCGAGCCCTGCAGCACCCCCACCCGACGCCCCTTGAGCGCCTCGGGCGTGGAGCCGAGCCCGCTCGACACGCGCGCGATCAAACGGGTCGGCACGTGATAGACGATCGTCGAGAAATCGATCGCCTGGCGTCGCTGCGCGGTAGCGTTCATCGACGAATTGATCGCGTCGAACTTGCGTCCCTGCAGGGCCGGGATCAAGCCGTCGAACGACGTCTCGACCCATTTGCAGCTGAGCTTCGCCGCCTGGCAGACCGCATTGCCGAGATCGATGTCGAAGCCCTGCAGCGAACCGTCGGCCGCCTTCGATTCGAACGGCGGATACTGCGCCTCGACGCCGAAGCGCAGCGTCTGCGACGCCTCGGCAGCGCACGCCGCGCCGCCGCCCGCGATGCCGAGCACGCTCAGCGCGCCGGCCAGCGCGAGCCGGATGGTCAATCGTTTCATCGAGATTCTCCTGGGCAACAATGGAATGCGCGACCTTACACGCGACACAGGCGTCGCGCGCCTTCGAGCAGCGTCGCATCGTCCTTCGCGAAGCTGAGGCGGATCAGGCCGGTGTCGGTGCCGTCCGTGTAGAACGCCGACAGCGGGATCGTCGCGACGCGCGCATCGCGGATCAGCCGCTGCACGAACGCGCTGTCGGATTCGTCGGAAAAATGCCGGAAGCGCGCGAGCATGAAGAACGAGCCCTCGCTCGGCAGCAGTTCGAAGCGCGATTCGGCGAGCGCATCCGCGAACAGGTCGCGCTTGCGCTGGTAGAACGCGCCGAGCCCGAGATACGAGGACGGCTCCGCGAGCGTCTCGGCAAACGCATGCTGCATCGGCGTATCGGCCGAGAACACCATGAACTGGTGCACCTTGCGGATCTCGTCCATCAGCGCGGCGGGCGCGAGGCAATAGCCGATCCGCCAGCCGGTCACGTGATACGACTTGCCGAACGACGACACGATCACGCTGCGCGCCGCGAGCGCGGCATCGCGCGCCATGCCGAGATGGCGCGCGCCGTCGAACACGACGTGCTCGTACACCTCGTCCGACAGAATCACGATGCCGGTGTCGCGCGTGAGCGCCGCGAGCCGCGCGAGATCGTCGTCGCCGAGGATCGTCGCGGTCGGATTGTGCGGCGTGTTGAGGATCAGCATGCGCGTGCGCGGCGTGAGCGCCGCCGCGACCGCATCCCAGTCGATCCGGAAGGTCGGCGCCGCGAGCTTGAGCGCGACGGGCGTCGCGCCCTGCAGGCGCACGATCGGCGCATAGCTGTCGAACGACGGCTCGAAGTAGATCACCTCGTCGCCGGGATGCACGAGCGCGCTGATCGCCGCATAGAGCCCCTCGCTCGCGCTCGCGACCACGGTGATTTCCGTGGCCGGATCGTAGCGGGTGCCGTACAGGCGCTCGGTCTTGTCCGCGAGCGCGTCGCGCAGCGCGGCGACGCCGGCCATCGGCGCGTACTGGTTGTGCCCGTCGCGCATCGCGCGGCTCGCGCGCTCGACGAGCGCCGGGTCGGGCGCGAAATTGGGCGCGCCCTGCGACAGGTTCAGCGCATCGTATTCGGCGGCCAACTGGCCGATCACGGTGAAGATCGTCGTGCCGACGTCGGGCAGCTTCGAACGGGGCGCGGCGGCGCTCTGCATGGCTCTCCTCCTGGTCTGGAACACGGCGGCGCGACCTGGCCGCGCGCCGTCCGTCAACGGATTGAGCCTCAGGCGCCGGCCCCGGACAACCGAAAAGTTGTCATGCAAGCCATGCGCTGAAGTCATGGCTCGCGCGCCGCGCAAAAAAAGCGGCGCCCGAAGGCGCCGCCCTTGATGCCCGGATCGAACCCGCGCTTACTTGCCGCCGATGCTCTTCAGCGGCTTCCAGTCGCCGTTCTCGACCTTGTACATCGTGATGCCGCCGTTCCGCAGGTCGCCCTTCGCGTCATACGCGACGTGCGTCGAGGTCACGCCCGCCATGTCGGTCTTCGCGAGGAACGGCAGATACTTGGCCGGATCCGTCGAGTTCGCCTTCTTCATCGCGTCGAACAGCGCCAGCGCGCCGTCGTAGGCATACGGCGAGTAGGTCTGCACGTCTTCGCCGAAGCGCTTCTTGTACTTGTCCGCGTACGCCTTGCCGCCCGGCATTTCGGTCAGCGGCAGGCCCGCCAGCGAGGCGATCGTGCCGTTGGCCGCGTCGCCTGCGATCTTCAGGAAGGTCGGGGTCTTGACCATCTCGCCGCCCATCAGGGGCGCCGTGAGGCCCAGCGTCTTCATCTGCTTGGCCATCGGCGCCGCTTGCGAATCCGCGCCGCCGTAGTAGACGAGGTCCGGCTTCGACGACTTGATCTTGGTCAGGATCGCCTTGAAGTCGACCGCCTTGTCGTTGGTGAACTCGCGATCGATGATCGTGCCGCCCGCCGCCTTCGCCGCCTTCTCGAACTGGTCGGCGAGGCCCTGGCCGTACGCGGTGCGGTCGTCGACGATCGCGATCTTCTTCAGGCCGAGATCCTTCACCGCGAAGGTGCCCGCCACCGAGCCCTGCTGCGTGTCGGACGTCATCATCCGGAAGGTCGTCTTGTAGCCTTGCTGCGTGTACTCGGGCGCGGTCGCCATCGCGATCTGCGGGCTGCCCGCGTTCGCGCGGCTGCGCGATGCCGGGATCGTCGTGCCCGAGTTGAAGTGGCCGAGCATGCCCTTGATGCCGTCGTCGACGAGCTTCTGCGCCACCGTCGTGCCGGTGCGCGGATCGGCCTGGTCGTCCTGCGTGTCGAGCACGAACTTGATGGGCTTGCCGCCGATCGTCGGCTTCGACGCGTTGATGTCGTCGATCGCGAGCGCGATGCCGTTCTGCATGTCCTTGCCGTAGTGAGCCTGGGCACCCGTCATCGGCCCTGCATAACCAATCTTGACGTCATCTGCATGCGCGGTCCCCGCGAGCGACATGACCGCGACGAACGTCGCGCCTGCCAGCTTTTTCATCGTGTGTTGCATAGCTTCTCCTAGGTACCAGGGTAAATGGAGCAGCATCGGGTTCACCGTGCCGCTTCCGTTTGTTTGAATCGATCCGCCAGGATGGCTAGCCGATCGTCATCAAATTTGCATTGCCGCCCGCCGCCGCGGTATTCACGCTGACCGAGCGCTCGGTCAGCAAACGTTCGAGCGCGTAATCCTCGTCGCCGTGCTCGAACGCACCCGCCGCCACGCCCTGCACCGACACGATCGGCCCCGGCCGTTGCGCGACCTCCTTCACCAGCGCGAGCAGCTCGTCGCTGTCGCCTTCGAACAGCACCGCGTCGAACGACGCGTCGGCCTGCTTGCGCACGCTCGCGTACGGCTTCAGCGCGGCCGGCAGCGCAGCCGCCAGCGCCTCGCCCGCCGCACCGGCGAACAGCGCGCGGTTGCCGGTCGCGAGCACCGCCGCGAACTGCGCGCGCGCGCCGCTCGG
The DNA here is from genome assembly GCF_010645215.1 of Burkholderia multivorans. GTDB lineage: Bacteria > Pseudomonadota > Gammaproteobacteria > Burkholderiales > Burkholderiaceae > Burkholderia > Burkholderia multivorans_A. Next base: position 57,941 of record NZ_JAAGNW010000004.1, on the reverse strand, counting down.
CGTCGCCGCGACGCACAGCACCGTGCCGCGCGCCCCGAGTGTATACGTGTTGCGCTCGCCCGTCGGCCCGGCGAGCACCGCGGTTGCACCCGCCGGCACGTGCGACAGATAGCCGTCGCAACGCGCCGCGCAGGCCGGCTCGCGCTGCTCGATCAGCCAGTCGCGCAGCGCGGTCAGCGCCGCCGTCGGCTGCGCGGCCGCGCCGTCCGTCGTCGCATCGGCGACCAGCGAGGTCGCGAGCGACTTCGGCAGGCCCGCCGGCCGCGTCGCGAGCAGGCGCTGCAGGTAGAGCGCGCCGCCCGCCTTCGGCCCCGTGCCCGACAGGCCCTCGCCGCCGAACGGCTGGACCCCGACCACCGCGCCGATCACGTTGCGGTTCACGTAGATGTTGCCGACGTGCGCATGACCGATCACGTGCGCGATCGTCTCGTCGATCCGCGTGTGGATCCCGAGCGTGAGGCCATAGCCCGTCGCGCGGATCTGTTCGAGCAGCTTGTCGAGCCCCGCACGGCGATAGCGTACGACGTGCAGCACCGGCCCGAACACCTCGCGCTTGAGTTCGTCGACGCTGTTGATCTCGATCAGCGTCGGCGGCACGAAGGTGCCCTGCGCGCAATGCTCCGGCGCCGGCAGCTGGGTCACGCCGTGCCCCTTGTCCGTCATCGTCGCGCTGTGCGTGTCGATCATGCGCTTCGCGTCGGCGTCGATCACCGGGCCGACGTCGGTCGACAGACGGTCCGGGTTGCCGAGCGCCAGCTCGCGCATCGCGCCTTTCAGCATCGTCAGCGTGCGATCCGCGACATCGTCCTGCAGACACAGAACGCGCAGCGCCGAACACCGTTGACCGGCCGAGTCGAACGACGACTGCATGACGTCCGCGACCACCTGCTCGGCGAGCGCCGACGAGTCGACGATCATCGCGTTCTGGCCGCCCGTCTCCGCGATCAGCGGAATCGGCTTGCCGTCCGGGTCGAGACGCGACGCCAGCGTCTTGTTGATCAGGCGCGCGACTTCGGTCGAGCCGGTGAACATCACCGCGCGGGTGCGCGGATCGGCCACCAGCGCCGCACCGACCGTCTCGCCGTCGCCGGGCAGCAGCTGCACCGCGCCCGCCGGCACGCCGGCCTCGCGCAGCAGCCGCACGGCCTGCGCGGCGATCAGCGGGGTCTGCTCGGCCGGCTTCGCGAGCACGGTGTTGCCGGCCGCGAGCGCGGCGGCCACCTGGCCCATGAAGATCGCGAGCGGGAAGTTCCACGGGCTGATGCAGACGACGGGGCCCAGCGGGCGATGCGTGTCGTTCGAGAACTCGTCGCGGATCTGCGCCGAGTAGTAGCGCAGGAAGTCGATCGCCTCGCGGATTTCCGCGACCGCGTTCGGCAGCGACTTGCCCGCCTCGCGCACGACGAGGCCCATCAGCGTGTGCATCTGCGCTTCGAGCAGGTCGGCCGCGCGCGCGAGACAGTCGGCGCGCGCCTCGACGGGCGTCGCCTGCCAGATCGGCGCGGCGGCCACGGCGTGCGCGAGCGCCGCGCTCACCTGCTCGGAGGTCGCCTCGCTGACCGTGCCGACCAGGTCGCGCAGGTCGGCCGGGTTGCGCACGTCGCGCGCGGGGGCGTCGGGCAGTGCGTCGTCCGCGAGCAGCGGCGCGGCGCGCCACGGATGATGCGCGCTCGCGAGCAGCGCCGACGACAGCGACGCGAGCCGGTGCTCGTTCGACAGGTCGAGGCCCATCGAGTTGGGCCGTTCGTCGCCGTACAGCTGGCGCGGCAGCGGAATCTTCGCGTGCGGCGCGCCGAGCGGCGAGAGCTTCGACGCCTCGTCGACCGGATCCGCGATCAGTTCCTTCACCGACACCGTCTTGTCGGCGATGCGGTTCACGAACGAGGTGTTCGCGCCGTTCTCGAGCAGACGGCGCACCAGGTAGGCGAGCAGCGTCTCGTGGGTGCCCACGGGCGCGTACACGCGGCACGGCCGGTTCATCTTGTCGCGGCCCGTGACTTCCTCGTACAGCGGCTCGCCCATGCCGTGCAGGCACTGGAATTCATACTGGCCCGGATAGTAGTTCTGGCCGGCCAGGTGATAGATCGCGGACAGCGTGTGCGCGTTGTGGGTCGCGAACTGCGGATACACGGCATCGGGCGCGCCGAGCAGCTTCTTCGCGCACGCGAGGTAGGACACGTCGGTGTAGATCTTGCGCGTGTAGACCGGATAGCCTTCGAGGCCGTCCACCTGGGCGCGCTTGATTTCGGAATCCCAATAGGCGCCCTTGACGAGCCGCACCATCAGGCGGTGACGGCTGCGGCGCGCGAGATCGACGAGGTAGTCGATCACGAACGGGCAGCGCTTCTGGTAGGCCTGCACCACGAAGCCGATGCCGTTCCAGCCGGCCAGCTCCGGATCGAAGCACAGCGCCTCGAGCAGGTCGAGCGACAGCTCCAGGCGGTCGGCTTCCTCGGCGTCGATATTGAGGCCGATGTCGTAGCGGCGCGCCAGCAGCGCGAGCGCGCGCACCCGCGGCAGCAGCTCGCTCATCGTGCGCTCCTGCTGCGCGCGCGAATACCGCGCATGCAGCGCCGACAGCTTGATCGAGATGCCCGGGCCTTCGTAGATGCCGCGGCCGCCGGCGGCCTTGCCGATCGCGTGGATCGCCTGCTCGTACGACGCGTAGTAGCGCTGCGCGTCCTCTTCGGTGGTGGCCGCCTCGCCCAGCATGTCGTACGAATAGCGGAAGCCGCGCGCCTCGTACTTGCGGCTGTTCGCGAGCGCTTCCGAAATCGTCTCGCCCGTCACGAACTGCTCGCCCATCAGGCGCATCGCCATGTCGACGCCCTTGCGGATCAGCGGCTCCCCGCCCTTGCCGATCAGACGCGTGAGCGCCGACGACAGGCCCGCCTCGCTGTTGGTCGTCACGAGCTTGCCCGTGATCATCAGCCCCCAGGTCGCGGCGTTCACGAACAGCGACGGCGCGTGGCCGACGTGCGAGCGCCAGTCGCCCTTGCTGATCTTGTCGCGGATCAGCGCGTCGCGGGTCGCGCGATCGGGAATCCGCAGCAGCGCTTCCGCAAGACACATCAGCGCGACGCCTTCCTGGCTCGACAGCGAGAACTCGTGGATCAAGCCCTCGACGCCCCCGCCCGTGCTCTTCTCGCGCAGCGCTTCGACGAGCGTGCCGGCAAGCGTCTGCACGTCGGCCGCGAGGTTCGCGGGCAGGCGCGCCTGGCCCAGCAGGAACGGCACGCATTCGGGCTCGGGCCGGCGGTACGCGGCCGTGATCGCGGCGCGCAGCACCGATTGCGGCTGCACGCTCTGCGCGAACTCGAGGAACGGATGCGGCGCGCCATCCTCGTCCGACTCGGCCGGATGATCGGACAGCTCGGTGACGCCCGGATGGCCGGACAGCTCAGGCGGCAACTGGCCATGCTCGATGCGTTCGAGGTAGGCGAAGATCGCCTGCTTGATCAGCCAGTGGGGAGTGCGTTCGAGCCGCGACGCCGCGTCCTTCAGGCGCGAGCGCAGCAGGTCATCGACTTTGACGCCTAGGGTGGTGCTTGCCATGGTTCCTTCTTGTCCGGCGCGGTGCCGGCGGGTGACGGGGGAAGATGCGCGGAATCGTAAGCCACCCAATAAAAAGGTGCAACCAAATCAAAAGATTGGTTGCACCCTTATAAAGCCATTAATTATCAATATCTTACACTCGTGCAACCGGGTCGCACCAGCCCCCTCGACGATCGGTATTTTCCCTTATCCCTGTCAGATTTGCTGGCTACAGATTGCCGTAGATGTGGCCGTATACCCGGGTAGCATGCGGTCGCCCCTTCGCGCGGCCGCGAGGAGGCAAGATGGACGCTTGGGTAGTCATTGGAATCGTGCTGGCGGGCTGGGTGGCGGGCGTGATCGTATTCGTGCGCGGCGCCTCGCCGGTCGTGGGTCAGGCGCTCGATCTCGCGCGCCTCGAACGGCGCTCGCTGCGCCAGGCGCACGAATAGCGCGGCGTCAGATGTCGAGCGGATCGACCTCGACGCCCCAGCGCAGCACCCCCTTCAACGTGCGCAGCACCGGTTGCCACGCGCGCAGCGTATGCTGCAGCGCCGCGCGCGACGCGCTTTCGAGCAGCAGTTGCGCCCGGTGGACATTCGCCACCTTCACGATCGTCATCGGCACCGCATCGTAGACCGTGACGCGCTCCGCGCCGGGCAAGCCGGCCAGCGCCGCGGCGGCCTGCTGCAGGAACGCCAGCGCGGCGTCGATCGTGCGCCCCTCGGCGCGCAGCAGCGCCTGATAGACGAACGGCGGCAGGTGCGCATCGCGCCGCTCGCCGAGCGTCGCATTCGCGAACCCCACGTAATCGTGCCGCGCCAGCGCGTGATAGAGCGCATGGCGCGGATAGCGGGTCTGGATCAGCACCTCGCCGGGCAGGCCCGCGCGGCCCGCGCGGCCGCTCACCTGCATCAGCTGCGCGAACAGCCGCTCGCTCGCGCGAAAGTCGTGCGAGAACAGCGCGGTGTCGGCGTTCAGCACGCCGACCAGCGACACGCGCTGGAAATCGTGTCCCTTCGCGATCATCTGCGTGCCGACCAGGATGTCGACCTCGCCCGCGTGCACGTCGGAAAACAGCGCCTGCGCGCTGCCCTTGCGGCGTGTGCTGTCCGCGTCGATGCGCAGCACCCGCGCGCCCGGCACCGCCTCCGCGAGCGTTTCCTCCACCCGCTGCGTGCCGCGCCCGAGCGGCGCGATGTCGACGTTGCCGCATTCGGGGCAGTTGTGCGGAATCCGCGATTCCCAGCCGCAATGGTGGCAGCGCAGCGCGCGCTCGGGCTTGTGCAGCACCACGTAGGCGCTGCAGCGCGGGCAGCCGGCGACCCAGCCGCAGGCGTCGCACGCGAGCGCCGGCGCATAGCCGCGCCGGTTCAGGAATACCAGGCTTTGCTCGCCGCGCTCGACGCGCGCCTTCAGCGCGGCGACGAGCGGGCCGGACAGCCCGCCCTGCGAGGCGCGCCCGCGCCGCCGCTCCTCTTCGAGATCGATCAGGCGCACGCTCGGCAGCACCGCGTCGGCCACCGCGCGCCGCGACAGCGTGAGCCGCGTGTAGCGCCCCTGCTCGGCCTGCCACCAGGTCTCGAGCGACGGCGTCGCCGACCCCAGCACGACCGGAATCGCCAGTTGCTTCGCGCGCCAGACCGCGAGATCGCGCGCCGAATAGCGCAGGCCTTCCTGCTGCTTGTAGGCGGGCTCGTGCTCCTCGTCGACGACGATCAGCGCGAGCGCCGGCAGCGACGCGAGCACCGCGAGCCGCGTGCCGAGCACGATGCGCGCGCGGCCGGTGTGCGCGGCGAGCCAGTGGCGCGCGCGCTCGCCCTCGGCCAGGCCGCTGTGGAGCGTGACGATCGCGTCGCCCGGCAGGCTGGCCGCGAAGCGCGCGCGAAACGCGGCCTCGAACTGCGGCGTCAGGTTGATCTCGGGCACGAGCACGAGCGCCTGCGCGTCGGGCCGCGCGAACAGGAGCGCCGCGAGCGCGCGCAGATAGACCTCGGTCTTGCCGCTGCCCGTCACGCCATGCAGCAGGAACGGCGCAAAGCCTTGCGCGGCCGTGATCGCGTCGAGCGCCTCGGCCTGTTGATCGGTGAGTTGCGGCGGCGTCGCATCCTGCACGCCGGCGGCCGCGGGCGCGTCGCCCGGTTGCGCCGCGCCGACCGCGATCTCGTCGCAGGCCACCCAGCCGCGCGCCTGCCATTCTTCGAGCGTCGCAACCGCCTTGGGGTGAAGCGCACGCACCTCGACGAGCGACAGCGGCGCCGCCGCGTCGCCGAGCGCCTGCGCGAGCCGGCGCAACGCGCCCGCGCGCGCCGGCAGCGCGTCGGGCAGGGCCTCGCGGCCCGCCGGCAGCAGCCGGTAGCGCAGCTCGGGCGCGAGCAGCCGACCCCAGCGTTCGGCGTCGCGCAGCGCCTGCGGCAACGCCGGCAGCGCCACCTCGCCGCGGCCGCGCTGGTAGTAGTCGGCGGCGAACGACACGAGGTCGAGCCAGTGCGCCGACAGCGGCGGCAGCTCCGCGCAGAGCGTCTCGACGTCCTTGACCCGCGCCGCGGGGACGTCACTGTGAGCAGTCACTTCGCAGATGAGCCCGACCGCGAGACGCCGCCCGAACGGCACCTGGACGAGCATGCCCGGCACGGGCGGCAGGTCCATGCGGTAGCGGTAGTCGAACAGCGTCTGCAGCGGATGGTCGAGCGCGACGCGGACGAAGCAATCCGTCATCGCCGCGCCGCCGACGGCGCGGGCGCGCACGCCCGTCGCGCCGCGCAAACGCCCGTGGCGGCGGCGAAGTTAAAGTAAAACATCACTTTCGGCGCTAAGTTTTGGATTCTCATTAGGAATCGCGGCCACCCATACAGCCTGTGGATAACTTTGTTGAGAACTTCCGTCGATCGACGCTGGAACGGCCTTGTGCCCGGCCGCCCGTCGCTTTTTCGAGATTAGGCCCGGTAGCCGCAAAGCCTTATCCCGTAAGGCTGCTATCTAATTTCCACGATCATAGCGAGACGCGGCCTGCGATACGGGTGTCTACCGCGCTGCAACGACTGAAATGTGTATAAGTCAAGTCTTGACAAGCATCGGATCGGCATGCGGTCAAGGCTGGCGAGCGATCGGGGCGGTTCTGCCCCGCATTCTCACCTTGCGACGCAGCATGCGGAGCGCTGTCAGGCCGTGCCCTGACGGATCGCGCGGCTATGCCGGTGCACCTCGTCGACCAGCTCGGTGACGTGCTCGGGCGGCGTGAACTGCGAGATGCCGTGGCCGAGATTGAACACGTGGCCGGGATGGTTGCCGTAGCTGTCGAGCACCGCGCGCGCCTCGGCGCGGATCGCCTCGGGGGGCGCGAACAGGATGGTCGGATCGAGGTTGCCCTGCAGCGCCACCTGCCCCGCCACGCGCTCGCGCGCGCGGCCCGGGTTGACGGTCCAGTCGAGGCCGACGGCGTCGACGCCCGTCTGCGCGATCTCCTCGAGCCACAGGCCGCCGCCCTTCGTGAAGGTGATCACCGGCACCCGCTCGCCGTCGTGCTCGCGCTTGAGCTGCGCGACGACGCGCCGGATGTAGTCGAGCGAGTAGCGCTGGTACGCGCCGTCCGCGAGCGCGCCGCCCCAGGTGTCGAAGATCATCACGGCCTGCGCACCCGCGTCGATCTGGGCGTTCAGGTACGCGGCCACCGCCTGCGCGTTGATGTCGAGGATCCGGTGCATGAGGTCCGGGCGCGCATAGGCCATCGATTTCACGGTGCGGAAATCGTCGGAGCCGCCGCCCTCGACCATGTAGCAGGCGAGCGTCCACGGGCTGCCGGAAAAACCGATCAGCGGCACGCGCTGGCGCCCCTGGCCGTCGGTCAGCGCGCGGCGGATCTCGCGCACCGCGTCGGTCACGTAGCCGAGCGTCGCGCCGATATCGGGCACCGCGAGCTTCGCGACGTCGGCCTCGGTGCGCACCGGATGCGCGAACTTCGGCCCTTCGCCGGTCGCGAAATCGAGGCCGAGCCCCATCGCGTCGGGAATCGTCAGGATGTCGGAGAACAGGATCGCGGCGTCGAGCGGATAGCGCTCGAGCGGCTGCAGCGTGACTTCCGTCGCGTAGTCGGGGTTCTTGGCGAGGCCGAGGAAGCTGCCCGCCCGCGCGCGCGTCGCGCGGTACTCCGGCAGGTAGCGGCCGGCCTGGCGCATCAGCCAGATCGGCGTGTAGTCGGTCGGCTCGCGCAGCAGCGCGCGCAGGAAGGTGTCGTTGAGCAGGGTATGGGCCACGGTGAATCCGACGAAGCGAAAACAAAGGGGCATTCTACCGGACAGCGGCCCGCCGCCCGTGCCCGCCCCAAGCTTCGCGTCCATATGACGCGCGCCGCGGCTCCGTTATGATCGGGCGCTTCCCCAGGTCCGTTTGCAAGGAGACTCCATGAAACACTCGCTGATCGCGCTCGGCGTGACGCTCGCCTGCGCCGCAGGCCACGCCTGCGCCCAGGACGCCGCGCCGTCGCGGCTCGACGACGTGCTCGCGCGCGGCGCGCTGCGCATCTGCACCACCGGGGACTACAAGCCGTATTCGTATGCGCGCGCCGACGGTCGCTTCGAGGGCATCGACATCGACATGGCCGAATCGCTCGCGAAGTCGCTCGGCGTGAAAGCGAGCTTCGTGAAGACCAGCTGGCCGACGCTCACGGACGACTTCATCGCGCGCTGCGACATCGCGGTGGGCGGCGTGTCGACCACGCTGGAGCGCCAGAAGCGCGTGTTCTTCAGCGCGCCGTACGCGGTCGACGGCAAGACCCCGATCGTGCGCTGCGCGGATGTCGACAAGTACCAGACCGTCGCGCAGATCGACCAGCCGTCGACCCGCGTGATCGTGAATCCGGGCGGCACCAACGAGCGCTTCGCGAAGCAGTTCTTCACCCACGCGAACCTCACCGTGTATCCGGACAACGTGACGATCTTCAAGGAGATCCTCGCCGGCCGCGCGGACGTGATGGTGACCGACGCCTCCGAGACCCGGCTGCAGCAGAAGCTCAACCCGGGGCTGTGCTCCGTGCATCCGGACCAGCCGTTCCAGTACGGCGAGAAGGCCTACATGCTGCCGCGCGGCGACGTGGTGTTCCAGCAGTACGTCGACCAGTGGCTGCACCTCGCGCGCGAGACCGGCGCGTACCGCGCGATCTCCGATCGCTGGCTCAAGTAGCGCCTCGCGCAGCCGTCCGCCCGCACCGGCTTGCCCGAACGGCCGGCGCGGGCGCGAAGCGGTAACACCGGGCGCCCGCGCGAGCCTGCCCGCCGCGCTCAGCCGAGCATGGATTCACGCGTGTCCGACGGTGCCCGCAAGGTGCCGAAATCGCCCCCGCGATGGGAGAATAAACATTCATCCGATTCAATGCGGAAAATGCATCGTATATGGCGGTAAAAATGACTTTTTGTCACCTTGGAAACAGTAAAAAATCCCGGAGAGCCTTATCTGGCGGGCGTTACAACCTGAAACACTTTGTTACCGCGCGGCTAGCTTAATTCGCCCACAATGCCTCTCACGGTTTCAACACGGATGCGGTCTGGTGTGCCGAGTGTGAGCGGATGCGAAGCACACCTCATGTCCGTCGGCCTCGTGCCGAATCCCTTCTGAAGGGGCATCCTTGTTGAAGTCGTGGTCGGCTCATACCGATGCGCTTCACCGATGGTCTCCTCGCGCTAACCCCGTAGCGTGTGGTTTTTAGCGGGCTCATAAGCCCGCTTTTTTTCGTCCGTCGAAAACGTCGCGTACCTCGAATGCGCAGCGGGCCCGGCCGCTCAGGCCGTTTTCGGCACGTCGAGGTGCAGTTCCTCGATCATCCGGTCGCGCATCACGAACTTCTGCACCTTGCCCGTCACCGTCATCGGCAGCGCGTCGACGAAGCGCACGTAGCGCGGCACCTTGTAGTGCGCGATCTGGCCGCGGCAGAACTCGCGCAGCTCGTCGTCGCTCATCGCCTCGCCCGCGCGCAGCACGACCCACGCGCACACCTCCTCGCCGTACTTCGCATCGGGCACGCCGAACACCTGCACGCTCTGGATCTTCGGATGCCGAAACAGGAATTCCTCGATCTCGCGCGGATAGATGTTCTCCCCGCCGCGGATCAGCATGTCCTTCAGGCGGCCGACGATATTGCAGAAGCCCTCCTCGTCGAGCGTCGCGAGATCGCCGGTGTGCATCCAGCCGTCGACGATCACCTCGGCCGTCTTCGCCTCGTCGCCCCAGTAGCCCTGCATCACCGAATAGCCCTTCGTGCACAGCTCGCCCGTCGCGCCGACCGGCACGATCGCGCCGAGCGGATCGACGATCTTCGCCTCGAGATGCGGCTGGATCCGGCCGACGGTCGTGGTGCGCTTCTCGAGCGAATCGGTGGTCGTGCTCTGGAACGACACCGGGCTCGTTTCCGTCATCCCGTAGGCGATCGTCACCTCGGCCAGGTGCATCTTCGACACCACCCGCTTCATGGTCTCGATCGGACACGGCGAGCCCGCCATGATGCCGGTGCGCAGCGAGCCGAGGTCGAAGCGCTCGAACTCGGGGTGATCGAGTTCCGCGATGAACATCGTCGGCACGCCGTGCAGCGCGGTGCAGCGCTCCTCGGCGACCGCCGCGAGCGTCGCGCCCGGCTCGAACGCCTCGCCCGGGAACACCATCTTCGCGCCCGCCGACACGCAGGCGAGCACCGCGAGCACCATCCCGAAACAGTGGTACAGCGGCACCGGAATGCACAGCGCGTCGTGTTCGGTGAGCTTCATCACGCGCGCGATCGAACCGGCGTTGTTGACGACGTTGCGGTGCGTGAGCGTCGCCCCTTTCGGGCTGCCCGTCGTGCCGCTCGTGAACTGGATGTTGATCGGCTCGTCCGACGCGAGTGTCGCGCCGAGCGCATCGAGCCGCGCGGGATCGTGCGCGGCGCGGCCGCGCGCCAGCAGCTCGGCGAAGCTCAGCATGCCGCGCGGCGCGACGTCCGGAATCGACACGACCGTGCGCAGCGCCGGCACGCGCGCCGCGTGCAGCGCGGCCGGCGCATGGCTGGCCAGCTCGGGCGCGATCTCCTCGAGCATCTCGACATACGCGGAGGTCTTGAAGCGCTCCGCGGCGACGAGCAGCTTGCAGCCGACCTTGTTCAGCGCGTATTCGAGTTCGGCGAGCCGATAGGCGGGATTGATGTTGACGAGGATCGCGCCGATCCGCGCGGTCGCGAACTGGGTCAGCAGCCACTCGACCCGGTTGGGCGACCAGATGCCGACCCGGTCGCCCTTGCCGATGCCGAGCGCGAGCAAGCCCGCGGCGAGGACATCGACCTCGGCGGCGAACTCGCGCCAGCTCCAGCGCACCTGCTGCTCGCGGAACACGACGGCCGGCCGGTCCGGGAAACGCCGCACGGCATCGGCCAGGAACGCGCCGATCGTGGCCTCGTTCAAGGGCGCGTCGGTGGCGCCGCGTACATACGAAACACCGTCCTGGGGCGCGATCTGCGCGCCGCTGCCTGGAACTGCCGCCATGTGCTGTCTCCGCGAGAGGAATGTACCGTCGTTATCCGGCCATTGTGCCATCCGCTTACGATCGCCCGACATCAAGTGTTACCCGGGCGCGCCAACGAAAAGAGCAGCCCGGAGGCTGCTCTTGTTCGTGATGCGGAACCGCGCGTGCTCAGTGCTTGCTGCGGATCTTCGCGAGACGCTGGATCGCCTCGAGCTGCGCCATCGCGGTGGCCAGCTCCGACTGCGCCTTCGCGAGGTCGAGATCCGACTTCGCGTTCTGCAGCGTTTCTTCCGCGCGCTTGCGCGCTTCCTCGGCTTTCGCCGCGTCGAGATCCTTGCCGCGGATCGCGGTGTCGGCGAGCACCGTCACGGCGCCCGGCTGCACCTCGAGGATGCCGCCGGCGACGAACACGAATTCCTCGCTGCCGCTCTCGACCTCGCTGCGCACTGCGCCCGGACGGATCCGGGTGATGAGCGGCGTGTGGCCCGGCAGAATGCCCAGCTCACCCGTTTCGCCCGGCAGCGCGACGAATTTCGCCTGGCCCGAGAAGATTTCCTCTTCCGCGCTGACGACGTCTACTTTGATGGTTGCCATATCGACTCCAATCTCATGCACGGGTTGAGCGTATTGCGGCCGGCGCGACCGCCCGGGATAACAGTCGGACTAATAATCCCGGCCGGTACTGCGCCAGCATGCGACCACTCGAACCCTTACTGGATCTTCTTGGCCTTCTCGAAGGCTTCGTCGATCGTGCCGACCATGTAGAACGCTTGCTCCGGCAGGTGGTCGCACTCGCCTTCGACGATCATCTTGAAGCCACGGATCGTTTCCTTCAGCGGCACGTACTTGCCCGGCGAGCCCGTGAACACTTCCGCGACGTGGAACGGCTGCGACAGGAAACGCTGGATCTTCCGCGCGCGCGCGACCGACAGCTTGTCTTCCGGCGACAGTTCGTCCATGCCCAGAATCGCGATGATGTCGCGCAGTTCCTTGTAGCGCTGCAGCGTCTGCTGCACGCCGCGGGTGATCGCGTAGTGCTCTTCGCCGATCACGTTCGGGTCGATCTGGCGCGAGGTCGAGTCGAGCGGATCGACTGCCGGGTAGATACCCAGCGAGGCGATGTCACGCGACAGCACGACGGTTGCGTCCAAGTGACCGAAGGTGGTCGCCGGCGACGGGTCGGTCAAGTCATCCGCAGGGACGTACACGGCCTGAACCGACGTGATCGAGCCCTTCTTGGTCGACGTGATCCGTTCCTGCAGCTTGCCCATTTCTTCAGCCAGCGTCGGCTGATAGCCCACGGCCGACGGCATCCGGCCGAGCAGTGCCGACACTTCGGTACCGGCCAGCGTGAAACGGTAGATGTTGTCGACGAAGAACAGCACGTCGAGGCCTTCGTCACGGAAGTGCTCGGCCATCGTCAGGCCGGTCAGCGCGACGCGCAGACGGTTGCCCGGCGGCTCGTTCATCTGGCCGTACACGAGCGCGACCTTGTCGAGAACGTTCGAGTCCTTCATTTCGTGATAGAAGTCGTTCCCTTCACGGGTACGCTCGCCCACGCCCGCGAACACGGAGTAACCGCCGTGCTCCTTCGCGATGTTGTTGATGAGCTCCATCATGTTGACGGTCTTGCCCACCCCTGCACCACCGAACAGACCGACCTTGCCGCCCTTCGCGAACGGGCAGATCAGGTCGCTGACCTTGATGCCGGTTTCGAGCAGTTCGGTCGACGGCGACAGTTCGTCGAACGCCGGCGCCTTCTGGTGGATCGAACGCGTCGTTTCGCTTTCGATCGGGCCCGCTTCGTCGATCGGACGGCCGAGGACGTCCATGATCCGGCCGAGGGTCGGCTTGCCGACCGGCACCGAGATCGGCTTCCGCGTGTTCTTCACCACCAGACCGCGGCGCAGGCCGTCGGATGCACCCAGACAAATGGTGCGGACCACGCCGTCGCCCAGCTGCTGCTGGACTTCGAGCGTCAGTTCCGAGCCATCGAGAATGAGCGCGTCGTAGATCTTCGGCATGCTGTCGCGCGGGAATTCCACGTCGATAACGGCGCCGATGCACTGTACGATCTTGCCTTCTACCAAAGCAGCAGTACTCATCGCTTTTCCTTTAAATACCTGATTCTTTACTCGCGCAAGGGCGCAGTTGTCGTTCCGGGCGCCCGCTTAAACAGCGGCTGCGCCGCCGACGATCTCCGACAGTTCTTTCGTAATCGCGGCCTGACGGCTCTTGTTGTACACGAGCTGCAGTTCGCTGATCACCGTCTTCGCGTTGTCGGACGCGGCCTTCATCCCGACCATCCGCGCCGATTGCTCGGACGCCATGTTCTCCGCGACGGCCTGGTACACCAGCGCCTCGACGTAACGCACGAGCAGTTCGTCGACGACGGCCTGCGCGTCCGGCTCGTAGATGTAGTCCCACGACGTCGCCGGCGTGCCGTCGTTCGCCTCGAAGTGCTCCGACGACAGCGGCAGCAGCTGCTCGATCACCGCTTCCTGCTTCATCGTGTTGACGAAGCGCGTGTACGCGATATAAACCGCCGACAGCTTGCCTTCCGAGTACAGATCGAGCTGCGTCTTCACGGCGCCGATCAGCTTGTCGAGATGCGGGGTGTCGCCGAGGTGCGAGACCTGCGACATCACCTTCGCGCCGAAGCGGTTCAGGAAGCCGAGGCCCTTGCCGCCGATCGCGGTGGCTTCGACCTTCTGGCCCTTCTCTTCCAGCTCCTTGAACTTCTGCACCGTCGCGCGCAGCACGTTGGTGTTCAGCCCGCCGCACAGCCCCTTGTCCGTCGTGACGAGGATGATGCCGGCCGTCTTCGCGCCGTCGTTCGCCACCACGAACGGGTGACGGTACTCCGGGTTCGCACGGCTCATGTGCGCGGCGGCCACCATCTCCATCGCCTTCGTGATCTTGCGCGTGTTCTGCACGCTCTTGATCTTGCCGCGAATTTCCTTCATTCCAGCCATAGCTTGCTCCTTGACCGAAGCGGCGCGGGTGCGTCAGCCCCCGCGCGGCCTCAGTGTGTCACTCGCGGATCAATAGGCACCCGATTTCTTGAAGGATTCGATCGCCGCGCGCAGCGCGCCTTCGTCGTCCTTCGAGAGATCCTTGGTGTCTTCGATGCGCTTGATGAGGTCAGCGTGGCTGGTCTTCAGGTTGTCGCGCAGGCCCTTCTCGAACGGCAGCACTTGCTTGACGTCGAGGTCGTCGAGGTAGCCGTTGTTCGCGGCGTACAGCGACACGGCCAGTTCCCAGACCTGCAGCGGCTGGTACTGCGGCTGCTTCAGCAGTTCCGTCACGCGGCGGCCGCGCTCGAGCTGCTTGCGGGTCGCTTCGTCGAGGTCCGACGCGAACTGCGCAAACGCAGCCAGTTCACGATACTGCGCGAGGTCGGTACGGATACCGCCCGACAGCTTCTTCACGACCTTCGTCTGAGCGGCGCCGCCGACGCGCGACACCGACACGCCGGCGTTGATTGCCGGGCGGATGCCTGCGTTGAACAGGTCGGTTTCCAGGAAGATCTGGCCGTCGGTGATCGAGATCACGTTCGTCGGAACGAACGCGGTCACGTCGCCTGCCTGCGTTTCGATTACGGGCAGCGCCGTCAGCGAGCCGCTCTTGCCCTTCACTTCGCCGTTCGTGAACTTCTCGACGTACTCTTCCGAGACGCGAGCCGCGCGCTCGAGCAGACGCGAGTGCAGATAGAACACGTCGCCCGGGTACGCTTCACGGCCCGGCGGGCGGCGCAGCAGCAGCGAGATCTGACGGTATGCCCAGGCTTGCTTGGTCAAATCGTCATAGATGATCAGCGCGTCCTGGCCGCGATCGCGGAAGTATTCGCCCATCGTGCAGCCGGCGTACGGCGCCAGGTACTGCATCGCGGCGGAATCCGATGCCGAAGCGGCGACGACGATCGTGTACGCCATCGCGCCGGTTTCTTCGAGCTTGCGCACCACGTTCATGATCGACGAAGCCTTCTGGCCGATCGCGACGTAGATACAGATCAGGTCCTTGCCCTTCTGGTTGATGATCGCGTCGAGCGCCACCGCGGTCTTGCCGCACTGACGGTCGCCGATGATCAGCTCACGCTGGCCGCGGCCGATCGGCACCATCGCGTCGATCGACTTGATGCCCGTCTGCACCGGCTGCGACACCGACTTACGCCAGATCACGCCCGGGGCGATCTTTTCGATCGCGTCGGTCAGCTTCGCGTTGACCGGGCCCTTGCCGTCGATCGGGTTGCCGAGCGCATCGACCACGCGGCCGACGAGTTCCGGGCCGACCGGGACTTCGAGAATGCGGCCCGTCGTCTTGACGATGTCGCCTTCCGAGATGTGTTCGTATTCGCCGAGAATCACCGCGCCGACCGAGTCGCGCTCGAGGTTCAGCGCGAGGCCGAAGGTGTTGCCCGGGAACTCGAGCATTTCGCCCTGCATCACGTCCGACAGGCCGTGGATACGTACGATACCGTCGGTCACGGAGATCACGGTGCCCTGGTTGCGAACGTCTGCGCTCGCTTCAAGGCCCTGGATCCGGCTCTTGATCAGCTCGCTGATCTCAGAGGGATTGAGTTGCATTATTCGCTCCTGATAGTCAATTCTGTTGCGTGCCGGCTGCCTGGGCGCTCAAGCGCTCAAGGCTGTCTGCATGCTGGCGAGCCGCGCGCGGACCGAGGTATCGAGCACTTCGTCACCGACCGTCACGCGCACGCCGCCGATCAGCGACGCATCGATCTCGACCGTCGGCTTCAGCTTGCGCTTGAACCTGCGTTCAAGGTTGGCGATGAGTTCGGTGAGCTGTGCGCCTTCGAGCGGAAACGCGCTGACGATCTGCACGTCTGCCGCGCCTTCGCGCGCATTCTTCAGCTCGTCGAACTGCGCGGAGATTTCCGGCAGCAGCGCGATACGGTGATTTTCGACCAGCATCTGCACGAAGTTCTTCGCTTCCGCACTGGTTGCCAGCGGCGATTTCACCGCGGCGAGCAGCAGCTCGTTGACCTGCGCGCGGCTCACTTTCGGGCTCGACGCGACGGACAGCACTTCGGGCAGGTGCGCAACCTGAGCCAGCTCTTGCACGAGCGTGGACCAGGCGGCGATATCACCACCCTCGGCCACGCGGAACAGCGCTTCTGCGTAAGGGCGGGCGATGGTTGCAAGTTCGGCCATGATCAGAGCTCGGCTTTCAGTTGATTCAGCAGTTCGGCGTGGGCCGTTTGATCGACTTCGCGCTTCAGGATCTGCTCGGCGCCCTTGACCGCCAGCGTGGCGACGTCGCCGCGCAGCGTTTCACGGGCCTTCACGATTTGCTGATCCGCGTCCGCCTTCGCCTGGGCGCTGATGCGGGCGGCTTCGGCATGGGCTTGAGCCTTGATTTCTTCGGCGACCGATTGCGCGCGCTTTTCAGCGTCGGCAATGCGTTGTTGACCGTCGTTGCGGGCCTGCGCGAGTTCCTGGTCGACGCGCTTGTGCGCCGCTGCGAGTTCCGCCTGACCCTTTTCCGCGGCGGAGAGGCCGTCGGCAATTTTCTTCGAGCGCTCGTCGAGGGCGTTGATCAACGGCGGCCACACGAATTTCATCGTGAACCACGCGAGGATCAGGAACACGACCATTTGCGCAAACAGGGTTGCGTTGAGATTCACGGTGTTTCCTTATCTGCTATTCCGGAAATTGAAACGAGGAGGAGCGCGTCGAATGTGAATTCGATTGGCGCTCGTCTTCCGTTCCACCCTGCGCCGGCGATCGCTGGCGCAATGCTTCCGAGGAACCTTAGCCTGCGAGCTTCGACAGGAGCGGGTTCGCGAATGCAAACAACATTGCCACACCAACGCCAATCAGGAACGCTGCATCGATCAGGCCCGCATGCTTCGATGTACTTGCCACCCATCAGACCGATACCGATACAGGCGCCGATTGCACCCAGGCCGATGATGATACCGATGCCGATAGCGGTCAGACCCTGGATGTTGGCGATGAAAGCTTGCATGATCACTCCTTTGTGAAAAGACTTGGAACTGGAATTAAAAAACTAAAAACAAACCTGCTTGATTCGTCCGGTCGCTTAGTGCGACTCGTGCGCCTGACCGAGATACACCAGCGTCAGCATCATGAAGATGAACGCTTGCAGCAGCACGATAAGGATGTGGAAGACCGCCCAGATGCTGCCTGCGAGGATGTGGCCGATGAAGCCGAGCACCGAAGCGTCCGCGCCGAAGCCCCACATGCTGCCGAGCAGGGCGATCAGCAGGAACAGCAGTTCGCCTGCATACATGTTGCCGAACAGCCGCATGCCGAGCGACACGGTCTTGGCGACGTATTCCACGATGTTCAGGCCGAGGTTCGGGATCCACAGCAGCGGATGCGCACCGAACGGGGCCGACACGAGCTCATGCACGAAGCCGCCCGGGCCCTTGATCTTGATGCTGTAATAGATCATCAGCACGAACACGCCGAGCGCGATGCCGAGCGTGCCGTTGAGGTCGGCCGTCGGGACGATGCGGTGATGCGGGATGACTTGCGACAGGCCGAGCCAGCCGATGATGCGACCCGGCAGGTCGACGGGCAGGAAGTCGAGGGAGTTCATCAGCGCGACCCAGATGAACACGGTCAGCGCGAGCGGCGCAATGAAGGTACGATTGCCGTGCACGACCGCCTTCGACTGGTCTTCGACCATCTCGACGATCATTTCGATCAGGCACTGGAAACGACCCGGCACGCCCGGGGTTGCCTTGCGGGCAGCCGAGTACAGGATGAGGATCGTGGCGAGACCGCAGACGATCGACCAGAACAACGTGTCGAGATTCCAGACATGGATATCGAAAATCGACGTCTGGTGCGCGGTGGAGAAATTCTGCAAGTGGTGCGCAATGTACTCGGACGGATCCAGAGCACGCGAGCCTTCGCTGGTTGCCATAATCGTTAGTGCCACCCAAATTGTCGAAAATCGGTCTATCCATCCGCTTCACCGCAACAATCTATTGCGGGAACGCGCCTGCGCGTGTTCCGGTCGAACCGCGCAGGGTTTCATAGTCTATCGCCAGGCCAACGCTATCCAGTACGTTTTCAACACGAGCAGGTACGTGACGAGCAGCGGCACCCAGTGCACGCCGGGGTACCACACGGCGATCACTACGAATAGTGCGATCGTCGCGCCCATCTTCAGTACTTCACCGACCACCCAGCCCATCACGGTGTCGGCACCGCCTCGCCTCAAACGCGCCGCGAACAATGCGCTTGGCGCCCAGCCAATCGCTCCACCCAGGAATGCGGATTGCGCAGCGGCACCCGGCGGCTTCGAGGAAAACAGCCACCACGCCAGCGTTGCAACCAAGGACAGAACCACTTGCGCGATCACTACCCGATAGGGCGTGACCCGCGACGGTCGGCTTACCTCCGGCCCGAACAGCGTTTCCGCTTCGGCCCGCGTAAGCGGAACGATTGTATTGTCGTCTTGCTGCTCGGCATCCCAGTCGTCGGCGGCTGCGTGCCGCTTATCGACAGCCGGCTCGCCG
>NZ_JAAGNW010000004.1:35734-39399 GCF_010645215.1 Burkholderia multivorans | reverse complement strand
CGCAACCTTCCGCAAAATCTCGATCCGCCCCAAACTTTCCAAAAGCTTTCGGGGGTGCCTAGCTAACAAATCCGGGCGATTGTAAGCGATAGTGGCAGGTGATTCAAGGCTTTAGACACGACAAAAATCTGTGCGAAACGCCACATCATCATGTGAAAAACACGCCGGCCGGCGACGCACAATGAGGCGGATTTTTGCGCCGGCATTTCGCACCCGAAAAATTCCGGCAAGCGCGGAAACAGCGGAAACGATGCTCGATATGCGCCGCGACGGGCGCGAGCAGGAAGATTTGCCGCGCTATCGCAGCCTGAAGCCACTCACGGCGGCGGGCCGCGAAAGCGTTGCGTGCGATACGCAGGCGGCACGTCGGCCGACGGCGCCCCGTGCGATCGTCCGACCGTGAGCCAAGCGACACCGCGAATCAGTTGTCACACCGCCACAGTCCGGTCGATGCACCGTGCATCGCGCCGCCGCCCGTGACGCGCAACCCCGCCCTACCCCACCCTCGCAATTCGGCGCACACACCTGTGCCGCCATGCTCAGCCATGCACCAGCAACCATGCCCCCAGCGCCGCGCTCGCCAGCGCGAACGGAATCGACACGAGGTGAAACGGCAGCCACATGCGCGGCTCCTTCGCGAGACGCACCGCGATCAGGTTCGCGAGCGAGCCGATCGCGAGACCGAAGCCGCCGACCGACACGCCGTATGCCAGCGCACGCCAGTCATGCGTGAATTCCGACAGCAGGATCGCCGCCGGCACGTTGCTGATGCCCTGCGACAGCACGGCCCCCGCCGCGAACACGCGCAGCGGCGAATCGAGATGAATGCCTGCGATCGTATCGTGCACGACGGGCAGCGCGGCCGCGCTGCGCAGCACGATGAACATCAGCACGAAAATCATCAGCAGCAGCCAGTCGATCTTCAGGACTGAATCACGTCTCATGACGAACAGCACGATCGCCACGCCGAGCAAGCCGGCCAACGGATGATGCGCATCGGCGAGCGGCACGAACGCGGCGAACAGCACCACGGCGATCAATGCGTGCATGCGCTGCACCGGCAGCGCGACGACGTCGCCCGACAGATCGAGCGGCTTCGCGCGAAACGCGCACGCCGTCAGCACGAGCAGCAAGGCCATCAACCCGAGCGCAAGCGGCCCGAGCGTGACCACGAAGCGACCGAACGACACGCCGCTCAACTGCCACAGGAAAAGATTCTGGGGATTGCCGAACGGCGTGGCGATCGCGCCCGCAACGACCGCGATCGCGATGTGGATCACGAGCCGCCGGAACGGCAAGGGCGTCAGCTTGCGCAGCGAGACGACGAGCGGGATCACGACGAACAGCGCCACGTCGTTGGTCAGCCACAGCGACAGCGCCGCCGCGAACACCACGAGCAACGCAGCCAGGGTCCGCTCCGAGCGCACGCGCCGCACGATGCGGTGCGCGAGCCACATCAGGAATCCTGATAATTCGAGCGCCTTGGTCAGCATCAGCAGGCCGGCCAGCGTCGCCACCGTCTGCCAGTCGACGAGCCGCGCGAGCGCGGCCGCCGGCAGCGGACGCACCGCCTGCAGCACCAGCAGCGCGACCACCAGGATCGACAGGATCGGTTCGCGCCGGACGAGCGCGGCGAGGCTGCCGACCGTGCGCGCGACCGCCGACGTCATGCGCGCGCGGTCACGCGGCGACGTTGCCGCGCAACCGCACGAGAATCCCTTCGAGCGCGTCGAGGTCGCCGAAATCGATCGTCAGCTGCCCGCGGCCGCGACGCCCGACCTTGATCTTCACGTTCGACGCGAGCAGATCGGACAGTTCCTCTTCGAGACGGCGGGTATCGCGACCGCCGTCGTCCTTCGCACGCGCCTTGACGGCGGGCTCCGCCTTCGTCGTGTGCGTGACGAGCTTCTCCGTCTCGCGCACCGACATCCGCTTGTTGACGACCTGGTGCGCGAGCGTGATCTGCGTCGCCGCATCGACGGCGAGCGGCGCGCGCGCATGCCCCATGTCGAGATCGCCCGCGAGCAGCATCGTCTGCACCGGGTTGGCGAGATTCAGCAGACGCAGCAGGTTCGACACCGCGCTGCGCGAACGGCCGACCGATTCCGCCGCCTGCTCGTGCGTGAAACCGAATTCGTCGAGCAGGCGCTGGATGCCGTGCGCCTCTTCGAGCGGGTTCAGATCCTCGCGCTGGATGTTCTCGATCAGCGCCATCGCCGCCGCGGCCTGATCCGACACGTCCTTCACCAGCACCGGCACTTCCTCGAGGCCCGCCAGGCGCGCCGCGCGGAAGCGACGCTCCCCCGCGATGATCTCGAATTTGTCGGACGCAATCGGGCGCACCAGGATCGGCTGCATGATCCCTTGCGCGCGAATGCTGGCGGCCAGCTCCTGCAGGCTGCCCTCGTCCATGCGGGTACGCGGCTGATACTTGCCCGCCTGCAGCTTGCCGAGCGCGAGCACGTTCGGCGCGCCCTCGATCTTGACGGCCTCGGTGATGTCGGCGGTGCCGCCGAGCAACGCCTCCAGGCCGCGCCCCAGCCCCTTCTTCTTTGCTACCGCATTCATCTCGTATTCCTCGATTCGCTCGTTGCCAAGGCGTCGCGCTTACAGCGCGCGAACCCGCTCGATCATTTCCGCGCCGAATTGAATATAGGCCTGCGCACCGCGCGAGCCGCGATCGAACACCACGCCCGGCAACCCGTAGCTGGGCGCCTCGGCCAGGCGCACGTTGCGCGGAATCACCGCATCGAACACCTTGTCGCCGAAGTGCGCCTTCAGCTGGTCCGACACCTGCTGCTGCAGCGTGATGCGCGGATCGAACATCACGCGCAACAGGCCGATCACCTTCAGGTCGCGATTCATGTTCGCGTGCACCTGCTTGATCGTATTGACGAGATCCGACAGCCCCTCCAGCGCGAAGTACTCGCACTGCATCGGAATCACCACGCCGTGCGCGGCGCACAGGCCGTTCAGCGTCAGCAGCGACAAGGCCGGCGGGCAATCGATGAGGACGAAATCGTAGTCGTCCTCGACCTGCTCGAGCGCCGCCTTCAGCTGCCGCTCGCGGTTCTCCATGCTCACCAGCTCGATTTCCGCGCCGGCCAGCTCGCGGTTCGCCGGCAGCACGTCGTACTTCACCGCTTCCGGACGCACCCGCGCATCGACGACCGTCACGCCGTCGACCAGCACCTCGTAGACGGTCGATTCACATTCCGCCTTGTCGATCCCGCTGCCCATCGTGGCATTGCCCTGCGGATCCAGGTCGATCAGCAATACGCGCTGATCCTGCGCCGCCAGGCTCGCGGCGAGATTGACCGTCGTCGTCGTCTTGCCGACGCCACCCTTCTGGTTCGCCACGCAGAAGATCTTTGCCATCGTTGGTGTGTCCCTCTTTACTTCAAACAGTCCGGGCGCGACAGCGCGCCCCGGTTAAATTGCTTCGTCGAGCTCGACCTGGATCACGTGCCGCTCCGCCTCGAGCATCGGCACGGCCAGGCGGATCGTCTGCTTCACGTGCGCCCCATCCGGCAGGCGCGCGATCTCGTCGTCCGGATGCACGCCCTTCATCGCCCAGCTCGCGCCACCCGGCGCAACCAGATGCCGGGCAAGTGTAACGAAGTCGGAGAGATCCGCGAATGCCCGCGAGACGATTGCATCGAATT
>NZ_JAAGNW010000004.1:24911-35724 GCF_010645215.1 Burkholderia multivorans | reverse complement strand
ATTTATTCGGCACCTCGACACCCGGCCGCAACGATTCCACCCTGCCCGTGACCACGGACAGATTGCCGAGCCTCAGCTCGGCCTTCGCCTGGTTCTGGAATGCGGATTTCTTGTGGACGATGTCGTTGAGCGTGACTTGCCAGTCCGGCAAGACGATCGCGAGCACGATGCCGGGCAAGCCGCCGCCCGAACCGACGTCGAGCACGGACGATGCGCCGCGCGGGCTCAGGTGCGGCACGACCGACAGCGAATCGAGGATGTGCTGGATCAGCATCTGGCGCGGATCGCGGATCGCGGTCAGGTTGTAGACCGCGTTCCACTTCGCGAGCAGCGCCACGTAGTCGAGCAGCTTGCCGTGCTGCTCATCGGTCAGCGCGACACCCAGCGCCTGCGCGCCGTCGGACAACATGGCCGCCAGCGCCTCCCGGCTGGCCTGGGATGACGGATGGCGCGCCGTCATTGCTGCGTCGGGACTTGAGCGCCCCCCGTGTCGGCCGTGGAGGTCTCGCCCTGCCCGTCGTCGCGCCGGCCGTTGCCGCGCCGGCCCAGTCCGCGCTTCAGGTGAACCATCAGCAGCGAAATCGCCGCGGGCGTGATGCCCGAAATGCGCGAGGCCTGCCCGATCGTTTCCGGGCGGAATTGATTCAGCTTCTGGCTCGCCTCGAACGACAAACCACGCACCTCGGTGTAATCGAGCCCTTCCGGCAGACGGGTGTTTTCATGCGCGCCATTGCGCTCGATCTCGTCCGCCTGACGCCCGATGTAACCCTGATACTTGACCCCGATTTCGATCTGCTCGTTGATCTGTGCGAGCAGCACCGGATCATCGGCCAGCGCTTCCGCCGGCCCACACTCGCCATTGCGCAGACCGCACACGCCTTCGTAGCTGACACCCGGACGGCGCAGCAGCTCGGCCAGGCTGTATTCGTGATCGATCTGCTTGCCGAGCAAGGCCATCGCCTCGTCGGCCGGCAAGGTTTTCGGCGTCACCCAGGTCGTGCGCAGACGTTCGGTTTCACGTGAAACAGCATCGCGCTTGCGGCTGAATGCATCCCAGCGCGCGTCGTCCACGACGCCCAGCTCGCGCCCGATCTCGGTCAGGCGCATGTCGGCGTTGTCTTCGCGCAGGCTCAACCGGTACTCGGCCCGGCTCGTGAACATCCGGTACGGTTCCAGCACGCCGCGCGTCACGAGATCGTCGACCAGCACGCCCAGATAGGCCTGATCGCGGCGCGGGCACCACGCCTCCTTCTCCTGTGCATGGCGCCCCGCGTTGATGCCGGCCAGCAAGCCTTGCGCTGCCGCTTCCTCGTACCCGGTCGTTCCATTGATCTGTCCCGCGAAAAACAGGCCGTTGATCACCTTGGTTTCGAGCGACGCCTTCAGGCCGCGCGGATCGAAATAATCGTATTCGATCGCATAACCCGGACGCAGGATATGCGCCTGCTCCAGGCCACGCATCGAATGCACGAGTTCGAGCTGCACATCGAACGGCAGGCTCGTCGAGATCCCATTCGGATAGAACTCGTTGGTCGTCAGCCCTTCCGGCTCCAGGAAGATCTGGTGCGCATCCTTCGAGGCAAAGCGGTGAATCTTGTCCTCGATCGAAGGGCAGTAGCGCGGCCCGACGCCTTCGATCACGCCTGTATACATAGGCGAACGGTCGAGACCGCCGCGGATGATGTCGTGCGTGCGTTCGTTCGTATGCGTGACCCAGCACGGCATTTGCTGCGGATGCTGCTCCACACGGCCGAGGAACGAGAACACAGGAATCGGGTCCAGATCGCCGGGCTGTTCCTCCAGCTTCGAGAAATCGATCGTCCGGCCGTCGCTGCGCGGCGGCGTTCCCGTCTTCAGACGCCCTTGGGGCAGCTTCAATTCCTTCAGGCGCGCCGACAGCGAGACCGCCGCCGGATCGCCCGCGCGGCCGCCTGTGTAGTTGTTCAAGCCGACGTGGATCTTGCCGTCCAGGAAGGTGCCGGC
Organism: Burkholderia multivorans; assembly: GCF_010645215.1. GTDB lineage: Bacteria > Pseudomonadota > Gammaproteobacteria > Burkholderiales > Burkholderiaceae > Burkholderia > Burkholderia multivorans_A. The sequence continues at coordinate 33,741 of NZ_JAAGNW010000004.1, read as the reverse complement.
CGTCAGCACCACAGCCTTGGCGAGAAAACGGATGCCGATCTGCGTGACCGCCCCGACCACGCGATCGCCTTCGACGATCAGGTCGTCGACTGCCTGCTGGAACAGCCACAGGTTGGGCTGGTTCTCGAGCCGGTGCCGGATCGCCTGCTTGTAGAGCAAGCGATCGGCCTGGGCGCGCGTCGCGCGAACCGCCGGACCCTTGGACGAGTTCAAGATACGGAACTGGATGCCGCTTTCGTCGGTGGCGGCAGCCATCGCCCCGCCCAGCGCATCGACTTCCTTGACCAGATGACCCTTGCCGATCCCGCCGATCGACGGGTTGCAGCTCATCTGCCCGAGCGTCTCGCTGTTATGGGTCAGCAGCAGCGTCTTGACGCCCATACGGGCGGACGCCAAGGCGGCTTCCGTGCCGGCGTGACCGCCGCCGACAACAATTACGTCGAATTCAGTGGGAAAAAGCATTGCGGACTTCGTGCGCGGGAGCCGCGCTCGAACCTTCAGAGAAATGTATGGAGCGAATTATAGCGGGTTCGCTTTTGGCCCGAATTTCATCCGAATGGCCAACCAGCAAAAACGGCGTGTTTCACGTGAAACACGCCGCCTTTTTCCAACACCCGGCGATCGCTTAGGCCGACTTCCTGGCCAGACCCAGATAGGTTTCGATCACCTGTGGATTGCGCGCCAACTGCTCCGCCGGCCCTTCCAAGGCGAGCTCGCCGGTCTCCAGTACATAGGCGTAATCGGAGATCTGCAACGCGGCCCGGGCGTTCTGCTCGATCAACAGAGTCGCGACACCTGTGCTGCGCAGCGCGCTGATGATATGGAAGATCTCCTTCACGATCAACGGGGCCAGACCAAGACTCGGCTCATCGAGCATCAGCAAATCGGGCTTTCCCATCAGCGCGCGGCCGACCGCCAGCATCTGCCGCTCCCCGCCGGACAGCGTGCCGGCCGCCTGGCGACGCCGCTCCTTGAGCCGTGGAAACAACGCAAACACAGGATCGAGCTGATCGAGGAAGCGCGTCTCCCCGGCGCGCTTGCGGCGGTACGCGCCGAGCACGAGGTTGTCCTCGACCGACATCGACGCAAACAGCTCGCGCTTCTCCGGCACGAGGCACATCCCACGCGCCACCCGCTGCTCGACCGGCAGCCGCTCGACCTGCTCGCCGCGATAGCGCACCGCCCCATCCGCGTGACCGCTGGCCGGCAGCGCGCCCATGAGCGCATTGAGCAGCGTCGATTTGCCCGCACCGTTCGGGCCGATCACGCTGACGATCTGCCCTGCCCCGACCTCGATCGCCGCGCCATGCAGCGCCTCGACCTTGCCGTAGCGTACCGACAGGCCCCGCACTTCGAGAATCGGCATCGTCGCCTGCGTCATCATTCCACCCCGCCGAGATAAGCCTCCAGCACCGCAGGATCCTTCTGGACCTCCTCCGGCAAGCCTTCCGCGATCCGCGTACCGAACTCCATCACGACCAGCCGGTCGGTGAGATTCATCACGAAATCCATGTCGTGCTCGACCAGCAGCACGCTCATGCCTTCCGCTCGAAGCTTGCGCAGCAGGTCCGCCAGCTGCTGCTTCTCCTGATAACGCAGGCCGGCGGCCGGCTCGTCGAGCAACAGCAAGGTCGGGTCGCAGCACAGCGCACGCGCGATTTCCAGGATCCGCTGCTGTCCGAGCGCGAGGCTGCCGGCCTCGTCGTCGATATGCGCTTCGAGCCCGACGCGTCGGATCTGGCGCGCCGCTTCGGCCATCAGGCCCGCCTCCTCGACCGCATTCAGCCGGGCGAGGCTGCGCCACACGCCGGTCGAGCCGCGCAGATGCGCGCCCAGCGCGACGTTCTCGAGCACGCTCATCGACGGCAGCAGCTTCACGTGCTGGAACGTCCGACCAATCCCGCGCGCGACGATTTCACGTGAAACCAGCGTATCGATCCGCTCGCCCCTGAAGTGGATCGAGCCGGAAGTCGGCCGCAGCACGCCCGTCACGAGATTGAACGTGGTCGACTTGCCCGCCCCGTTCGGGCCGATCAGGCCGATGATCTGCCCGGCCTTCACCTCGAAGCTCACGTCGTTGACCGCGACGAGCCCGCCGAACTGCTTGCGCACGCACTCGACGACGAGCAGCGCGTCGCCCGTGCGCGGCTTGTCGCGCTGCGGTAGCGACGCCGCCTGCTCGGGCACCCGCGCCGCCGGTTCGCGCGGAAACAGCCGGGCCACGAAGGGCCAGACGCCCTGCCGCGCATACTGCAGCAGCAGCACCATCAGCACGCCGAACACGATGATCTCGAAGTTGCCGTCCTCGCCGAGCAGCTTCGGCAGCAGCGTCTGCAGGTAGTCCTGCAGCACGGTGAGGATCGCCGCACCCAGCACCGCGCCCCACACGTGCGCCACGCCGCCGACCACCGCCATGAACAGGAATTCGATGCCGTGGTTCAAACCGAACGGCGTCGGATTCACCGCGCGCTGCAGGTGCGCGTACAGGAAGCCGGACACCGACGCGAGCACCGCGGCATACACGAAGATCACGACACGCATCCAGGCGGTGTTCACGCCCATCGCCTCGGCCAGCACGCTGCCGCCGCGCAACGCACGGATCGCGCGGCCGGGGCGGCTGTTCAGCAGGTTCTGGACCGACACCACCGCACCCAGCACCACGACCCAGATCAGGTAGTAGAAGCCGCGCCCGCTGTCGAGCGTCACGCCGAACAGGCTCGGCGCGGGAATGCCGTTGATCCCGTCGTACTTGCCGAGCAGGTCGAGATTGCCGAACAGGAAGAACAGCGCGAGCCCCCATGCGATCGTCCCGAGCGGCAGGAAATGGCCCGACAGCCGCATCGTCACCGCGCCGAGCAGCAGCGCGATCAACGCCGTCAGCACCACGCCGGCGATCAGGCCGAGCCACGGCGACCACCCCCAGGCGGTCGTCAGGTAGGCGGTCGCATAGGCGCCGATGCCGACGAAGGCCGCCTGCCCGAAGCTCGTCATCCCGCCGATGCCCGTCAGCAGCACGAGCCCGATGGCGACGATCGAATACAGCCCGATGTAGTTCAGCAGGGTGATCCAGTACTCCGGCACCCGCAGCACGCCGGGCAACACCGGCAACGCGAACAGCAACGCCAGGAACAGCCAGAACAGCCGGTTGCGGATCATCGTCTTCATCGCCTCACTCCTCGCCCTCTTCCGCGTGCGGCGTCGCCAGACTGCGCCACAGCAGCACCGGGATGATCAACGTGAAAACGATGACCTCCTTGTACGCACTCGCCCAGAACGACGAGTAGGATTCGAGCACGCCGACCAGCAGCGCGCCCGCGGCTGCCAGCGGGTAGCTGACGAGCCCGCCGACGATCGCCCCGACGAAGCCCTTCAGGCCGATCAGGAAGCCCGAGTCGTAGTAGATCGTGGTCAGCGGCCCGACCAGGATGCCGGACAGCACGCCGAGGCCCGCCGCCAGCGTGAACGCGAGCCGGCCCGCCTGCGTGGTGCCGATCCCGACCAGGCGCGCGCCGACGCGATTCACCGCGGTCGCCCGCAGGGCCTTGCCGGCGATCGTGCGGTCGAAATACACGTAGAGCGCGGCGATCAGGACCAGCGCGGTGACGACGACCCAGATGCTCTGCAGCGACACCGACAGCGTGCCGATCGAGAGCGATGCATTGGCGAACGGCGCCGTGCGCGAGCCTTCCGCACCGAACATCACGAGGCCGAGGCCGACCAGCGCGAAATGCACGGCGACGGATACGATCAGCAGCAGCAGCGTCGAGCCCTCGGCGATCGGCTGGTACGCGAGCCGGTACACGAACGGCCCCATCGGCACGACGATCGCCAGCGTCAGCGCGATCTGCGCGAGCATCGGCAGCGCCTGCGGCGCGACGCCGCGCGCGACCGCGAGGATCGCGAGCGGCAGCAGCACGTCGCGCCCCGCGAGCAAGCTCACCGTGCGCACCACCCGGTGTCGCCGTTCGCGATGCAGGACCAGCCCGCCCAGTTCGAGCAGAAAGCAGCCGATGCCCATCGCGACCAGCAGCCAGCAGGTCGCCGGCACTTTCTGCGTCTGCAGGGCGGCGAGCGTGAGCACGCCGTACGACACGAACTCACCCTGCGGGATGAAGATCACCCGCGTGACGGAAAACACCAGCACCAGCGCCAGCGCGAGCAGCGCGTAGATCGCGCCCGTCGTGATGCCGTCCTGGGCAAGGATCGCCGCAATCGAAATATCCATACCGTTTCTTCATCCGAGATTGCATCCGAGATCGTCGGGACCGAACGCCGCCACGGCCTGCGGGCGGGCTCGATCGGGAGAGCCGGCGTCAGTCCGCCTGCAGCTTCCACTTGCCGTCGACGATCTGCACCATCACCCGGGCGCGCGCATCGAGGCCGTTGTGATCGGTCGGCGTCGTGTTGATCACGCCGTGCGACACCGGCAGGTCCTTCACGTTCTCGAGCGCCGCGCGCAGCGCCTCGCGGAACGCCTCGGTGCCCGGCTGCGCCTTCTTCAGCGCCTCGGGAATCGCGCGCGCCAGCATCAGCCCCGCATCCCACACGTGGCCGCCGAAGGTCGACACCGTACCCGCGCCGTAGGCCTTCTCGTAGGCCGCCTTGTAGGCCTGCGACGGCCGCTTCGCGGGGTTGGAATCGGGCAGCTGGTCGGTCACGAGCACCGGGCCTGCCGGCAGCAATTCGCCGTCGCAGTCCTTGCCGCACACGCGCAGGAAATCGTTGTTCGCGACGCCGTGGGTCTGATACACCTTGCCCTTGTAGCCGCGCTCCCGGAGCGCCTTGGCCGGCAGCGCAGCCGGCGTGCCGGCGCCCGCGATCAGCACCGCGTCGGGATGTGCGGCGAGCGTCTTCAGCACCTGGCCCGTCACCGAGGCGTCGGTGCGGTTATAGCGCTCGTTGCTGACGATCTTCAGTCCGTTCGCCGCGGCTGCGGCATTGAACACCGCGTACCAGCCTTCGCCGTACGCGTCGGCGAAGCCGATGAAGCCCACCGTCTTCACGCCGTGCCCGGCCATGTAGCCGGCGATCGCGTCGGCCATCAGCCGGTCGTTCTGCGGCGTCTTGAACATCCAGGCGCGCTTCGCGTCCATCGGCGCGACGATCTGCGCGCTCGCCGCGAGCGAGATCGTCGGCGTCTTGCCCTGCGCGACGGGATCGATCATCGCGAGCGCATTGGGCGTGACGGACGAACCGATGATCGCGTCGACGTGATCCTCGTCGATCAGCTTGCGCACGTTCTGCACCGCCCGGCTCGTGTCGGAGGCATCGTCGAGCACGATGTAGTCGACCCGCTTGCCGCCGATCTCGCGCGGCAGCAGCGCGACCGTGTTCTTCTCGGGGATGCCGAGCGACGCGGCGGGCCCGGTCGCGGACAGCGTGACACCGATCTTCAGCTGTGCCGACGCGGCCGTCGCGCTCCCCAGCAGCCCGGCCGCGCAGGCCATCGCCATCCATCGCTTCATCTTCATTGCGTGTCTCCAAACAAACGCTACGCGAAACGCGTATTGATCGATCCGGCCCGCGGCCGGCGCTGACTTCCACGTGAAACCGCGCGCGTCGCGCGCAACAAAAAAGGCGCGTCCTGCCGTACGCGCCTTCCCTTCCTCTCCTGTCCTGTCGCGATCCTGCCGGCTAGCTCAGCGCCGGCATGCGCCGGCCGCCGGTGAGGTCGACCCGTGCGCGAGCGCAAGCGCCGAGGCGCGCGTGATCGGCCGGATGCAACGTGAAAACGCCGGACAGCGCTTGCTCGCGCGCCGCCGGTATCGCGGGTGGCATGCCGTCCGCCTGCCGGGCATGGCCGTCGACGGTCGAGCCGGCCCGCGCATGCATGGGCGTGGACGGCCTGGCGGAGCGTGTATCGGACCGCGCATCGGCGGCAAAGATCGACCCCGCCGGCAGGCAGGCGCCAACGCGATTGTCGTCGTGGGCCTGCGGGAAGTCTTGATTGGAAGCGTCCTGTGTTTGGCGGATCGCGCTGATGGCGTCGCGCGCCTGCCCCGGCTGCTCGGTAGATGGGACGGGGATCGTCGGCACGGCGGATGACTTGCCCGGCACCCGCCTCCCCTGCCCGCTCGCAGCGGCGACGTTGCACGCAGCGCTGCCGAAGCCGACCGGGGGGATCGCCCCGGGCTCAAGCGCCCCCGAACGGCCGGCGATCCGGCCTGCCGTCAGGCGCTCGTTCCGCTGCGCCGTGAACGCCCGCGCGCGCCCCGCGTCCATCGGCTCGACTGGCGGCACGCCCGCAGCCGGGACGGCATCGATCATCGCGAACGATTCCGGTACGGCTGCAGTGATGTCGATCGGAGGAAGGGAGAAGCTGACGGCCTGGGCGGCATCGAACCTGCCGGATCGGACCTTCGAGCCGAGGGTTTCCGCAGGCAAGCGGGAGATCGCGTTCTCCCCGGGGATGCGGAGCGACACCGCAGGACCTGCGGTCAAGCCCTCCTCGCCCTTTCCGGCGCCAATCTGCGCCGACCGCGCGAGAGATACCGCCCCGCCGCCGAAGAACCGCCACGCCCGCTTCATCAAACCCGTCTCCGAGATTCGCGCTGCTCGTTGCTCTGGTCTATTGTGTCCTGCTATTCCCGACTACCCGGTCAGTGAAAGGCGAGTGTAACGGACGCGTGCGGCACGCGATAATCGGGTAAGCCCGAGGCGGGGGGATGGGACGGAATGGAGCCGCACGGCATGCGCAAAATCGTACGCACAAAGAAAAAGCGCTGTTGGATTCCGTCCAACAGCGCTTCCGTGGGTCCGGGCACTGAGTGCCTCGATTGTCTCCTCGTTCTCCACCTGCAAATTCGTTTCGCGGTGCATCAGAACTGAGACGAAGATTAAAGCAAGCCTACAGGGCGCGACAACCTAGCATTTACCCCTATGGTGCATCGCCGCACGGAATTGGGGCATCGGATACCCGTTTCCAGCGCCATTTCCAAGATAAATTGCATCGGAATCCGAAGGATTTTGGTGCTCCGCATCATCCCCTTCAGGAGGCGCGCAAAGGCTTCAATCGCGCAATCGCCTCGCCCACGATTCCGCGCCGGAACGCGAGCACGCAGGCGATGAAAATCAGCCCGGTGACGATCGTCGCCGATTCGCCGAGCGACTGGAACCACTCGATGCCGGTCGAGGCCGCAAGCCAGGTGCCGATGTCGCCCAGCCGGTCCTCGAGCGCGACGATCAGCGCAGCGCCGACCAGCGGGCCGAGCAGCGTGCCCATCCCGCCCACCAGGGTCATCAGGATCACGAGGCCCGACATGGTCCAGTACGCGTCGCCGAGCGTCTCGAAGCCGAGCACGATCACCTTCAGCGCGCCGGCGAGCCCCGCGAGCGCCGCCGACAGTACGAACGCGAGCAGCTTGAAGCGATCGGTGTCGTAGCCGAGCGAGATCGCGCGCGGTTCGTTCTCCTTGATCGCGACGAGCACCTGGCCGAACGGCGAATGCACGACGCGCACGATGAACAGGCACGCCAGCACCACGATGGCGAGCACCACGTAGTACAGCGTGAGATCGGACCCCAGGTCGAGCAGCCCGAACAGGCGGCCGCGCGGCACGCCCTGGAGGCCGTCCTCGCCGTGCGTGAACGGCGCCTGCAGGTAGATGAAGTACACCATCTGCGCAAACGCGAGCGTGATCATCGCGAAGTAGATGCCCTGCCGGCGGATCGCGAACAGGCCGACGACGAGGCCCAGCAGCGCCGCCGCGCCGACACCCGCGAACACCCCCGCCTCGGGCGTCGCGCCCACCGTCTGCAGCGCGTAGCCGGTGACGTAGCCGGCCGTGGCGAGGAACATCGCGTGCCCGAACGACAGCAGCCCGGTAAAGCCGATCAGCAGGTTGAAGGCGGCCGCGAACAGCGCGAAGCACAGCACCTTCATCACGAACAGCGGATACGCGCCCGCGAACGGCGCGACGATCAGGGCGGCCAGCAGCAGGCCATAGAGCGCTTTCTTCTGCATCATCGTTCCTTGCCGAACAAGCCTGCGGGGCGCACCAGCAGCACGATCGCCATGATCACGAACACGACCGTCGCCGACGCCTCCGGATAGAACACGCGCGTGAAACCCTCGATCACGCCGAGCAGCAGCCCGGTGAGGATCGAGCCGAGGATCGACCCCATCCCGCCGATCACGACCACCGCGAACACCGTGATGATCATCGGCTGCCCCATCAGCGGCGACACCTGGATCACGGGCGCGGCGAGCACGCCCGCGAACGCCGCGAGCGCGACGCCGAAGCCGTAGGTGAGCGTGATCATGAGCGGCACGTTCACCCCGAACGCCTCGACGAGCCGGGGATTCTCGGTGCCGGCGCGCAGATACGCGCCGAGCCGGGTCTTCTCGATCACGAACCAGGTTGCGAGGCATACGGCCAGCGACGCGACCACCACCCACGCCCGGTAGTTCGGCAGGTACATGAAGCCGAGGTCGGTCGCGCCCGCGAGCAGCGCCGGCACGTCGTACGGCTGGCCCGACGAACCGTAGACCGAGCGGAACACGCCCTCGACCACGAGCGTGAGGCCGAAGGTCAACAGCAACCCGTACAGGTGATCGAGCTGGTACAGCCAGCGCAGCATCGAGCGTTCGATCAGGATGCCGAACAACCCGACCACGATCGGCGCGATCACCAGCATCACCCAGTACGGCAGGCCGAGGTACGCGAGCCCCATCCAGGTCAGCATCGCGCCCAGCATGAACAACGCGCCGTGCGCGAAGTTGATCACGTTGAGCAGCCCGAAGATCACCGCGAGCCCGAGGCTCAGGATCGCGTAGAAGGATCCGTTGACGAGGCCGAGCAACAGCTGGCTCAGCATCGCCGACATCGGT
>NZ_JAAGNW010000004.1:23959-24901 GCF_010645215.1 Burkholderia multivorans | reverse complement strand
ATCGAATCTGCCATCCGGTTGAAATCATGCCGCGCGCCGCTCCCCGGCGCGCGGCGCGGCCCTCACTTCCAGAGCGCGCAGCGCGATTCCTGCTTGGTCGCGAACGCCTGCTCGCCCGGAATCGTCGCGAGGATCTTGTAGTAGTCCCACGGCTCCTTCGATTCCGACGGCTTCTTCACCTCCATCAGGTACATGTCGTGGATCATGCTGCCGTCGGTGCGCACGTAGCCCTTCGCGTAGAAATCGTCGATCTTCTGCTTCTTGAGCTGCGCCATCACCTTGTCGGAATCCGTCGAGCCCACCGCCTGCACCGCCTTCAGATAGGTCGTCACCGACGAGTAGTCGGCCGCCTGCAGGCTCGACGGCATCTTCTTGGTCTTCGCGAAGTAGCGCTGCGCCCACTTGCGCGACGCCTCGTCGCGGTTCCAGTACCAGCTGTCGGTCAGCACGAGGCCCTGGGTGGTGTCGAGGCCGAGGCTGTGGATGTCGTCGATGAACACCAGCAGCGCCGCGAGCTTCATCGTCTTGGTGATGCCGAACTCCTTGGCCGCCTTGATCGCGTTCACCGTATCGCCGCCCGCGTTCGCAAGCCCGAGGATCTGCGCCTTCGACGCCTGCGCCTGCAGCAGGAACGACGAGAAATCCGACGCCGACAGCGGATGCCGCACCGCGCCCAGCACCTGGCCGCCGTTCGCCTTCACGACGTCGGAGGTGTTCTTCTCGAGCGCCTTGCCGAACGCGTAGTCGGCGGTCAGGAAGAACCAGGTCTTGCCGCCCTGCTTCGTGACCGCGGAGCCCGTGCCCTTCGCGAGCGCCATCGTGTCGTACGCATAGTGGATCGTGTACGGCGTGCACTGCTCGTTGGTCAGCGTATCCGCGCCCGCGCCGATGTTGATGTACACCCGCTTCTTCTCCGCCGCGACCTGGTTCATCGACAGCGCC
>NZ_JAAGNW010000004.1:19968-23949 GCF_010645215.1 Burkholderia multivorans | reverse complement strand
TTCGAGGCCGCGATGTCCGCCTTGTTCTGGTGGTCCGCGTAGATCACCTCGATCGGCTTGCCGTTGACCTTCCCGCCGAAGTCGGCCACCGCCATCCGGATCGCCTCGAGGCCGCCCTGGCCGTCGCTGTCGGCGTAGAGGCCCGACATGTCCGTGATGAAGCCGATCTTCACCGTATCGGCGGCCTGCGCCGCCGATACGGCCGAGAACGCCGCGACGACGACGCAGGCGCGCGCGAGGGTCTGCAATTTCATGAACGTCTCCTGTGATGCGTTGTGGTTGTAGGTGCAGCGACAGCGGAAACGGAAACGGACAGGATCCCGGTTGGACGGCCTCCGGGTCAGACGCCGAGCAGGTCGTGCAGCACGGGCATCTTGGCGTCGAGCTGCGGCGCGCTGAAATGCTCGACGATGCGACCGTGCTCCATGACGTAGAAGCGGTCGGCGAGCGGCGCCGCGAAGCGGAAGTTCTGCTCGACCATCACGATCGTGTAGCCGCGCGCCTTCAGCGTGACGATCATCCGCGCGAGGGTCTGCACGATCACCGGTGCGAGCCCCTCGGAGATCTCGTCGAGCAGCAGCAGGTTCGCGCCCGTGCGCAGGATCCGCGCGACGGCGAGCATCTGCTGCTCGCCGCCCGACAGGCGCGTGCCCTGGCTGTGCCGGCGCGAGGCGAGATTCGGGAACATCGTGTAGATGTCGCCGAGCGACATCGCGCGCGTGCTGTCGCCGAGCACGGGCGGCAGCAGCAGGTTCTCCTCGCACGACAGGCTCGAGAAGATGCCGCGCTCCTCGGGACAATAGCCGACGCCGTAGTGCGCGATCGGTGCCCGCGATGCGGATCGAGCCGCTGCGCCGCCCCGTGAGCCCCATGATCGCGCGCAGCGTGGTGGTGCGGCCCGAGCCGTTGCGGCCGAGCAGCGTGACCACTTCGCCGCGGTGCACGGTGAGATCGACGCCATGCAGGATGTGCGATTCGCCGTACCACGCCTCGAGGCCCGCGATCGCGAGCGCGGGCGTGCCGCTCTCGACGCCGCTCAACTCACGCTCCTCCCGTTCGCTGTGCTTCATGCATGCGCCCCCGCCAGTGCGGCCTCGGCGCTGCCCATGTACGCCTCGACGACGAGCGGGTTCTTCGACACCTCCGCATACGCCCCTTCCGCGAGCACCTCGCCGCGCTGCAGGACGGTGATGGTGTCGGAAATACCGGCGATCACGTTCATGTTGTGCTCGACCATCAGGATCGTGCGGCCGCTCGCGACCTTCTTGATCAGCGCGGTCACGCGATCGACGTCCTCGTGCCCCATCCCCTGGGTCGGCTCGTCGAGCAGCATCAGCTCCGGCTCCATCGCGAGCGTCGCCGCGATCTCGAGCGCGCGCTTGCGGCCGTAGGCGAGTTCGACGGTCGGCACCTGCGCGAAATCGGTCAGGCCGACCTGCGTGAGCAGATCCATCGCGCGATCGTTGAGCCGGCGCAGGCTGCGCTCGCTGCGCCAGAAATGGAACTCGGTGCCGAGCGAGCGCTGCAGGCCGATGCGCACGTTCTGCAGCGCGCTCAGGTGCGGAAACACCGCGGAGATCTGGAACGAACGGATGATGCCGCGGCGCGCGATCTGCGCCGGCCGTTCGTCGGTGATGTCGATGCCGTTGAAGACGATCTGCCCCGCGGTAGGCTTCAAAAAGCGCGTGAGCAGATTGAAGCAGGTGGTCTTGCCCGCGCCGTTCGGACCGATCAAGGCATGGATCGAACCGCGCCGCACGCGCAGGTTCACGTCGTTCACCGCGGTGAAGCCCTTGAATTCCTTCGTCAGTCCGCGTGTTTCCAGAATCGTGTCGCCGAGAATCATGTTCCCTTCCATACGAAGTCAGGCGAAGCACCGGGAGCGTACGTTCAGGTGGCGGCGAATGATTCAGCGGACAAGCAGCTGCCCCCGTTCCGTGTGCCGCCTCGAGGGTGGTCTCCCCACGCAGAATGCGCCCTGCACACTGCGCGTCATTGTCGCGCCGTTGGTGCAGTGCATTCATCGGGATTTGCACTTATAGGCCTGTAAGGATTGCGAGCATTGCAAACCCGTATTGGCCAATACGCAGGATTTCTTACGACACCGAAAACGCGCCGCGCGCACGAAACAAACCGGATGCGGGTTAACCCAGCATCCGGTTCGTCACGATCGCGGCGATTGTCTACACGGCGTGCGTCGTCGTCTCGACGGGCGTCTCGCGCGACGTCGGCGCGGCGCGTCGACGCTCCGCGCGAATCAGCTCGCTCGCGCGCTCCGCGATCATCAGCGTCGGCGAATTCGTGTTGCCCGACGTGATGGTCGGCATCACCGATGCGTCGATCACCCGCAGGCCGCTCACGCCGCGCACGCGCAAGCGGCTGTCGACCACCGCCGCCGGATCGTCGTCGCGGCCCATCCGGCAGGTGCCGACCGGATGGAAGATCGTCGTGCCGATCGCGCCCGCCGCCTCGGCCAGTTCCGCCTCGGTCTGGTAGCGCGCGCCGGGCAGCACTTCCTCGGGCGCATAGCGCGCGAGCGCCGGCGCGCCGGCGATGCGCCGCGTCAGGCGCAGCGCGTTCGCCGCGACCCGGCGGTCGTGCTCGGTCGCCAGGTAGTTGGGCGCGATCGCCGGCGCGCGCGCCGGGTCCGGCGACACGATATGGATGCTGCCGCGCGAGGTCGGCCGCAGGTGGCAGACCGACGCGGTGAACGCATTGAAGCGATGCAGCGGCTCGCCGAAGCGGTCGAGCGACAGCGGTTGCACGTGATACTCGAGATCGGGCCGGGTGAGCGCGGGATCGCCCGGATCCGAGCGCGCGAACGCGCCGAGCTGCGACGGCGCCATCGACATCGGCCCGCTGCGCAGCAGCGCATATTCGGCGCCGATCGCGAGCTTGCCCCACCAATGCGCCGCGAGCGTGTTCAGCGTGCGCACGCCGCGCACCTTGAACGCCATGCGCAACTGCAGATGGTCCTGAAGGTTTTCCCCGACGCCGGGCAGATCGTGCACGACCTCGAGGCCGAGCGCCTGCAGCCGCGCGCCCGCGCCGACGCCCGACACTTCGAGCAGCTGCGGCGAATTCACCGCGCCCGCCGTGAGCAGCACCTCGCCGCGCGCGCGCGCGATCCGCCGCACGCCGTCGCGGCGGTAGGCGACGCCCGTGCAGCGCCGGCCCTCGAACAGCACGCGCTCCGCCTGCGCGCCGGTGATCACCGTCAGGTTCGCGCGCGCCTGCGCCGGCCGCAGGAACGCCTTCGACGCATTCCAGCGCACGCCGCGCCGCTGGTTCACTTCGAAATAGCCGACGCCTTCGTTGTCGCCGCGATTGAAATCGTCGGTGGCGGGGATGCCCGCCTGCTGCGCCGCCTGCGCGAACGCATCGAGGATCTCCCAGCGCAGCCGCTGCCGCTCGACCCGCCAGGGCCCGCCCGCGCCGTGCGCGTCGCTCGGCCCGGCGTGGTGATCCTCGCTGCGCTTGAAGAGCGGCAGCACCGCATCCCAGCCCCAGCCCGCGTCGCCCGTCTCGCGCGCCCAGCCGTCGTAGTCCTCGCGCTGGCCGCGCATGTAGATCATGCCGTTGATCGACGACGAACCGCCCAGCACGCGGCCGCGCGGATACGACAGCGCGCGCCCGTTCAGCGCGGCCTCGGGTTCGGTCTTGTAGCGCCAGTCGGTGCGCGGATTGCCGATGCAATACAGATAGCCGACCGGAATGTGGATCCAGTGATAGTCATCCTTGCCGCCCGCCTCGAGCAGCAGCACGGATACGTCCGCGTCTTCGGACAGACGATTGGCCAGCACGCAGCCTGCCGTGCCGGCCCCGACGACGATGTAGTCGAATTCGCCTTCGAGCGTTGCTTCAGTGGCCACCCTGAGCCTCCTTCTCGTGTCTCCTCGTTCTCCCGCCGCGCCTGCCGCGCGGCCGCCCACTTCGGCGGACATCGAGGCGCGCCGCGCGTCGCGTGGACGCGCACCGATG
>NZ_JAAGNW010000004.1:14508-19958 GCF_010645215.1 Burkholderia multivorans | reverse complement strand
CGCGCCCTTCGCGATGCTGTCGGGCCAGCGCTGCATGATGCTCTTGTAGCGCGTGTAGAAGCGCACGCCTTCCTCGCCGTACGCATGATGGTCGCCGAACAGCGAGCGCTTCCAGCCGCCGAACGAATGCCAGGCCATCGGCACCGGAATCGGCACGTTGATGCCGACCATCCCGACCTGGATCTGCCGCGAGAACGCGCGCGCGATCCCGCCGTCCGATGTGTAGCACGATACGCCGTTCGCGAATTCGTGCGCGTTGACGAGCCGCACCGCGCTGGCGAAATCCGGCACGCGGACCACCGCGAGCACCGGCCCGAAGATCTCCTCGCGATAGATCGACATGTCGGTCGACACCTGGTCGAACAGCGTGCCGCCGAGGAAGAAGCCCTGCTCTCGCCCCGTGACGACATGGCCGCGCCCGTCGACCACGAGCCGCGCGCCGGCCGCCACGCCGGCATCGATATAGGCGGCCACCTTGGCGCGATGCGCGGCGGTGACGAGCGGCCCCATCTCCGCGTCGGGCGCCATGCCGTCGGCGATCGTGAGCGCGCGCACGCGCGGCGCGAGGCGCTCGACCAGCGCGTCGGCCACCTCGCCGACCGCGACCGCGACCGAGATCGCCATGCAGCGCTCGCCGGCCGAGCCGTACGCGGCGCCGATCAGCGCGTCGACCGCCTGGTCGAGATCGGCGTCGGGCATCACCACCAGGTGGTTCTTCGCGCCGCCGAGCGCCTGCACGCGCTTGCCGCGCCGCGACGCCTCCGTGTGGATCGCCTCGGCGATCGGCGTCGAGCCGACGAACGACAGCGCGGCGACGTCGGGATGGGCGATCAGCGCGTCGACGGCGGCCTTGTCGCCGTGCACGACGTTGAACACGCCGGCGGGCAGGCCCGCCTCGGCGAACAGCTCGGCGAGCCGCAGCGAGGCCGACGGGTCGCGCTCGGACGGCTTCAGCACGAAGGTGTTGCCGCACGCGATCGCGATCGGAAACATCCAGCACGGCACCATCATCGGAAAATTGAACGGCGTGATGCCCGCGACGACGCCGAGCGGCTGCCGCAGGTTCCAGTTGTCGATGCCGCCGCCGATCTGGTCGGTGAAGTCGGTCTTCAGCAGGTTCGGAATCCCGCAGGCGAACTCGACGACCTCGATGCCGCGCATCACCTCCCCTTTCGCATCCGAGAACACCTTGCCGTGTTCGCGGGTGATCAGTTCGGCCAGTTCGTCGTGATGGCGGTCGAGCAGTTCCTTGAAGCGGAACAGCACGCGGGCGCGCTTGATCGGCGCGGTCTCGCTCCAGGCCGGAAACGCGGCCTGCGCCGCCGCGACCGCCGCGTCGACCTCCGCTGCGCCGCCGAGCGGCACGCGCGCCGTGACCGCGCCGAGCGCCGGGTTGAAGACGTCGCCGTAACGCTCGCTCGCGCCGTCGGCCGCGCGGCCGCCGATGAAATGGGACAGCGTGCGCACGTGTGCCGCGCCGGGTTGGGTCTCGCTCATGTCGGGGTTCTCCTCTGGTGGATCGCGGATGCGTCGACCTGAAGGCTACCCGCGGGCGCCGCCGCGAATCCAATGAGTAATGTTCAAATGCGTTATAAGCCGCGCTAATATCACGGCATGGATATGATCCTGCTCCGCGCCTTCGTCGCGGTGGCGCGCGAAGGCAATCTGACGCGCGCCGCCACGCAGCTGCACCTCACCCAACCGGCCGTCAGCCTGCAGATCAAGCATCTGCAGGAATGGCTCGACATCACGTTGTTCACGCGCACCCCGCGCGGCCTCACGCTGACGCGCGACGGGCAGGCGCTGCTGCCGCACGCCGAACGCGCGCTCGCGGCCGCGGCCGACGTGCAGCGCGCGGCGGCCGCGCTGCGCCAGGAAGTGCGTGGCCGGCTGCGGATCGGCACGATCCTCGACCCGGAATTCCTGCGGCTGGGCGGCTTCCTCCGGCAGCTGGTCGAGTCCTACCCGCAGATCGAGACCGCGCTGCGGCACGGGATGTCGGGCTGGGTGCTCGATCAGGTGCGCACGCGCGAACTCGATGTCGGCTACTACATCGGCCAGCCGGCCGAGGACGAGCCGCGCGACGCCGAGCTGTTCCACACGCTGACGCTCACCCATTTCCAGTACCGGGTGCTCGCGCCCGCGGGCTGGAAGGAGCGGGTGCAGCGCGCGCGCGACTGGCGCGCGCTCGCCGCGCTGCCATGGATCTGGACGCCCGCTGCGTCCGCGCATCACCGGCTGCTGTCGCGCCGCTTCGCCGAACTGCGCGTGCAGCCGGTAAAGGTGGCGGAAGTGGACCAGGAACTGTCGATGCTGGATCTGGTGAAGTCGGGCGTGGGCCTCACGCTCGCACGCGATTCGATCGCGCTGCGCGAGGCGCATGCGCACGCGCTGACGATCGTCGAACGCGTGACGGTGCCGACCGAGCTGACCTTCGTCACGCTCGCCGCGCGCCGCGAGGAGCCGGCGATCGCGGCGGCGCTGCGCCTGGTGGAGGCGCAGTGGGCGGAATGAACACGGGCGCGGCGGCGAACCCGGCGCGCGCCGGTTGAGCAAGGCCGCGCAGGAACACGGCCCTGGCCCTTCCGCCCGGGCCCGGCAACCCGGGCCGGACCATGACGTCGGCACCCCGCCCCACACGCGTCACGCCGCCGCCCCGGACTTTTTGCTAGATTGTCCGTTCACACCCGACCACCGTTCGAAGGAGATCCGCATGGCCCGCAACATCGAGATCAAAGCCCGAGCCCGCGCGTTCGACCAGCTTCAGGAGCGCGCGGCGGCGCTCGCGACCGACGCCCCGCTGTTCTACCGCCAGCAGGATTTCTTCTACGACGTGCCGCGCGGCCGGCTCAAGCTGCGTCGCTTCGAGGACGGCACGCCCGCCGAGCTGATCTTCTACCAGCGCGACGACCGCGACGGCCCGAAGGTGTCGTACTACACGCGCAGCCCCGTCACCAATCCCGACGCGATGCACGCGCTCCTTGCCACCGCGCTCGCCACGCGCGGCATCGTGACCAAGGAGCGCCATGTGTACCTTGCCGGGCGCACCCGCATCCATCTCGACCGGGTCGACGGGCTCGGCGATTTCGTCGAGCTTGAAGTCGTGCTCGCGCCCGACGACGACGAAGCGGGCGGCGAAGCCGAGGCGCACGCGGTGTTCGCGCAGCTCGGCGTGTCGAACGACGACCTCGTCGCTCTCGCCTACGTCGACCTGCTCAACCAGGCGCAGCAGGACGTGCCCGCGTAAGGCCGCCGCGCGCCGGCTGCCGCCTCACGCGGCCGGCGCGCCCGGCTCCAGGTGCGCGAGCGGCAGCGGGCCGTTGCGCTTGAAGGTCGTCAGCACGATGTTCGAGCGCACGCTGTCCACCCCCGGCACCCGCATCAGCTTCTTCATCACGAACGACGACAGCGCGTTCAGATCCGGCGCGACGATCCGCAGCAGGTAGTCCGCGTCGCCCACCACCGCATGGCATTCGAGCACTTCCGGCAGCACGTCGATCTGCTGCTGGAACTGCTCGATACCCGTCGATGACGCCCGCCGACTCGAGGCGCTGCAGGCGCCGCCCGATCTGCGACGGCGACAGCGGCACCTCCTCGCCGAGCTGCTGGTGCGTCGCCCGGCCGAAGCGCTGCAGCACCTCCAGGAGCGCGAGATCGAAGTGATCGAGTTCCACCATGACTATTCTCCGCATTGATTCAATGTTTGATGCGCGATTATCGCATTACGAGCCAAATCTACGCCACCTTTGCGCCCAATCCGCATGGCCCCCGCTCTACACTTGCATCTATTGAAACCGATGCCCAACCAGAGCCGATCATGTCCACCGTCGTCACCGCGAAACTGAAGGAACAGTTCGACGCGGGTCTCGAAACCCGCGCCGATTTCACCATCGACCAGCCGCTCGAACGCTACGGCCAGGTCGACCACGCGGTGTGGAACCAGCTGTACGACCGCCAGGCGGCGCTGCTGCAAGGCCGCGCGTGCGACGCATTCGTCGCCGGGCTCGCGCGCCTCGACCTGTCGGCGGCCGGCGTGCCGTCGTTCGCGGCCGTCAATCGCCAGCTGAAGGCCGCGACCGGCTGGGAAATCGTCGCGGTGCCGGGCCTCGTGCCCGACGTGGTGTTCTTCGAGCACCTCGCGAACCGCCGCTTCCCGGTCACCTGGTGGATGCGCCGCCCGGACCAGCTAGACTACCTGCAGGAACCGGATTGTTTCCATGACCTGTTCGGCCACGTGCCGCTGTTGATCGATCCGGTCTTCGCCGACTACATGCACGCGTACGGCCGCGCGGCCCTCGCCGTCGCCGACGATCCGCAGGCGCTCGCGCTGCTCGCCCGCCTCTACTGGTACACCGTCGAGTTCGGCCTGATCCGCGATACGTCGCAACCGGGCCGCCTGCGAATCTACGGCGCGGGCATCGTGTCGAGCAAGGGAGAAACGCTCTACAGCCTGGAAAGCGCGGCGCCGAACCGGATCGGTTTCGATCTCGAGCGCGTGATGCGCACCCGTTACAGGATCGACACGTTCCAGAAGACCTACTTCGTGATCGACGACTTCGCGCAGCTGTTCGCGCTCGCCGACGTCGACGCGCGCGCGCTGGCCCGCCGCCTCACGCCGCTGCCCGAGCATCCGGCGGGCGCCGTGCTCGACGCCGACCGCGTGCTGACGCGCGGCACGGGCGAGGGCTGGGCGCACGATCCTGACGCATGAGCCTCGAGTTGTGAAAGAATGTCCGGCACGGTGCGCCGCCGCGAAGCCTGCGCGCGGCCGCGCCGCTACCGAACGAGGCCTGCAATGATTCACAAACTGACATCCGAAGAACGCAAGACCCTGCTCGAAGGCCTGCCCCACTGGTCGGCCATGCCCGGCCGCGCGGCGATCCAGCGCAGCCTGCGCTTCGCCGATTTCAACGAGGCCTTCGGCTTCATGGCGCGCGTCGCGATCAAGGCGCAGGAAATGGATCACCATCCCGAGTGGTTCAACGTCTACAACCGGGTCGACATCACGCTGTCGACGCACGACGCGGACGGGCTCACCGAACGCGACATCAAGCTGGCCCGCTTCATCGACGAGGTCGGGCGCGACGCGCATCTCGCCTGAGCGAATATTGCGTAATAACCCTGAGCGGAATAAAAAAACCTCGCGTCAACGTTTCGCTTTCAGCAAGCGTTTTCTATGATGAATGACGCGAAAGCCTTCAGCTTTCCAAGCCGTCCTTAAGGCGCACGTAAGACTCCCAGGCTTTGCGTGCGCCAGGGTCCAATCCTTCCAGTTGCAGCGCACTCCGGCGCTGTACAATCAGCAGCGCATACGGCTTGGAAAGCGCGCTTGCCTCTTCGCAGAGTTTGAGTTCGTCGCCGCTCGAAGGCGAGCGGGCGCGCCAGAAATTGATCGCGGCTTCAAGTTCGTGGATCGAGATGTCGGACATGTTGGTATGGAAGTGTTCGAT
>NZ_JAAGNW010000004.1:6476-14498 GCF_010645215.1 Burkholderia multivorans | reverse complement strand
GTCAGGCATGCGATGTTCCTGTGGAAACGGCGTCGTGCTGTCCGCGTGCCTGAACCGCCAACCCATTGTACTTGAGCGAATCTCATGCGACTCCTTCTGATCGAAGATGACCGCCCCATCGCCCGCGGCATTCAAAGCAGCCTCGAACAGGCTGGCTTCACCGTCGACATGGTCCACGACGGGATTTTTGCCGAGCAGGCGCTCGCGCAGAATCGCCACGAACTCGTAATCCTCGATCTCGGCCTGCCCGGCATCGACGGCATGACCCTGTTGTCGCGCTTTCGTCAGACCAACCGGCACACGCCCGTCATCGTGCTCACCGCGCGCGACGAGCTGAACGACCGCGTGCAGGGCCTGAACTCCGGCGCCGACGACTACATGCTCAAGCCGTTCGAGCCTGCCGAACTCGAAGCGCGGATCCGCGCGGTGATGCGCCGCAGCGGCCCGCACAGCGACATGCCGCGCCCCGAAGTCTCGCTGGGCGGCGTGCGCCTGTCGGGCGTCGACCGCCGCATCTTCAACGACGACAAGCCGCTCGAACTGTCGCCGCGCGAGTTCGCGGTGCTCGAGATGCTGCTGCTGCGCCACGGCCGCGTGGTCAGCAAGGCCCAGTTGCAGGACCACCTGACCCACTTCGGCGGCGATCTCGGCGACACCGCGATCGAAGTCTACGTGCACCGGGTCCGCAAAAAGCTCGAACAGTGCCGGGTCGAGATCGTCACGGTGCGGGGCTTCGGCTACCTGCTGCAGGAAATCCGCCAGACCGCGAGCGTCTGACGCGCCCGTGCGGGCCGGCGCGCACCGCGCGCCGCCCGTGATCGCCCCGATGCCAGACCGCGCCGCTCGACCGAGCGGCGCTTATCTTTTTTCTCCGCGCGCTGTCTTCTGATCCGGCTGTGACCAGCCTGCGCCGTTCCTTGCTGCGGCGCCTCGCCGCGCCGCTGTCGATGCTCGCGCTGATGAGCGGCCTGATTGCCTACTGGCTCGCGTGGCAATACACGCAGCACGTCATCGACCGTTCGCTCGCCGATCTCGCGACCGCGATCTCGAAACAGATCCAGATCGCCGGCCCCGACGCGCCCTTCACCGTGCCGCCGCTCGCGCAGGCGATGTTCTCCGATCCGACCGACCAGCTGATCTACCGGATCAGCGACGGCGAGCACGAGCTGGCCGGCGATCCGAAGCTGCCGCTGCAGGGCACGAGCGTGCGGCGCATGCACAACGCCTATGTGTTCGAGGCCGACTACGACAATCACTCGGTGCGGGTCGCGCAGGTGCGCGTCGAACAGGCGGACGGCGGCAATCCGATGATCGTGCTGGTCGCGCAGCCGGTGCGCCATCGCTACCAGAGCGCCGCGGAATTCCTCGTGGCGATCATGATGCCGCTGCTGTTGCTGCTGCTCGCGGGCTGGGGCATCGTGTGGCGCGTCGTCAACCAGCAGCTCGGGCCGCTCACGCATCTCGCCGATTCGCTGAACCGGCAGACCCACACGTCGCTGGAACCGGTCGACGAGACCGAGGTGCCGCTCGAGATCCGGCCGCTGACGAGCGCGATGAACGCGCTGCTCGGCCGCCTGAAGACCGCGCTCGACGCGCAGCGCAAGTTCATCGCGGACGCCGCGCACCAGCTGCGCACGCCGCTCACCGCGGTCAAGCTGCATGCGGAACAAGCTGCGGTCGCACGCGATCCGCAGCAGACCCTGAGCGCGGTGCGCGAGCTGCGCGCGGCCGCCGATCGCGCGGTGCGGCTGTCGAATCAGCTGCTGTCGCTTGCGCGCGCGGAGCCCGGCGAGCAGGCCGCGCGCTTCGTCGACGTCGACGTCGCCGCGCTCGCGTTCGAAACCGGCGCCGAGTGGGTGCCGCGCGCGCTCGCCTCGCATGTCGACCTCGGTTTCCAGCGCACCGACGAGCCGGCCTCGAACGATCCCGATCATTCCCACGCCGATGATCCGCCGCTGATCGCGCGCGGCAATCCGGTGCTGTTGCGCGAGGTGATCGCGAACCTGCTCGACAATGCGCTCAAGTACGTGCCGCTCGCACGCCCCGAAGGCGCGCGCATCACGGTGAACGTGTCGCGCTGCGTCCTCGCGGAGTCCGACGCCGCCGAGATCAGCGTGGAAGACAACGGCTCGGGCGTGCCCGCGAACCAGCAGGCCGACCTGTTCAAGCGCTTCTTCCGCGGCGACGCGCAAAGCGGCAACGGCGTCGAGACCGGCGCGGGCCTCGGCCTCGCGATCGTGCACGACATCATCGTGATGCACGGCGGCACCGTCACCTATCGCGACGCGCCCGACGGCGGCTCGCGCTTCATCGTGCGCATCCCGCTCGTGAATCCCGCCGCCGCCGCTTCTGCCACGCCGGGCGTCGCTGTGCCGGGCTCGACCGAAGCGCCGACCCCTTCCGCGTGATGACCGCGCCCGCGTCCGTTCAGCGGCGCGGGCGGTCGTCGCGGTCGCGCCAGAACGCCTCGCGGCGCGCCTGCAACGCCGGCGAAATGGCCCTCGGCAAATAAGCCGGCCCCGTATTCGGCTCGGCGACCGCACCGATGTACAGCAGGTCCTTCACATGCGGCGGCACGTAGCGGGCGTCGCGGCTGAAACCGAAGATCACGCAGCCCAGGTCGCTGTCGTAGTAGCGGCTGCGCGACCACATGTTGAGCGTCGTCAGCATGCGGCCCGGTATCGTCACCTCGCAGGTCGGCGTCCCCGGCAGATCCGTGCGGTTCCACAAGGTCTTGCGCGTGCCGTCGGCCAGCACGAGCGTCAGTGCGACCGGAATGCTGCCGCTCGTCACGATCGCCTTCTCGACATTGAAGCGCCGCTCCGGCCCGGGCGCGGGAAACGCGACCGTGTAGCGCTCGACGCCGCCCAGCGGATCCGCGAGGATTCCATAACGATCGCTGCGCCCCGCGCCCCACACGCGCGGCCCCTGCCCCGTCGCGTGCCGCACGTTCACGACGCGCGGCGTGGCGTTGAACAGCTCGCTGTCGATCGCCGTGAAGTCGGCCAGCGGCGTGCCGAACGGCGTCGCCACGCCGTTCGCGGCCCAGCCGCGGCATGTGCCGTCCCAGTCGTCCGCGGTCCCGTAGGCGAGGCTGTATACGTCCTTGAACGGCAGCGTCGTCGCGACGCCCGGATGACGGACCGGATCGAGCTGCACGAGCAGCACCCGGTAGTCGTCGATCAGCACGATCCGCTGCTGCTCGAACGGTTGCCAGTAGTCATGCAGCGCCGTCTGATGCGGGCCCGGCGAGGTGGGCGCGGACGACGCGAGCCGGGCCCGCTCGTGCGCGACCGCGCGGTCGAGACAGGCGACGTAGGCATCGGTGGTGTCGCGCGCCTGCTGCACGACGTTGGCATAGGCGGCCGCATTCCAGCCCCAGTCCTTGCCGTTCAGCACGCAATCGCGCAGCAGGCTCATGTGCAGCTGCGTGAACAACGCGAACAGCGGCGCGAGCGTCCATTCGTGGTCGGGATTCTGGAATTCGGCGGCCGCCGCGACGAACAGCGTGTTGGTCGCGATGAACTGCATGCGCATCGTCGCGCCGTCCTTCGTCGCGACGGCCTGCACGTACAGCTTCAATGCATCGCCCAGGCCCGCGAGCTTCGCCTTCAGCAGGCTGAACACCGCGGCCTCGAGCTTGCGGTCGATCATCGCCTCGACCTGCTTGCGCACCTGCTCCCACGGATCGGGGCCGCTCGACGGCCACAACAGCGACACCAGCGTGGACAGCAGGCCGCCCACCTCGGGAATTTCCGATACGCCCCAGGTCAGCAGGATCTTCAGCGTGTTGAGGATGTCGCCGTCGGCGAGGTTGCCGAGCGGCGCGACCGGCGCGGCATGAACCGCCGGCAGCGTCAGCGCGAGGCCCAGCGCCGGCATGGTTTTCAGCAGGGAACGTCGTGTGAGCATCGTCAGCGTCTTCCGTTCTTTTCACGGTGGATCCTTCCTGACTGACGATCATTTTCGGGATAGATTCCGGCGGGGACGCCGGCGCACCCGCCCGATCACTTCTTCTTTTTCTTGTCCTTGCCGCTCTTGGCGTCCTTCTTGTCCTTCTTCTTTTTCTTCTCGCCGGCCGTATCCGTGGTCGCGAGCAAGGTGCCCCGACACGTGCTCGCGCCGCAGCGGCAGGCGTATTCGCGCTTGAGCTTCTTGGTCAGGCGCGCGTCGATCACGAGGCCGTAGTCGTAGAACAATTCCTCTTCCGGCTCGATGTCGCGCAGCGCGTGCACGTAAACGCGGCCGTCCACTTCCTCGGCCTCGCAGTTCGGCGCGCACGAGTGGTTGATCCAGCGTGCGCTGTTGCCGTCGATCTTGCCGTCGATCACGCCGCCCGCGTCGAGCGCGAAGTAGAACGTGTGGTTCGGCTCGTTCGGATCGTGCGGATGACGGCGCAGGGCTTCCTTCCAGGAGATCCGCTCTCCCTTGTATTCCACTACGCGCTCGCCCGCCTTGATCGGCGCCACGGCATAGACGCCCTTGCCGTGCACTCCCGAGCGGCGCACCGCGATCCTGCGTGAACTCATCGAACGAATCCTTGTGAAGACAGCTTGTACGTGAAGCGTCGCAAGCTCCGGCGACGCGCGCGAAGCGCCGCCCCAAATGGAAACGCGGCGCCGCCTGGCGCCGCGTGCGGCTCGCGACAAAACACCCGCATCCTACACGGTTGATGTCGCTTCGTTCAACATCAGGCGTCGAAAACGCGCCTGCCCGCGGCGCGCTCCGCTCACCGCTGCCCGAGCGTCGTGTCGCCGAACAGGTGCTTCTGCTCGCGCGGCTGCGAGCGCCAGTATTGCGGCGGCGCCGTCACCGTCGCGCCGAGCTGCGCGGCCGCATGCCACGGCCAGCGCGGATCGTAGAGCATCGCGCGCGCCATCGCCACGAAGTCTGCGTCGCCCGCCTCGATCAGGCGATTCGCGTGCTCGGGATCGCTGATCAGACCGACCGCGAAGGTCGGCATGCCGACCGCGCGCTTCACCGCCTGCGCGAACGGCACCTGGTAGCCGGGCGACAACGGGATCTTCTGCAGCGGCGACACACCGCCCGACGATACGTCGATCCAGTCGCAGCCGCGCGCCTTCAGCGCATGCCCGAACGCGACCGTGTCCTCGAGTTCCCAGCCGCCGTCGACCCAGTCCGTCGCGGATACGCGCACCCCGACCGGGCGATCATCGGGAAACGCCTCGCGCACGATCTCGACGATCTCGAGCGGGAAGCGCATCCGGTTCTCGCGCGTGCCGCCGTATTCGTCGGTGCGCCGGTTCGCGAGCGGCGACAGGAACTGGTGCAGCAGGTAGCCGTGCGCCGCGTGCACGTCGAGCGCGTCGATGCCGAGCCGCGCCGCACGGCGCGCGGCCGCGCGAAACGCCTCGCGCACCCGGTTCAGGCCCGCGGTGTCGAGCGCGAGCGGCGGCGTCTCGCCGTCCTTGTGCGGCACCGCGGACGGCGCGTGCGGCAGCCAGCCGCCGTCCGCGACCGGCACCAGCTGGCCGCCGAGCCAGGGCACCTGGCTCGATGCCTTGCGGCCCGCATGCGACAACTGCATCGCGATCCGGATCGGCGAATGCTTGCGGATCGCGGCCAGCACCGGCGCGAGCGCCGCCTCGGTGGCGTCGTCCCACAGCCCGAGATCGGCCGCCGAGATCCGCCCGTCCGGCTCGACCGCGGTCGCCTCCAGGCACAGCAGCCCCGCCCCCGACAGCGCAAGATGGCCGAGATGGATCATGTGCCAGTCGCTGGCTTCGCCGCGCTCGGCCGAGTACTGGCACATCGGCGAAATGACGATGCGGTTGGGTAGCGTCACGCCGCGCAGCGTGAACGGGGAAAACAGTGCGCTCATGAAATTCGCCCGCAAGAAAGAGAAGTGCGGACGAGGTTAACACGCGGCGCCGCGTCGTGCAGGCTTCGCGTCAGGCCGATTTCAAATGGGTTTCAGGCATTCAGGCGCCGACCGCGTCGAGCCAGTCGCCGAACATCCGGCGCGCAGCGGCTTCGAGCGTCGGACCGTGGTGCAAGGTCTGCGCGCGCAGCTGCTTCGCGTCGGTTCCCGGGGTCGCCGCCAGTTCGCCCGCATGGCCGATCAGCCAGGGCTCGAAACCGTCGGCGCGGATCTCCGGGTGGCATTGCAGCGCCAGCACGTGGCCGCCCCACGAGAACGCCTGGTTGCGGCAGGCCGGCGTCGACGCGAGATGGATCGCGCCGGGCGGCAGATCGAAGGTGTCGCCATGCCAGTGCAGCATGGACGTGGCCGCGCCGTCGAGATGGCGCAGCGGCGACGCGCGGCCGGCATCCGTCAGCGTCAACGGCGTCCAGCCCAGCTCCTTGTGCGCGGCCGCGTAGACCTTCGCGCCCAGCGCACGCGCGATCAGCTGCGCGCCGAGGCAGATGCCGAGCGTCGGCAGGCCCGCCTCGATCCGCCGTGCGACGAAAGCAGCCAGCACCGCCGTGGTCGGATAGAGGTCGTCGTCGTAGGCGCTGACCGGCCCGCCGAGCACGACAAGCAGCGACGGCTCGAGCGGATCCAGCACCTCGAAACGCGACCCGCCGACGTCGACGTAGCGCACGCGCGTGCCGCGTTCGCCGAGCACCCGCTCGAAACTGCCGAGGTCCTCGAAATGCACGTGGCGGATCGCAACGACTTCAGCCTTCATCAGCGGGCTCCGGGCGAACGGACTGCGCGACGCGGATTACGCCTGCGCGAAGATCTTCCAGGTTTTCTTCTGCGTGGCGGCGTCGGCCTCTTCGTGCACCGAACAATCGAGCCGCAGATCGCTGTCGGCCATCGACAGGTCGAGCAGCGCGCAGCGGTACACCGTCTTCTTGCCCGACTTCGCCGGCTGGAAGTGCCTGCAGGTCACGCACATCCGATGCGGCGGCACCTCGCCGTGCATCTGCAGTTCGCGCAACGTCTTCAGCAGCGCGCGGTACAACGCGCCCTGCTCGTCCGCGCCGAGCAAACCGACCGCCTTCGTCAGGAAGTCCGGCCACTGCAGCGCCTTCTTCGCCGCCGTCCGGCCGCGCGCGCTCAAACGCACGGCCAGCGCGCGGCCGTCGTCGAGCGCCCGACGCTTTTCGACGAGACCCTTGTGTTCGAGCGTGCTCACCGCGCCGCTCGTCGTCGCCGCCGTCAGCTGCGTCTCGCGTGCGATCTCGCCGAGGCGCATCGGCCCCTTCCGCTGCAACAGCAGAACTAGGATCTCACCCTGCGTCGGCGTCAATCCCGCGCCTTCCGCCCAATCCCATGCCTGACTCCGCATGGCCGTGCTCAACCGCAACAGACTGTGTGTCACACGTCCTGCTGCCTGGTTCCCGTATACGCCTTCGCTCATAGTCTTTTCGCTGTTGCCGGTCGCCTTCACCCCGGGCGACCATTGTGGGGAGATCTGATCCGGATCCCTATCTCAAATGGACGCGCCTGGACAAGCGCGCCCCGCACACTCGCATCGAGGCACACGACGCGAACCTGCGCACGGTGCGACACTCCCGTCAGCGTCGGTCACCGCGAAGCCGACATTCTAAGCGAGAGAGGAAAATCGTACAGCTAAGTTATCCAATCTCGACTGTGGATAATGACTGGATAACCACACCTCCAACCTGTGCGGGTTTTCTTGATGAATATCAAACCGGGACGGTGGAGCAATTTCCGATCCCGGCGCGGCGCCATCGGCTGCGCCTTACTCCACACGGTTATCCAGTTTACAGCTCTTTGACTTTACAACGGAATCCGGGGTTATCCACAGTGCCCTGCGCACGCGCGCAAACGATTTGCCGTTCGTATGCGGAAAGCCGGAGGAAAGCCCGGGTTAACCGGAACTCCGGGTAATCGAGTACTCGAATGGAAAAACTATTTTTCATTCGCGCCAGCGTAGACACTGCTGTCGCACCGTCTCGTTCAACGATTTTTCCTGTTTGAATACGGTTCTCAGCCACGCCGCGTCGTTGACGCGCGCCTTGGCGAGCGAGCCGATCTGGTCGAGCGCGGCGCGCGAGCCCAGCGCGGCCGCGTGCGGGGCGGGGCGG
>NZ_JAAGNW010000004.1:672-6466 GCF_010645215.1 Burkholderia multivorans | reverse complement strand
TGTCTTCGGCGATGGTGCGGCGCTCGCTTGTCTGTGGGTTGACACAGGTGCCCTCCAGTCCAAATCTGCACGCCTCGAAACGATTGAACGTATAGACCAGGTAATCGTCCTCGGACAGCGTGAGCGGCTTGTCGAGCAGCAGGTAGCGCGCGAGCGTCTGGATGTAGCAGGCGATCGCCGCCGCGCGGTCGACCGACAAGGGCGTATCCATGACCCGCACCTCGATCGTGCCGTAGCCGGGCTTCGGGCGGATGTCCCAGTAGAAGTCCTTCATGCTGTTCACGACGCCGGTGTTCACCATCTTCGTGAAGTATTCCTCGAAACCGCTCCACGACAGCACGAACGGCGCGCGCCCGGACAGCGGGAACGCGAACACCGAATTCAGGCGTGCCGAATGAAAGCCCGTATCCACGTTCTGGACGTAGGGCGACGACGCCGACAGCGCGATGAAGTGCGGAATGAAGCGCGACAGCGAGTGCAGCAGGTACAGCGCGCTGTCCGGATCGGGGCAGCCGATGTGCACGTGCTGGCCGAACACCGTGAACTGCTTCGCGAGGTAGCCGTACAGCTCGGAGATGTACTGGAAGCGCGGCGCCTCGAAGATCTGCCGATCGCTCCATTGCTGGAAGCCGTGGGTGCCGCCGCCGCACAGCCCGACGTTCAGCTGGCCCGCGGCCTTCACGAGCGTATCGCGGATGGCGTGCAGTTCGCCCAATGCCTGATCGTGCGTTTTGCACACCCCGGTCGACAGCTCGATCATGCTTTCGGTGATTTCCGGCGTGATGTTGCCGGGGAACTGTTCGTCCTTGATGAGGCGCATCAGGTCGGACGCGGCTTTCGTCAGATCGTAGTTGTGCGTGTTGACGATCTGCATTTCGAGTTCGATGCCGAACGTGAACGGCTCGGAATTGTTGAACGTTTCGAGTGCCATGGCGATTTCCGGATAACGGGAGGACGGGCGCGAGGCGCGTCGGTCAGTTGCTGTCGCGTCGCTCGCCGACGGCCGACAGGCAGCGGTAGACGAGGAACGGCCCCGCCAGTTGCAGCACGACGATCGAGCACATGATCACGGCGCGCAACTGCGGATCGAAGTTCGGATAGAGCTGGTAGGTGTCGTCGGTCAGCAGGTAGGCCAGCGCGGACATCGGCGCGAGCGACAGGCCGAGCGCGACGCCCTGCTTGGTGCCGATCCCGCTCGGCTTCGCGAACGCGAGCACGCCGACCAGCTTCGCGACGAGCCGCGCGACGATCAGCACCACGGCAATCAGGCCGCCGGCCGCGAGATCGCCCCATTCGAACGAGGTCAGCGTGAGGACGAACAGGATCACCGTCAGCAGCCAGCCGGCCGTGCCGAAATGCTCGGGCCACAGCTGCGGCCGCGCTTCGAGATTCTTCACGATGATGCCCGCGAGCAGCAGGGTCAGCATGGTCGACAGCCGCAGCGCCTGCGCGACGGCGATCGCCAGCACGACGAGACCGAACAGCGCGACGAACGAATGCTCGTCGCGCAGGGTCGTCGCGACGTGGCGGAACAGGAAATTGCAGGCGCGCGCGAACAGGTACGCGACGATCAGCGATCCCGCGAGCAGGTAGAGCGGCTGGAGGATGGTCGCGAACACATTGCCGTACGCCTCCTGATGCAGCCAGCTCGTGACGAGCTTGGTCAGCACCACCGCGTAGACGCTGTTGAGCGCCGACAGCGTGATGAGACGCTGCGACACCTGCCCTTCCGCGCGCAGCTCGGTCTTCAGCTGGAGCGCCCTCGCCGGCGAGGTCGAGATCGCGATCGCGGCCAGCACGATCGCCACCATCCCGGGCACTTTTAGCAGCAGCAGCGCGGCCAGCACCAGGACGAAGGTCAGCGTGGCCTCCGCGCGACTCGATGCGATCAGCCATGGATTGCGGCGGATCCAGCGCAGGTCGAGCCGGTTGCCCAGTTCGAACAGCAGCAATCCGAGCGCGACGTTGATCAGCAGCCGGGACGTGTCGTCGGTGCTCGCGTCGATCACGCCGAACCCGAACGAGCCGGCGATCAGGCCGATCACCGCATAACCGGTGATGCGCGGCAGGCGCCAGGCGCGATGACAGAGTTCGCCGCACAGGCCCGCGGCAAACAATGCGAACCCCGCCCAGAACACGGCATCGGGCGTCAGCGGCCAGCTAGGCAGAAATGAGAATGCCGACTTCATCGTGGTGACTTCTCCTTTGGAAGGCAACCGCCAGCGACACGACGGACAAGCGAAATGAACGAGTGGTGCGCGCGCCGGCTGGGTCGTTGCCCCGTGCTTCGTCGTTGATAGGTGGATGCAGGGCATGGGTGAGCCTGCATCGCTGCCCTGGATGCGTATTGGGCAGACTCGCGGCCGATCGTAAGCCGGCCTGATGGGTGAAGGAACGCGCGGTCCTGATTCTTCAGATCGGGATCATCGCCAACCGTTCCATTGATACGCCTGTGGCAGAGGCCACGGACGCGCGAAGGAAACCGATTGTGCCACAGCTCGATCGGTCTGGACCGAATTTGCCGGGGGCTGGGCCGTCCAGCCAGGGCGTGTTGTATACCACAGTGGTTAACCTGTATGTATACGTAGTAGCAGTTAACAAGCTCGCAACTTTTCTGTGGATAACCCGGTTTTATGCAGATGGATCATGGACTTGCATTACGCAAAACCGGTTGCACAGTTGGTCCGGGTGCACAGGGATTCATTGAATAACTTTTTGACTACTGTGCGGCTGTGCGGAGTTACCCCGTTTACGTCCACATCGACTACACACGTGGATCACAGTCAACCAGCCCGGTTATCCACAGATGCGCGTGGATAACTTTTCCATCCGACTGTGTTGGCTTCCCTGCCGAGACTCAACCGACCCCGCGTTGCCGCAACGCGCGAACCAGGAAACGGGCCGGATCGATCGCCTCCGCGAGGTCGCGTTCGATCGGCCAGGGTTCGCCGTCGAGTTGTGCGGCGATCAGTTCCGCACCGAGCGCAGCCCATACGAGCCCGCGCGAACCGTAGCCGAATGCGGCGTAGAGGCCCGCTGCGCGCGGCACGTCGCGCAAGCGCGCGCCGGTCAGGGCGGCGGCGTTCGCCGCGGCGGTGGTTTCGTCGCCGAGCATGCCGATCAGCGGCAGCCGATCGCTCGCGACGCAGCGGAACGCGACCCGGCCGTCGAGTGCCGCCGCCTCGAGCCCGTCGGTCGTGCGATCCGGCAGCAGGCGCGCGAGGCGCGCCAGGTTCTCCGCGTGTCCGCTCGCGCGGGGCGCAGGGTCGAGGTCGTCCGGTTCATAGGTCGCGCCGGTCAGTGTGCGTCCGTCCGCGAGCGGCACCGCATAGCCGTCGCCGATCACGGGCGCGTGCAACGGGGCGAACGCCGACGCCGGCAGGATGCTCAACTGGCCGCGCACCAGCTGGGTGGGCGCATGGCGCAGCCCGATCACGCGCGCCGCGTCGCCGGCATTCGCGACGATCGCGACAGGCGCTTGCGCAAGCAGCGCGCCTGCCGGATCGAACGCCTGCCAGTCGCCGTCGGCGCCGCGCGCGAGTCGCGCAACGTCGACGCCCAGGCGTCGCGTGACGCGCGCTCCGCCCTGTTCGCACTGTGCGGCCGCGAGCGCGGCGGGGCTCACCGATCCGCCCGACGGGAACAGCCATCCGCCATGAGGAACGGCGGCGTTCAGACGGTCGCCTGCGGTATCGCGCGACAGCATCGACACCAGTTCGTTCGGCATGCCCAATGCATCGAGCGCCGCACGCATCCGCTCGAATTCCGCCTCGGACTCGGCGAGTTGCACGAGGCCCGCCACGCTGCGGCCGAACGCATGGCCCGCCTCTTCGAGCGCGCGCCAGCGCAGCAGCGCATGCTGGAAGCCGGTGCGCGTGAGGCGTGCCGCGAGGTTGTCGTCGCGCGTGATCAGTGGATGGAACACGCCGGCCGGATTGCCCGAGGCCTCGGCGGCCGGTGCGGGATGCCGGTCGAGCAGGGTCACCTGCCAGCCGCGCGCGGCGAGTCGCTCCGCAATCGCGCAGCCGGCCAGCCCCGCACCGATCACGAGCGCGTCGCGGCGCGCGACGGTCGCGGCGCGCGGCGGTTCGTGACGCCGCACGCGCCAGCGCGGCGCGAAGGTGCCGATCAGCATCGCGCGCTTGCTCGCGAAACCGTCGACCTTGCGCGGCGCGAAACCGGCGTCGTCGAGCGCGCGCCGTACCGCGCCCGAACTCGTATAGGTTGCAAACGTCGCGTGTTCGTCGGCCAGCCGCGCCAGCGCGCGGAACACCTCGGGCGACCACATCTCGACATTCTTCGCGGGCGCGAAGCCGTCGAGATAGAACGCATCCGCGCGCAGCACCAGGTTCGGCAGCAACGCGCCCACGTCGCCGAGCGCGAGCGTCAACACGACGCGCCCCGCCTCGAATTCGAGACGATGCAGGCCGGGCGTGAGCATCGGCCACGCCCGCACGAGCGCCTCGACGTCGACTTCGATCGTTGTGTTGGCAACTATATGCGAGATGGCGGTGTGCAGGTCCGCGCGGCTGAACGGATGCTTTTCGATCGACACGAAATGCAGCCGTTCGCAGCGCGCGGGGTCCTGGCGCCAGGCTTCCCAGGTCGCGAGAAAATTGCATCCCGTGCCAAAACCGGTCTCGACGATCGTGAAAATGTGCCGGCCATGCCAACGCGCCGGCAGGTCGTTGCCTTGCAGGAACACATGCCGGGCCTGCGCGAGCGCGCCGGCTGCGCTGTGATAGATGTCGTCGTAACGCGGTGAAACGAGCGTGCCGTCGTCACGGACGACCAGGGCGGCGGGAACGATTCGGTCGGGCATGCGAAACAAAAAAGAGTGGCGCCGAAGCGCGACCGATCGCCGCGAAAGCCCCGCCCGGCAAGGCGTTGGCAAAAACCAACGCGTTTGCGCAAAGACGGGTTGCACGGCGTCGCATCAGGCTGGACGGCCGTGCGCAAGCCTTGCGGACGGGCATCGATTCGGCAAAATACGGATGAAAATCTTTGAAACCCTTGTCGTTATTGGGTTTGCGCTGCGCTATCATAGCAAGCGCCGTATCAACAGGTCTGCCGCCGGCGGGTCTGGCGGTACGTCGCGCGGCGCAGTATTCGGCGCTGTGCCGTCCACAGCAACTATCGACGGCACCGTTCGCGCACGTATAATCGGCGCGTTCGCGCTGTTCGTGTCAACCTAACCTGAGAAAGGAACCTTAATGAACAAACAGGAACTGATCGACGCCGTCGCCGCACAGACGGGCGCCAGCAAGGCTCAAACCGGCGAAACGCTGGACACGCTCCTCGAAGTCATCAAGAAGGCTGTGTCGAAAGGCGACGCAGTGCAACTGATCGGCTTCGGCAGCTTCGGTTCGGGCAAGCGTGCAGCACGCACCGGCCGCAACCCGAAGACGGGTGAAACCATCAAGATCCCGGCAGCCAAGACGGTCAAGTTCACGGCTGGCAAGGCGTTCAAGGACGCAGTGAACAAGCGCTGAGCGCAGCGCTTGCGAACGAAAAAACCCGCCTATGAGCGGGTTTTTTCACATCTGCGCGCAGCTTTTTCACCACACTCCGCGCCACGCTTTCAAGATTTAACTATTGGTGACGATGGAGGATTTCGCCGTCGTGATCGTGGTCATGATCATGGTCGTGGTCGTGCTCGTCGATCTCCCATGACGGGAACGGATCCGGGTAGTGCGACCAGGCGGCTTGACCCTGCGCGTATTCGTCGTCGGTCAACAGGCACGCATCGAGCAGCGCGCGCCCGAGCGCGGCGGCCCAGGTGTCCTGCGCCGCG
>NZ_JAAGNW010000004.1:0-662 GCF_010645215.1 Burkholderia multivorans | reverse complement strand
CGAGGTGGATGCCGATCAGCACCAGTTCCTGGCGACGATCGCCGATGCTCGAATCGTCGAGATCGCCGTGCCAGTCCGCGGTGATTTCCGCGAGCAGCGCGTCGTCGTCCTCGGGCCATTCGGCGCGATCCTGCGCGGCCCACCACAATCCGGCCGGCCCGTGCCGGCACACCCCGCCCGCCTGCGACAGCGAACCCGCGACGTCGGGGCGGGTCGCGAGCCAGAAGAATCCCTTGCTGCGCAACACGCCCTTCCACTCTTCGTGCAGCAGCGCCGAGAAGCGCTCCGGATGAAACGGCCGGCGCGCGCGATAGACGAAGTTGCCGATGCCGTACGTCTCGGCCTCGCCATGCGCATGATCGTGGTCGTGCGCGTGATGATGATCATGGTCGTGCTGTTCGAGCGAGGCGAGCCAGCCGGGCGCGCTCGCGGCCGCGTCGAAATCGAAGCGGCCGGTATCGATCACCTCCGAAAGCGGCACATCGCCGAAGCGGCCCACCACCTGCCGCGCGCGCGGATTGAGGCTCGCGAGGATCTTGCCCAGGCGCGCGAGTGCGTCCGCGTCGACGAGGTCGGCCTTGTTGAGCACCAGCACGTCGCAGAATTCGATCTGCTCGATCAGCAGTTCGACGAGCGTGCGATCGTCGCTCTCGGACGCGGCG
>NZ_JAAGNW010000399.1 GCF_010645215.1 Burkholderia multivorans | reverse complement strand
CCTTCGATGCGATGATGTAGCTGCGCTCGCCGTCCGCGTACACGATCAGCGCGATGTTCGCGCTACGGTTCGGGTCGTACTCGAGGCGCTCCACCTTCGCCGGGATGCCGTCCTTGATGCGACGGAAATCGACGATACGATAGTGTTGCTTGTGACCACCGCCCTTGTGGCGGGTGGTGATGCGGCCGTTGTTGTTACGGCCGGCGGTCGAGCTCTGCGAGTCGAGCAGTGCCGCGTGCGGCTTGCCCTTGTGCAGATCCTTGTTGACCACCTTGACCATCGCGCGGCGACCCCGCGAAGTCGGTTTAACTTTAACGATTGCCATGATTACTTGGCCTCCGCTTCAAAGTTGATTTCCTGGCCGGGCTTCAGGCACACGTATGCCTTCTTCACGTCCTTGCGGCGGCCCATCGAACGGCCGAAGCGCTTTTGCTTGCCCTTCTGAACCAGCACGTTGACGGAATCAACTTCAACCTTGAACAGCAGCTCGACGGCCGCCTTCACTTCCTGCTTCGTGGCATCCGGCGCGACTTCGAACACGACTTGCTCGTTCTTGTCGGCGACCAGCGTCGCCTTCTCGGAAATCACCGGTGCGAGCAGGACCTGCATCAAACGATGATCGTTCTTGCGAATCTCGCTCATGACAGCAACTCCTCGATCTGGGCGACCGCAGCCTTCGTGACCAGCACTTTCTTGAAGTAGATCAGCGACAGCGGGTCAGCGTAGCGCGGCTCGACAACTGCCACGTGCGGCAGGTTGCGCGACGCGAGGTACAGGTTCTCGTCAACCGTGTCGGTGATGATCAGCACGGATTCGAGGCCCATGGCCTTGAATTTTTCAGCCAACAGCTTGGTCTTCGGCGCTTCGAGGATGATGTCCTCGACGACCGACAGGCGGCCTTCGCGAGCCAACTGCGAGAAGATCGAGCAGAGACCTGCGCGATGCATCTTCTTGTTGACCTTGTGCGAGAAGTTTTCTTCGGGCGAGTTCGGGAAAATCCGACCACCGCCACGCCACAGCGGGCTCGACGACATACCGGCACGAGCACGGCCCGTACCCTTCTGGCGCCACGGCTTCTTGGTCGTGTGCTTGACTTGCTCACGATCCTTCTGCGCGCGGTTGCCCTGGCGGGCGTTCGCCTGGTAAGCCACCACGACCTGGTGGATCAGCGCTTCGTTGTAGTCACGGCCGAACACGACGTCCGACGCATTGACCACCGAACCTTCCTGACCATTGGCATTCAGGAGCTTCAGTTCCATTATTTCGCCCCCTTCACGGCACGCGTCTTCACGGCCGGCGTCA
Source organism: Burkholderia multivorans (assembly GCF_010645215.1). Lineage (GTDB taxonomy): Bacteria > Pseudomonadota > Gammaproteobacteria > Burkholderiales > Burkholderiaceae > Burkholderia > Burkholderia multivorans_A. Next base: position 1,615 of record NZ_JAAGNW010000399.1, on the reverse strand, counting down.
CGAAAACCTTACCGCCCTTCGCGCCCGGCACTGCGCCCTTGACCAGCAGCAGCTTGCGCTCGGCGTCGATACGCGCGATTTCGAGGTTCTGCACCGTCACCGTCTCGTCACCCATGTGGCCCGTCATGCGCTTACCCGGGAACACACGACCCGGATCCTGCGCCATACCGATCGAGCCCGGCACGTTGTGCGAGCGCGAGTTACCGTGCGTGGCACGGCCGGAGGCGAAGTTGTAACGCTTGATCGTACCGGCATAGCCCTTACCGATCGACACGCCTTGCACGTCGACCTTCTGGCCTACTTCGAAGAGATCAGGACCGACCACGGCGCCGTTCGACAGCTCGGCAGCCTTAGTCGCATCGATGCGGAATTCTTTGAGGACTTCACCGGCTTCGACACCGGCTTTGGCGAGATGACCTGCCAGCGGCTTCACCACGCGCGAAGCGCGGCGCGAACCGAATGCAACCTGCACGGCCGTGTAGCCGTCGGTTTCAACAGTCTTGATCTGCGTCACGCGGTTGTCCGACACGTCCAGCACGGTGACGGGAATCGAATCCCCTTCAGCCGTGAAAATACGGGTCATGCCAACCTTGCGACCTACGAGTCCAAGGCTCATCGTTTTCTCCATTCCCGACTGCGATTGGTCGGGGCTAATTTACAAAACGCCGGGGCCCGCGAGAACGCGCGCCAGCCAGCTTTTTTACGCAAATACGCGAAAAGCCTGGCAGTATAGCAAGGCTTTTCGATTTTCGCAAGCAATCAAAGACTTAGCGTCGTCCGCCGGGGCGAACAGCACGCCAGCCCTTACTGCAGCTTGATCTCCACGTCGACGCCTGCCGGCAGATCGAGCTTCATCAGCGCGTCAACCGTCTTGTCGGTCGGGTCGACGATGTCCATCAGGCGCTGGTGGGTGCGGATTTCGAGCTGATCGCGCGACGTCTTGTTGACGTGCGGCGAACGCAGGATGTCGAAACGCTGAATACGGGTCGGCAGCGGCACCGGGCCACGGACGATTGCACCGGTCCGCTTGGCCGTGTCGACGATTTCGGCAGCCGATTGATCGATCAGACGATAGTCGAAAGCCTTCAGGCGGATGCGGATTTTTTGTTGCTGCATGTCGATTCCTTGAAAAGAGCAAGGCGGTGTTGCGCCGCCGGGTCACGAAAAGAACATGGGGTCGGGCTTGCGCTGAGCGCGCGCGCCCGACCCCGGGCGCTGCATATTACTACAAAAGCCGATCGTCGCTTTTACTCGATGACCTTGGCGACGACGCCGGCGCCGACGGTCCGGCCGCCTTCGCGGATTGCGAAGCGCAGACCTTCTTCCATCGCGATCGGCGCGATCAGCTTCACCGTGATCGACACGTTGTCGCCCGGCATCACCATTTCCTTGTCCTTCGGCAGCTCGATCGAGCCCGTCACGTCCGTCGTACGGAAGTAGAACTGCGGACGGTAGTTGTTGAAGAACGGCGTGTGGCGGCCGCCTTCGTCCTTGCTCAGCACGTACACTTCAGCCGTGAAGTGCGTGTGCGGCGTGATCGAACCCGGCTTCGCCAGAACCTGGCCGCGCTCCACGTCTTCACGCTTCGTGCCGCGCAGCAGGATACCGACGTTGT
>NZ_JAAGNW010000398.1 GCF_010645215.1 Burkholderia multivorans | reverse complement strand
TGATGACGTCGATCGCGTTCATCATGGGCGTGGTGCCGCTCGTGCTGTCGACGGGGGCGGGCGCCGAGATGCGCCATGCGATGGGGATCGCGGTGTTCTTCGGGATGCTGGGCGTGACGCTGTTCGGCCTGATGCTGACGCCGGTGTTCTATGTGGTGCTGCGCACGCTGGCGGGAGGCAAGATCCACGTCGCGCAGAAGGATGCGGCGGCTTATGGCGTGCCGGCCGCCGATGCTTGAGGACAGGACGATGAACGACAACAACATGGTGCGCGGCGTGCTGCGCGTCGCAAAGCTCGCGGGCGCGAGCGCGCTGCTGGTCTCGCTGCTGGCCGCGTGCGCGGTCGGGCCGGATTATCACCGGCCCGACGTGACGACGCCCGCCGCGTTCAAGGAAGCGCCGACGCTCGCGCCGAGCGAGCAGGCCGGCAGCTGGAAGGCTGCCGAGCCGGCCGACGCCGCGCATCGCGGCGAATGGTGGAAGGTGTTCGGCGATCCCACGCTCGATACGCTCGAACAGCAGGCGCTCGATGCGAACCAGAACCTGAAGGCGGCCGCCGCCCGGGTCGAGGAAGCGCGCGCGGCAACCCGCGCGGCGCGCTCGCAGTGGTTCCCGCAGATCGGCGCGGGCTTCGGGCCGACGCGTGAAGGGCTGTCGTCGGCGTCGCAGTTCCAGCCGCAGGGCACCGGCCCGACCAACGCGACGCTGTGGCGCGCGCAGGGCACGGTGTCGTATGAGGCCGACCTGTTCGGGCGGGTGGGACGGAACGTCGAGGCGTCGCGCGCGGACACCGCGCAGAGCGAGGCGCTGTTCCGTTCGGTGCAGCTTGCATTGCAGGCCGACGTCGCGCAGAACTACTTCGAGCTGCGCCGGCTCGATTCGGACCAGGATCTTTACCGGCGCACCGTCACGCTGCGCGAAGAGGCGCTGAAGCTCGTGCAGCGGCGTTTCAGCGAAGGGGATATCAGTGAGCTGGATGTGTCGCGCGCGAAGAACGAACTGGCGACCGCGCAATCCGATGCGATCGGCGTCGCGCGACGCCGCGCGGCATCCGAGCATGCGCTGGCGATCCTGCTCGGCAAGGCGCCGGCCGAGTTCGCATTCAAGGAAACGCCGATCGTGCCGGTCGGCGTGACGATTCCGCCCGGCTTGCCGTCGGCGCTGCTGGAGCGGCGTCCCGACGTCGCGGCGGCGGAGCGTGCGAGGGCGGCGGCCAACGCGCGCGTCGGTCTCGCGAAGTCCGCGTATTTCCCGAAGCTCGACATCACGGGCGCGTTCGGCTACGAGGCGACCACGCTCGGCAGCCTGTTCATGTGGACGAGCCGCACCTTCCTGCTCGGGCCGTTCGCGGGCACGGCGCTGACCTTGCCGCTGTTCGACGGCGGCCGGCGCAGCGCGGGCGTGGCGCAGGCGCGCGCGCAGTATGACGAGCAGGTCGCGAACTATCGGCAGCAGGTGCTGGTGGCGTTCCGCGAAGTCGAGGACAACCTCGCGGACCTGCGCCTGCTCGACGATCAGATCCGCGCGCAGGACGATGCGGTGAATGCGTCGCGGCGCGCCGCCAAGCTGTCGCGCACGCAGTATCAGGAAGGCGAGGTCAGCTACCTGGATGTGATCGACAGCGAGCGTTCGGTGCTGGTGTCGCAATTGCAATCGAACGAGCTGACGGGCACGCAGGCGGTGTCGACGGTCAATCTGATCCGCGCGTTGGGCGGCGGCTGGGGGAATGCGGCGGCCGCGCCGGCGGCGGGCGAGGCGAAGCGCGATCAGGTCGCGCAGCGTTGAGCGGGGAGTGAGTGGGGCAGGCGGCGGATGCCGCTTGCCGGGGGCGGCGTCGTGCGGGAGTGCGACGCCGCTTTTTTTCGGGCCGCGCGAAACGGCGCGCGCCGCGATTACTTGATCAAGCGCATTCCCGCGACCTTCGAGGCCGCGATATCGAAAGTCGCCGTGTATGCGCAGCCGGCGACATGCCCGGACTGCTCGATCAGGCAGTCCGCGAAATCCGCCTTGCCCGAGACGCGGAACACGCGGAGCGCCTTGCGCACCGTTTCGGCGCCTTCGACGATCAGCTCCTTGGTGCCGATCATCGCGTCGAGGATGTCCTCCATCTGTTCGTGTTCGACGTCGTAGCAGCGCGCGAGCACCCACACGATCTCGATCAGCGCGACCTGTGAAACATAGCCCGGCTCCTCCGCCGACAGCGATTCCATGAGGGCCGTCGCCTTCCTGGACTGCGCAGCGTCGTCTTGCGCGAAGTAGCGGACCAGGACGTTCGTATCCAGGCCGATCATCGTGCGGATGCCCCCTGGTCGGCGAGCGCGCGGTTCATGTCGTCGATCGACACCGCTTTGGCGGGCTTCTTCACGATGCCCTTGAGCGCGGCGAGCGAGCGCGTGACGGGATAGACCTCGTACCGGCCCGTGGCCTCGTTGAGGCTGAATTCGACCCGGTCACCGGACTCCAGCCCAAGCTCGTTGCGCACATCCACCGGGATCGTGACCTGGCCCTTCGATGTAATGGTTGCTTTCGTCATGATGGTTCTCCGTTTTCCTTACTTTAGGGTAAGGAGTGGGAAAGTGCAACCTCGAGACCGGGACCCGCAGCCTCGGATCGCACTTCCGCACAGGCCCTAGCCCACGTCGCGTTCATAAAGCGAGGCCACATAACCCGAAGGCAGCGGCGGCATGACCTTCACCTGCCGGAAGCCCTGCGACGCGTAGTACGCGCAGAGCTTCTCGTTTCTCGCATCGCAATCGAGCCTGAGCCGGCTGCGATGGTTCGCGCGCACCTGCGCCGCACACCAATCGACGGCGTAGCTGCCGAGCCCGAGCCCATGAAAGCCGCTGCGGATGCCGAGGTTGTGCAGGTAGCCGGCGTCGGGCGCCTGCGGCCCCCAGTATTCCTCGTCGTCCCACTGGAGCGACAGGATGCCGGCCGGCGCGCCGTCCTGTTCGAT
>NZ_JAAGNW010000397.1 GCF_010645215.1 Burkholderia multivorans | reverse complement strand
TGCCGCCTGGCCGCTCGGCAGCACGCCTTCGTCGGGCTCGCCCTCGACGATCGCTCGCCGGATCAGGAACGGCGCGTTCGCCGCCATCAGCGTCTGGCTCACCGTATAGTCGTGCTCGCGCAGCGCCTTGGCCGCCAGGCCGAGCATCTGGCCCGCATGCAGGCCGCTCTGCCGGCGCCATGCCCGCGCCGTCCGCAGCGCGAACAGCGTGCGGCGCAGCGGGCCGAAGCGTTCGAGCTTCGACAGGCAGGGGTTGTCGATCATGCGTTGCGGCAGGCCGTCGAGCGCGTCGGACACGCGGATGCGCGCCGGATCGCCGACCGCGAGGTAGCGCTCGAGCGTCGCGCGCGGCACCGGCGAATCTGCGCTCATCAGGAAACGCGTGCCCATCGCGATGCCGGCCGCACCGTACGCGAGCGCCGCCGCGAGCCCGCGCCCGTCGAAGAAGCCGCCGGCCGCGACGACGGGCACCTGCACGGCGTCGAGCACCGTCGGCAGCAGCAGCGTGGTCGGCACGGAGCCGGTGTGGCCGCCGCCTTCCGCGCCCTGCACGGTCACGATGTCCGCGCCGAGCTGGACCGCCTTCGCCGCGTGCTTCGGCGCGCCGACGGTCGGCATGCAGACGATGCCCGCGCGCTTGAAGCGCAGGATCGTTTCCGCATCCGGGCCCCGGCCGTAGCTCACTGCGCGCAGCCGGTGCTTGATCGCCAGATCGACGAGTTGCTCCGCGTTCTTCTGGAACAAATGGAAGTTGATGCCGAACGGCTGGTCGGTCAGCGCCTTGACCTTCAGGATCTCGGCTTCGACGCACTCGGGTTCGAGCGTCGCGCCGGCCAGGAAGCCGAAGCCGCCCGCATTGCTGGTGGCCGCGACGAGCCGTGCGTCGGCAACCCAGCCCATCGCGGTCTGCACGATCGGATAGCGGCAGCCGAGCAGCTCGCATAGCGGCGTGTGGAGCGCCGGAGTCATGCGGCGGCTCCGTTGATCGCGGCCGGCGCGCGCGCATCGCCGTCGGATGCGCCGTCCGGTTCGCGCTGCGAGCGGGCCATGCTGCGCGCGTCGTGGCCGCCGAGGCGATCGCCGCTGACCAGTTCGTTGTGCGCGTGCGCAAAGTGATGCCAGGCGAAGGCGGCATCCATCGCCGCGCGCTGGCCCTGCAGCTCCTCGACGTGGTTCAGCGCCTGCTTCGTCAGCGCGAGCCCGAGGCGCGGCATCGTCGCGATCCGGGCCGCAATCGCATAGGTGGCGTCGCGCAGGCGCTCGCGCGGCACCACGCGATTGACCATCCCCATCTGGTAGGCGCGTTCGGCCGGCATCCGCTCGCCGAGAAACAGGAATTCCTTCGCGATGCGCGGATTCAGTTCGTAGGCGTGCGCGAAATACTCGACACCCGGAATCCCCATCCGTACGACGGGATCGGCAAAGAAGGCATCTTCCGACGCGACGATCAGGTCGCATACCCACGCCAGCATCAGTCCGCCCGCGCTGCAGGCGCCCTGGACCATCGCGATGGTCGGCTTCGGCAGGTCGCGCCAGCGGCGGCACATGCCGAGATAAACCTCCTGCTCGCGCGCGTAGAGGAACTCGCCGCCCTCCTTGCCGACGTGGTCGTACCACAGCGACGCGCGCTCGAACGATTCGTCGATGTCGCGGCCCGGCGTGCCGATGTCGTGGCCTGCCGAGAAATGCTTGCCCGCGCCCGCGAGCACGATCGCCTTCACCGCGTCGTCGTGCGCGGCGCGCCGGAACGCGGCGTCGAGCGCATAGGTCATCTTCGAGTTCTGCGCGTTGTGATACTCGGGACGGTTCATCGTGATCGTCGCGATGCCGCCTTCGAACGTATAGTCGACCACACCGTCGGCGAACCCGGGCTGCGCGCCTTCCATGTCGGACCTCATCCCCGGCGCGGCGCCGGATTGCCGCGCACGATCGCCGCACGCAGGTTGTGCGGATCGAGCGCGCGGACGATGCGCAGGACTTCCGCATCCGGCGCGGCCGTCGCGCCGAGTTCCGGATGCGCGGCAAGCTCGAAGCCCGTCGCGTCCTGCACCTCGTCGAAGCTCACGCCCGGATGCAGCGAGCACACGCGGATCGCGTGGTCGGGGCCACCGAAATCCATCACGCACAGATCGGTGACGATGCCGCGCAGGTCGACGAAGGTCTTCATGCCGGGCAGGCGGCGCACCGGGTTGTAGCCGATCGTGCATACCATGTCGACCTCCCCCGCCACGAACGTGCGCTTGCCGTGGCCGCTGATGAAGAACGAGTTCGCGTGGCTCGTCGAATTACCGGGGAAGCCGCGTGCGCCGAGCAACTGGGTGGCCGGGCGCGCGTGGTCGCCGCCGAGCCGCGAAATGTTCGCCTGGCCGAAACGATCGATCTGGGTCGGCATCACGAGCGCATGGCGACGCCCGTGCCACAGGCAGTCGAACACGCGCTCGTAGGGCATCCAGCCGCTCGCCTGCACGCGGTAGCCGTCCGGGCGCGGGCCGAGCGGCACGGGCGCCTCGACCAGGTACGCCTCGCCGTCGGTCAGCATCAGGCCGCTGTTATATGCGAGGCGCGCGAGCCCGGCCGCCAGCCGGGGGCCCGTGCCGATCCCCGTCGCCAGCACTTCGCCGTCGTCGCGCCAGAGCCGCGCGGCGGCGGCGATCATCAGTTCCGCGAGGGAATGGTCGAGAGAATCGCTCACAGACGCTCCTTTACAGAATCGGCAACGGCAGCGCCGTCACGTGCGACAGGCCGCCGAAGCCGTCGAGGTACGCGCGTTCGTCGCGACCCACCACGTCGTGCAGGTAAGCGGCGGCCCGCGCGTCATCCTCCGCGCTCGCGCAGTACGCGCGCAGGTGCGGCAGATCCCAGCCGTAGGCCGGCCCGCACGACGTCGGATGCGCGCCGCCCGGCGCATGGATCACGCCCGAGACGAGCGAGCGCTCGAACGGGCTGCGGCGCGCGGCATCGAGATCGT
>NZ_JAAGNW010000396.1:2049-2974 GCF_010645215.1 Burkholderia multivorans | reverse complement strand
GCTCGGGCAGGCGGCGGGCGGCCAGGCGATGGGGCTTGCACAGGGCGCGCTCAAGCAGGCCTTGCCGAGCGGCGTGGGTCAGCTGGCGGGCGTGGCGACCCAGGTGGCGCAGGGCGGGCTCGGGCAGGCGCTGGGCGGCCAGGCGATGGGGCTTGCGCAGGGCGCGCTCCAGCAAGCCTTGCCCGGCGGCGCGGGCAGCGCGCTGGCACAGGCCGGCCAGTTGCGCGCGGCCGCGACCCAGCTCGGCGGCCTGGCTCAGGCCGCGCGCGGCGCGGTTCCGCTGCTTTCCTTGTGACGTCGTGATCGCTGGGCGTCGCGCGTGGCGCGGCGCCATCTCTTTCTTCAGAACTGAATCCTTATGACCGGATCTTCAACAACCGTGCTGATGCCGAAGCCGACGGACGTCTACGTCGGGCCGCTGCTCCAGATCGAGACCGTGGACGTGAACGCCGGCCTGAAGGTGTGCGATCGCTGGTTGCGCGGCATCAGCAACGACCTGATCACGATCGATCGCCTGCAGATGGTGGCGAACACGCTGCCCGTGGTGGCGAACATCATGGCGGCGGTGGATCTGGTGCTCGACATCAAGGACATGGTCGAGCACAACGACCAGGGCAAGCATCCCGATGTGTTCGACTGGATGAACCTCGGCCTCGACCTGATCGGGATCATTCCCGTTCCGCCGGGCACCGCCGAATTCAGGGTGGGCGCACGGCCGGTGATGAAGCTCGTGCGCCAGAAGATCGTGGAAAGCGGCAAGGCCATCGGCGAGGCATCGCTGCAGGTGATGCAGATGGCGCTGCTGCAGGCGGTGATCGACGGCCTCAGCGAACAGTTCGCGGGGAAGATCGAGAGCTTCGCGGAAGGGCTGAAGAATCAGCTGACCGGCTTGCTGCAAACCTGTGCGCAGTACATCGAGGCGTTC
>NZ_JAAGNW010000396.1:0-2039 GCF_010645215.1 Burkholderia multivorans | reverse complement strand
GGCGTTCCTGCTGGGGTTCGCGAGGCTGTTCGAGGAAGTCGCGGGAGAGAAGCCGCTCAGCAGCGCGCACAACGTCCGCGCGGCGGGGCAGCATGCGCGCGATGCGGCGGCGGGATTCGCGGCGTACGACGCGGGCAAGACCGCCAAGAGCCTCGGGAGGCTGCTCGTCGATTTCGTGAAGATCGAAGCGAAGGGGGCGATCAATCTCGGGACGCAGACCGCGAAGGCGCTCGATCTGTCGTACCGGGCGCCCTTGCTGCAGATGGCGAAGTCGCTGCGGGCGATGGCGCCGGACGTGAAGGCGCGGGTCCTCGCGTTGAGCGGCGAGGATGTGGGCAAGATCGGCTGGCTGATCAACCTGATCCTGGTGGCGATCGCGAAGAAGCGGGAGATACTGCGCGGCCAGCACAAGCAGACGACGGCGGTCAAGGCGCAAGGGACGACCAGGGTTCATCACCAGGAAGGCGAAGGCCGCAAGGAAACGGTGCGGCATACGGAGCCCGCGCAGCATCCGGGGCCGAACGAATGCAAGCTCGGCTGCCCCGTGCCGGCGCCGCCCTCGGCGACGACGCATTCGGTGGGGTTCGCGCTGGGCGACGAACGGCTGGATCACGCCGATTTCGAATTGCCGGGCGCGATGCCTGTGAGCTGGGTGCGGACGTACCGGTCGTTCTTCGATGCGTACGACCGGGACGGCGAGCTTGGGGCGCGCTGGATCACGCCGTATACGACGCGCATCGAGATGCGCGCGGACAAGTTCGTGTACAACGATGCGACCGGGCGGAGCGTGGATTGTCCGCTGCTCGCCGCGGGCGATGCGCACGAGGATCGCGGGGAAGGGGTCACGCTGCTGCGTCGCGATGAGAACTGGCTGACGCTGACGCGCGGGCATGAAATGCTGGAAGCGTACGAGAAGCGCGGCGATGCGTTCCGGCTGGCGTTCCTGAAGGACCGCGCGGGGAATCAGGTGACGCTCGATTACGACGATGCGCATCGCTTGAACCGGTTGATCACGCCGCAGGCAATCGTCGCGTTTGCGCGGGATGAGCACGGGCGGATCGTCGAGGCGACGCATCACGACGGCGAAGGCAAGCGGATCGGGATGCTCGCGCGCTACAGCTATGACGCGCAGGGCGACCTCGTCGCGGCGGTCGATCGGTACGGCAATCGTCGCGAGTACAGCTATCGTCATCATCTGATCACGCGCTACACGGATCGCACCGGACGCGGCATCAACCTCGAATGGGACGGGACGGGAGCGAAGGCCAGGTGCGTGCACGAGTACGCGGATGATGGCAGCGACGACGTGCGTTTCGCCTGGCATCCGGATTTCCGGATGGTCAGCATCACCGATGCGCTGGGCGGGGTGACGCGGCACTACTACGATCTGCATGGGTATACGTTCCGGATCGTGTATGCGGATGGCAGCGAAGAGTGGATGTACCGCGACGCGCACCATAACCTCGTGCAGCACACCTATCCCGACGGCGGCAACGAGCAGATGAGCTACGACGCGCACGACAATCTCGTGCGGCATATGCGCGTCGACGGCAGCGTGGTGGAGATGGAGTACGACGAGAAGGACCAGATGGTTCGTCTCGGCGATCCGCAGGGCTATGCCTGGCTGCGCAAGTATGACGAGGCCGGGAACGTGGTCGAGGAAACCGATCCGCTCGGCCATCAGACGAAGTACGCGTACAACGGGCAGGGCATGCCGGTTGAAGTGACCGATGCGAAGGGCGGTGTCAAGGCCATCGAATATGACGCGTCGGGGCAGATGCTGGCGTATACGGACTGCTCGGGGAAGAAGACGGAGTGGGCGTATGACGTGCAGGGACGCCTGCTGGAGCGCAAGGATGCGGCGGGCGGGATTGTCGGGTATCAGTACGGCGCGAATGGCCAGTTGGAGGAAATTCGCAGCGCGGCGGGCGTCGAGCGGGTGCAGTACGACGCGGAAGGCCGGTTGCTGGCGAGTGTGGATCCGATGCAGCGGAACACGCGCTATACGTATGACGGCGCGGGGCGGATCGCGTCACGGA
>NZ_JAAGNW010000395.1 GCF_010645215.1 Burkholderia multivorans | reverse complement strand
GCGCGAACAACGTTGCGCTGGGTTTCCAGGCCGGACAAGGCGTGACCGGCAGCAACAACATTGCCATCGGTCGACGGGCGGGTAACGGTGTCACGGCAAGCGATACGATTGCCCTGGGCAATTCGGCGTCCGCATCGCAGAGCACAGCAATTGCCTTGGGCAGGAATGCGCAGGCCGGCGCATCGGCTGGCGACGTCGCCCTCGGTGCCGGATCGGTCACTGCCGCGCCTAATCCGACGCCGAGCGCCGTGATCGGCGGAACGACCTATTCGTTTGCGGGAACGACGCCGGCGAGTGTGGTGAGCGTAGGCGCGTCGGGTGCCGAGCGGCAAATCACCAACGTTGCGGCCGGTCGAATCTCCGCATCCAGTACCGACGCGATCAACGGTTCGCAGTTGTTCGCGGCGAACACCGCGATCAACAGCCTGTCGACCTCGACGTCGACCGGTATCTCGTCGTTGTCGACGGGTCTGTCCACGACGAATAGCAATCTTGCCTCGCTGTCGACTTCGACTTCGACCGGCCTGTCGTCGGCAACCAGCTCGATCTCGTCGCTGTCGACGGGTTTGTCCACGACGGACAGTAATCTTGCCTCGCTGTCGACTTCGGCATCGACGGGTCTGTCGTCAGCGAACAGTTCGATCTCGTCGCTTTCCACGTCGACGTCGACCGGCATCTCGTCGCTGTCGACTGCTGTCAACGCAGCGAAGACGCACTACTACAGCGTGAACGACAACGGCACGCAGCAAGGGAACTACGCCAACGACGGCGCGACAGGCATCAATGCGCTGGCAGCGGGCACGAACGCCGCGGCAGCGGGCGCGAGCGCGGTGGCAGTGGGTGACGGCTCGAACGCCGGCGCGGCCGGTGCGGTCGCACTGGGCCAGAATGCCGTAGCGAGCATTGCAAACAGCGTCGCGCTGGGGTCGAACTCGGTGACGGCAGCGTCGAACCCGACGGCGACCGGCACGATCGGCGGCGTGACATACAACTACGCGGGAACGACGCCGGCAAGCGTGGTGAGCGTGGGTGCGCCGGGTGCGGAACGTCAGGTGACGAACGTCGCGGCAGGCCAGGTGACGGCGACCAGCACGGATGCGATCAACGGCTCGCAACTGTTCGCGACGAACACGGCGATCAACAGCTTGTCGACCTCGACGTCGACCGGCCTGTCGTCGGCGACGAGTTCGATTGCGTCGCTGTCGAGCTCGACCTCGACGGGGCTTTCGACGGCAACAAGTTCGATCGCGTCGCTGTCCACGTCCACGTCCACGGGGCTTACGTCGCTGTCGACGGGCTTGTCCACGACGGACAGCAATCTTGCCTCGCTGTCGACTTCGACGTCGACGGGTCTGTCGTCGGCGAACAGTTCGATCTCGTCGCTTTCCACGTCGACGTCGACCGGCATCTCGTCACTGTCGACCGCTGTCAACGCAGCGAAGACGCATTACTACAGCGTGAACGACAACGGCACGCAGCAAGGCAACTACGCCAACGACGGCGCGACAGGCATCAACGCGCTGGCAGCGGGCACGAACGCCACGGCAGCGGGCGCAAGCGCGGTAGCGGTGGGCGATGGCTCGAACGCCGGCGCGGCCGGTTCGGTCGCACTGGGCCAGAACGCGGTGGCCAGCATTGCAAACAGCGTCGCGCTGGGCTCGAACTCGGTGACGGCGGCAGCCAATCCGACGGCCACGGGTACGGTCGGCGGGGTGACGTACAGTTACGCAGGCACGACGCCTGTGGGTGTGGTGAGCGTTGGTGCACCGGGTGCGGAGCGCCAGATCACGAACGTCGCGGCCGGTCAGGTGACGGCGACGAGCACCGATGCGATCAACGGTTCGCAACTGTTTGCGGCGAATACCGCAATCAACAGCCTGTCGACCTCGACGTCGACGGGTCTGTCGTCGGCGAACAGCTCGATCACCTCGCTGTCCACCTCGACGTCCACCGGGATCGGTTCGCTGTCCACCGGATTGAGCTCGACCAACAGCAGCATCGGTTCGCTGTCCACCTCGACCTCGACCAGCATCGGCTCCTTGTCCACGGGGCTGAGTACGACCAACAGTACGGTCCTGTCACTGTCCACGTCGACCTCGACCGGGATCAGCTCGTTGTCCACCGGGCTGTCGTCGGCGAACAGCAATATCGCGTCCTTGTCGACCTCGACCTCGACCGCGATCAACGCGGCGAAGACGCATTACTACAGTGTGAACGACAACGGCACGCAACAGGGGAACTACGCCAACGACGGCGCGACGGGCACCAATGCGCTTGCCGCAGGGACGAATGCCAGCGCCGCGGGCGCGAGCAGCGTCGCAGTGGGCAACGGCGCGAACGCCTCGTCGAGCGGCGCGGTCGCGATCGGGCAGGGCGCGTTGGCGAGCGGCAACGACGCGCTGGCGATCGGCAATGCCAGCTCGGCTGTCGGCACGGGCTCGATCTCCTTCGGTAACACGGCCACGGCAGTCGGCGCCGGCTCGCTCGCGTTCGGCGCGAACGCCGTCGCGAACAACGCCAACGACGTCGCACTCGGATCCGGCTCGGTCACGGCCGCCGCGAACCCGACGGCCGGCGCGACAATCGGCGGTGTCTCATACGGCTTCGCGGGCACTTCGCCGACGAGCGTCGTGAGCGTGGGCGCGCCGGGTGCGGAACGCCAGGTCACCAATGTTGCCGCCGGTCAAGTCTCCGCCACCAGCACGGATGCGGTCAACGGCAGCCAGCTGAACGCGACGAACCAGGCGCTCAACAGCTTGTCGACGTCGACGGCGACCAGCATCAGTTCACTGTCGACGGGGGTCAGTTCGCTGTCCACGGGTTTGAGCACGACCAACAGCACGGTGGCGCAGCTGTCCAGCTCGACGTCGAGCAGCATCGGCTCGCTGTCGACCGGCGTGGCAAACATCACCAACCAGTTGACGACGCTTTCGACTTCCCTCAACAACACGACGCTTGCGCAGAACTCTACGGGCATCGCGGCCGAC
>NZ_JAAGNW010000394.1 GCF_010645215.1 Burkholderia multivorans | reverse complement strand
ATCGCGCGCGAATGCATGGAGATCATCGTCGTCGACGCCGGCCACGACCCAGATAACCTTTTTTGCGATCTGGCAATCGCTACCCAACGTTGTTGGGATGACTTTGGCGCAAAAATCGAGATGCCTGATCTCTTCCCTAAGAAATCTGTTCCAGCGTCTATACCCGCCGTCCTAAAGGGGACTGTCGCGTACAGGAACAACCCGGATCTAGGCAGCATAACTTACATAAAGCTAGGCGTGTCGCAGACCCATTCGCTACGGCTGAGATTAAAACCCTCGCTTGATACGCTATTTCCACATGAGCCGACCACCAACCAATTCTCGACGCGTGAATTCGTCGACTCCTATTTTGATCTTGGCTACGAAAGTGCGATGGCTGCGATTCCCGACCTCAGGGCGCAACCAGTTACCTTTACATTAACCGGGCCGGCAGTTGAGACGGCGGCCTGACAGAGCTGCGTCACCAAAGGCATCGGGCGAGTTACGGTCCTAATTGGAGTAGCTGCCCGCTCCGCCTGCGTCCGACAGCGTCGGCACGCGCGTCATCAGGAGCACGATGTCGACCATCGAGGTTGCGGAGGTGTTGTTCTTTCTTCGCAGAAGCGGGCTTTACCAAGGACCAGCGATGTGCTGCGTCTTTGACAAAGCAATCTGGATTGTCGTGCCGAAACGCGTTCACTGCACTTCGATCCTGCCCAATCCTGCTTGCGACCACGCGAGTTTTTATCCCCGGCTCTTTTCGTAACAGCTTGTCTATTTCGCTATGCATAACCATGCGATCGTAGACGGACAGTCAAAGTGAAATTCTTTTTAAAATTCCTGAAGCGTGAGCTTACACCGTATTTTCGCCTTCAACGTACCGAACGAGTGTCGTGAGCGCATGCTGTACACGGCTACAGAATCGCGGCCCTGTTGGCCCGTGCGTCATGAAGCGCATGGTGTCGTCCACCGTGTTCGCTGAAGTATTGCTCTCTTCGAACTGAATCGATTCTAAAGCTAATCAGTTTTTCTTTCCAACCCGCAGGCTTTCCGCCAATGAGCTCCCACAAAAGCTGGGGGTCTATCGGATGGTCGTAGCAGATGACAGGCCGTTGTCTCAGGCCGCTAAATTCGACATCCAGTTTCGCGCTGCGTCGGCCAGGAAGTCGAACATCATTGTCCACTCCGGATACTTCCTGAACTGAGGCAATACATGGGCTCGCACAAAATCGCTGCAACTTTCCTCGTCAAACGCCCCAAGCTCGCCGTAGAACTCGTGTCCGTCCTCGGACACCATTGCAATGTCTATCAAGCGCGGTGCCGCGATGTCCGTAAATTCCGTATCGATAACCGGCCGCAGCTTTCCGGACTTGAGGAGAGCATATGCGCCTTTACGCGATAACTGTAATGCTTCGCGCGTTTCAGCCAAAGTCAGCCAGCGCGCCTTCTCGGCACAAAGCAGGTCCAGAGTGTCTCGCCGGACCGTTCCCGAGGTGCGGCCGGCCGCAGTCGCATGTCCGATCATGCTCGCTTCACCATTGAGTCTGGTGTGAAGGTCTTCTTCGCCGACCCGAACAGCCCATGGCAGCTTGGCACGAACGAAAACACGAACGGCCTTCTACGACAATACTTCCCAAAGGGCACGGATCTGTCCCGGTGGAGCGCTCGAGAGATTCAAGCCGTTGCCAATACGTTGAACACCAGGCCCCGGAAAACACTCGGCTGGAAAACGCCTGCTGAAGCTCTGGACGAGTATCTCCGATCTATTCAACAATTTAGTGTTGCGACGACCGGTTGAATCCGCCCAATATGCAAGCCGGAAATTCCGTCAGCGCCTCTGGCGCTATCGGATACAGCAGAGCATGAGCCGTCGAGGAAATTGTTGGGACAACTCCCCGATGGAGAGGCTGTTCCGCAGCTTCAAGACCGAATGGCTACCGTCAGTGGGCTACATGTCGGCGCAGGAGGCACACCGGGACATCAGCCACTACCTGATGCACCGGTACAACTGGATACGGCCGCATCAGTTCAATGACGGACTGGCGCCGGCGGTTGCGGAAGAAAAACTTAACGCAGTGTCCGGGATTAGTTGACCACTACAGGCTGGCGGATACAGCGCCTGCCGTACGGGTCAGGTGGCAACAGGAAACGTACGTATGTCTCAACGGTATCCCCCGCGCCCGAGGGCATGCATAGCAAACACTAGCTGCGGCGCTGTTTATTCGGTCCGGTCTTGCAGCTATCCCCTATGGGAAGCGTCCGCGTGTGCGCTATGCATCGAACTCTGTACTTGCCGCCGATCCGTTGAATGCTCGGGGCTTTCCTTGCAGGCTTGTGTCGCTCTACAGGAGCCTGCCCTCCTGTTAAGCGGCCTCAGTGAGGCGAGCAACGCCCCGCCACGGCACTGCTCGGAACATCGACCGGGGTTGTTTCCGGTTCGGATGGCGCTGCGATTGCAGCCCGGGGAAAAGCTGGCCAACTGGAGGCGGGGAAAGCGCTGAATCTACCGAAGTAGATGTTGAGATACCGATATAATTCAACGATTCTGGGAGAAGTCTGGCCGTCGCCGGCCAGTCTTGGCAGCGATGGCTGTCCCCCCTCACGAGCAAAGTCAAAAGTTGCACATATGGCCAACAACAACGAAGTCGCTTACACGGACACGCTTTGGAAATCGGCTGACGCCTTGCGCGGTCAAGTTGACGCCGCCGAGTACAAACATGTCGTGCTTGGACTCCTGTTCCTGAAGTACATATCCGACTCTTTTGAGGCACGGCGTGAAGAGCTCAGAGCCGAGCTAACGACTGAAGGCATCACTGGAGCGCAACAAGAGGCACTGCTCGAAAACCGTGACGAATACACTGCGGAACGGGTGTTCTGGGTGCCACATGAGGCCCGCTGGGCCAACCTTCAGAGCCAGGCTGCGTATTTCGGCGAACGTGATCAGCGATTTCGGTTGAACGTGATCAGTGGTTCCGAATGATGGTGATCGGCCGTTTCGGTCGAAGGTGATCGCCGATCACCGGTTTCCGAAACGAGCGATCATCT
>NZ_JAAGNW010000393.1:960-3035 GCF_010645215.1 Burkholderia multivorans | reverse complement strand
CTGGACCTGTGCGATGACACGGGGCGGGTGTGCGTGCGGTTTGTCGGTTTGTCGGTGCGGACGCTGGATGTGGGGGGCGAGGCGTCGACGCCGCGGACGTTGTTGCTGGAGCCGGTTTGGGCGGCGGCGGCGGTGACGGGTGACCCGGTTGAGGCGGCGGGTCATGTGGTGCTGGTCGGTGATCGGGACGTGGATGCCGAGGCGTTGTCGGCGCAACTGGGCGTGCGTTGCGAACGCCTGCCGGATGACTACACGGCGCAAGCCGAGTGTGTGTTGACGCAGTTGCAGACGCTGTTCGCTGAAAAGCGGAACGAGCGCGTGCTGCTGCAGGTGGTGGTGCCGGGTTCGGGGCACGTGTCGTCGGGGCTCGCGGGCATGCTTAGAAGCGCGCGGCTGGAGAACGCGAAGTTCGTCGGTCAGTTGATCGAGGTGGCACTGGGCGAGGCGGCGGATGTCCTGGCCGCGCGACTGCGCGAGAATGCCCGCGGCGCGAACGATGCACAGATTCGCTATGCGGACGGCGAGCGTCAGGTCCTGGGCTGGCGCGAGGTAGCCGCCGAGGAATCAGTGGTGCCGTGGAAGGACGGCGGTGTTTACCTGATCACCGGCGGCCTCGGCGGGCTGGGCCGGATCTTCGCGAAGGAGATCGCGACGCGTGCGCGAAGCGCCACGCTGGTGCTGACCGGTCGGCGCGAATGGAGCGCGCTGTCGGATGAATCGAATCGTTCGCAGGTTCGCGAGCTGGAAGCACTGGGCGCGACGGTGGTGTATCACGCGCTGGACGTCTCGGATGGCGACGCGGTAAGGCAGCTGGTTTTGCAAATTCAGGAAGAACATCAGGCGCTGAACGGCATCGTGCACAGCGCGGGCGTGATTCGCGACGGCCTGCTGACCGGCAAGAAGCCGGAGGTACTGCGCGAGGTACTGTCGGCGAAAGTTTCGGGGCTGATGAATCTGGACGAAGCGAGCCGCGATATTCCGCTCGACTTGCTGATCTGCTTCTCGTCGATCTCGGCGGTGAAGGGCAACGCGGGCCAAAGCGATTACGCGGCGGCGAACGGTTTCATGGATCGCTACGCAGGCTATCGCAACGGCTTGATGAAGTCGGGCGATCGCCACGGCCGGACGCTATCGGTGAACTGGCCGCTATGGCGCGAAGGCGGGATGAAGATTGACGCGGCGATGGAAGCGTCGCTTGAGCGTGCAACAGGACTGATCGCGCTGCGCACGGAAAGCGGAATCGACGCGTTGTACCGCGCATGGGGCGCCGGGCTGGATCAGGTGGCGGTGCTCGAAGGCGATCCGGTTCGCGTCCGGCGTCTGCTGGCGGATGAACCCGCGCAGGCCCAGACGCACCGGGAAGCCCCGGCCAAGGTCGCCGCGCGGCCGGTCTCGTCTGGCGCGGCCGCCAGCAATCCGACCGGGCCGGTCGCGCGCATCGCATCGCTGCTGGCCGGTGTGATATCGGCTCAGACGAAACTGAAGCCGGACGCGATCAAGGGCGATGTCGAACTGAGTCAGTACGGTTTCGATTCGATCATGCTGACGGATCTGGGCAACCGGCTCAATCACACGTTCGAGCTGGATCTGCCGCCGACGGTGTTTTTCGAATACCCGACGCTGGATGAACTCGCGACGCACCTGAGCACCCGGTATGCGGAGAAATTCGGCGCGCTGCCGGCGGTGGATGAATCCGTCGAAGCCGTTCCGGCCGTTCCGGCCGTTCCGGCCGTCGCGGCGGTTCCGGCATCCGCGCCCGTCGAGCCTGCCCGCACGTCCGCCGCCACGCGGCTGAACACCCCGGTCCGCCTGCGGAGCGAGCCGGCGGCAGCGGCAGCCGCGACGATCGACACCCGGTCCGCTTCCGAACCGATCGCGATCATCAGTCTCGCCGGCCGCTTCCCGCAAGCCGACGATCTCGACGCGCTGTGGGCCAACCTGCGCGACGGCCGCGATTGCGTGACCGAGGTTCCGGCGGACCGTTGGGACATGACGCCCTGGTTCGATCCGCGCCGGACGCGTCCGGGCAAGAGCTACACGAAGTGGGGCGGCTTCATCGACGGCGGCGCGCAGGT
>NZ_JAAGNW010000393.1:475-950 GCF_010645215.1 Burkholderia multivorans | reverse complement strand
GTCGATCAGTTCGATGCGCTGTTCTTCAACATCTCGCCTCGCGAGGCGCAGGCGCTGGATCCGCAGGCGCGTCTGTTCCTGCAAACCACCTGGACCCTGCTGGAACGCGCGGGCTACACCCGCGAAAGCGTGCAGCGGCGCTATCAGGGGCGGGTGGGCGTCTACGTGGGCGCGATGGCGCAGCTGGCCGAACCACCGGCCGACGGCGACACGGTGATCGCGTCGCTGTCCGCGTCGAGCGCGATCGCGAACCGGATCTCGCACTTCTTCAACTTCGAAGGGCCGAGCATCGCGATCGACACGATGTGCTCGTCGGCAATGATGGCGCTGCATCTGGCCTGTCGCGATCTGCAGCAGGGCGAATGCGCGCTGGCCGTGGCGGGCGGGGTGAACCTGACGCTGTCGCCGCAGAAGTACGTGGGTCTGAGCCAGGTTCAACTGGTCGGCAGCCGCCTGGAGAGTCGCAGCTTCACGG
>NZ_JAAGNW010000393.1:0-465 GCF_010645215.1 Burkholderia multivorans | reverse complement strand
CGGCGATGGTCATCTGCCCGCGGAAACGGTGGGCGCGGTGTTGCTGAAGCCGCTCGGCCGGGCGCTGGCCGACGGCGATCCGATCATGGCCGTCATCAAGGGAACGGCGACGCAACATAGCGGGCGGTCGCAGAGCTATGCGGTGCCGAACCCGAAGGCGCAAGCGAAGGTGATCGGCGCGAGCCTGCGCCGGGCGGGCGTCGAACCGGAGAGCATCGGCTGGATCGAGGCGGCGGCGGCCGGGACGGCCTTGAGCGACGCGATCGAAGTGGCGGCGCTGAACAGCGTGTTCGGCGGCTTGCGGGCGGCGGGCCGGCAGGTGGCGGTCGGCGGAGTCAAGTCGAATCTCGGACATCCGGAACTGGCGTCCGGCATCGCGCAGCTGGCGAAGGTGGTGCAGCAGATGCGGCATGGCGAGCTGGCGCCGTTGGTGGATATTGGCGAACCGAACCGGCAGATCCGGTT
>NZ_JAAGNW010000392.1 GCF_010645215.1 Burkholderia multivorans | reverse complement strand
GCGACATCGGCGGCGGCAACGGCGCGAGCAGTTCGAGCGGTTCGACCGGCGCGGGCAACATCGCGGTCGGCCAGAACGCGACGGCGTCGAGCCCGGGCGGCGGTTACGGCGTGACGGCGATCGGCGCGTCGGCCAGCGCCGGGTCGAGCGGCTACACGGGCGCGACCGCGGTCGGCTTCGGCGCGAAGGCGCTGCAGAACAGCACGGCGATCGGCCAGAACACGTCGGCGACGTCGACCGGCACCGCGCTCGGCGGCAGCGCACAGGCCACCGCATCCGGCACGCTCGGCGCGGGCCTGTCGGCCGCCGCGACCGCCTCGAACGCGGTAGCGCTCGGCCAGGGCGCATCGGCGGGCAACGCCGGCGCGGTGGCGCTCGGCTCCGGCTCGACGACCGCCGCTGCGGTCGCGACCGCCAATACGACGATCAACGGCACGACCTACGCGTTCGCGGGCACGACGCCCGCCTCGACGGTCAGCGTCGGTGCGCCGGGATCGGAGCGCACGATCACCAACGTGGCGGCAGGTCGGATCTCGTCGACCAGCACCGATGCGATCAACGGTTCGCAGCTCAACGCGACGAACCTGGCCGTGACGGCAGTGAATTCCGGGCTCGCGAGCCTGTCGACGTCGGCGTCGACGGGGTTGTCGTCGGCTAATAGCTCGATCGGGTCCCTGTCGACTGGCCTGAGCACCACCAACAGCAGTGTCGCTTCGCTTTCGACCTCCGCTTCGACGGGGTTGTCGTCGGCTAACAGCTCGATCGGCTCGCTGTCGACCGGCTTGAGCACCACCAACAGCAACGTCGCTTCGCTCTCGACCTCCGCTTCGACCGGTCTCTCGTCGGCTAACAGCTCGATCGGCTCGCTGTCGACTGGCTTGAGCACCACCAACAGCACCGTCACGTCGCTCTCGACCTCCGCTTCGACGGGTTTGTCATCGGCTAACAGCAGCATCACTTCGCTGTCCTCGTCCACGTCCACCGGCCTGTCGTCAGCTAATAGCTCGATCGGCTCCCTGTCGACTGGTCTGAGCACCACCAACAGCAACGTTGCTTCGCTCTCGACTTCCGCTTCGACCGGTCTCTCGTCGGCTAACAGCAGCATCACCTCGCTGTCCTCGTCCACGTCCACCGGTCTGTCGTCGGCCAACAGCTCGATCGGCTCGCTGTCGACTGGCCTGAGCACCACCAACAGCACCGTCACGTCGCTCTCGACCTCCGCTTCGACGGGTTTGTCGTCGGCTAACAGCAGCATCACTTCGCTGTCCTCGTCCACGTCCACCGGCCTGTCGTCGGCCAACAGCTCGATCGGCTCCCTGTCGACTGGCCTGAGCACCACCAACAGCAACGTCACGTCGCTCTCGACCTCCGCTTCGACGGGTTTGTCGTCGGCTAACAGCAGCATCACCTCGCTGTCCTCGTCCACGTCCACCGGTCTGTCGTCGGCCAACAGCTCGATCGGCTCCCTGTCGACCGGCCTGAGCACCACCAACAGCAACGTCGCTTCGCTCTCGACTTCCGCTTCGACCGGTCTCTCGTCGGCTAACAGCAGCATCACTTCGCTGTCCTCGTCCACGTCCACCGGCCTGTCGTCGGCCAACAGCTCGATCGGCTCCCTGTCGACTGGCCTGAGCACCACCAACAGCAACGTCGCTTCGCTCTCGACTTCCGCTTCGAC
Organism: Burkholderia multivorans; assembly: GCF_010645215.1. Classification (GTDB taxonomy): domain Bacteria; phylum Pseudomonadota; class Gammaproteobacteria; order Burkholderiales; family Burkholderiaceae; genus Burkholderia; species Burkholderia multivorans_A. The sequence continues at coordinate 1,386 of NZ_JAAGNW010000392.1, read as the reverse complement.
CGGTCTCTCGTCGGCTAACAGCAGCATCACCTCGCTGTCCTCGTCCACGTCCACCGGCCTGTCGTCGGCCAACAGCTCGATCGGCTCCCTGTCGACCGGCTTGAGCACCACCAACAGCAATGTCGCTTCGCTTTCGACCTCCGCTTCGACCGGTCTCTCGTCGGCTAACAGCAGCATCACTTCGCTGTCCTCGTCCACGTCCACCGGTCTGTCTTCGGCCAACAGCTCGATCGGCTCCCTGTCGACTGGCCTGAGCACCACCAACAGCAACGTCGCTTCGCTTTCGACCTCCGCTTCGACCGGCATTGGCTCGCTGTCCACCGGCTTGAGTACGGCAAACAGCAACATCGTCTCTCTGTCGACTTCCACGTCGACCGGCCTCTCGTCGGCCAACAGCCGGATCACGTCGCTCTCGACCTCGTCCTCGACCAGCATCAGCTCGCTGTCCACCGGCCTGAGCACCGTCACCGCCACCACCAACAACCTCGGCAACAGCACTGCCGCGGCGCTCGGCGGCGGCGCAGCCTACAACCCGGCCACCGGCACCATCTCCGCGCCCGCCTACGTCACCTACAACGCCAACGGCACGACCACGACCAACAACAACGTCGGATCGGCCATCAACAACATCAACAGCCAGGGCATCAAGTACTTCCACGCCAATTCCACCGGCCCTGACAGCATCGCCACCGGCACCGACGCCGTCGCCATCGGCACCGGCGCTTCCGCCGGCAACAACGGCGCCGTCGCACTCGGCGCAAACTCCGTCACCGCCGCTCCCAACCCCACCAGCAGCGCGACCATCGCTGGCACCACCTTCAGTGGTTTCGCCGGCACCAACCCGGCCAGCGTCGTCAGCGTCGGTGCCCCTGGCTCCGAACGCCAGGTCACCAACGTCGCCGCCGGACAAGTCACCGCCACCAGCACCGACGCGATCAACGGCAGCCAGCTTTATTCCGTCGCCCAACAAGTCGGTACGGCTACCAGCGCGATTTCGTCGCTGTCCACCGGCCTCAGCACCACCAACAGCAACGTCGCTTCGTTGTCCACGTCGACCTCGACCGGTCTCTCGACTGCGAACAGCAGCATCGCCTCGCTGTCCACCTCGACCTCGACCGGCATCGGCTCGCTCTCGACCGGCCTGAGCACGACCAACAGCACCGTCACGTCGCTCTCGACTTCCACGTCGACCGGCCTCTCGACGGCTAACAGCAGCATCGCTTCGCTGTCCACGTCGACTTCGACCGGCATCGGTTCGCTGTCGACTGGCCTCAGCACCACCAACAGCACCGTCACCTCGCTGTCGACCTCCACGTCGACCGGCCTCTCGACGGCTAACAGCAGCATCGCCTCGCTGTCCACCTCGACCTCGACCGGCATCGGCTC
>NZ_JAAGNW010000391.1:1839-3089 GCF_010645215.1 Burkholderia multivorans | reverse complement strand
ACCCTCGATGAGGCGCAAGCAAGCGGGGTGTATGCGGCCGATGGTCAGCCAACAAGCACTGCTATTGCGACGTTGGAGCATGAATATTGGGGCGAGGAAGCATCCTCGCTCGGGATATGGGATGGTAGCGCCGACGAATCCATAGGCGCGTCAATTGAGGTGTTCGCATGCAATGGACATTTCCCGGATACCGTCACTATAAGAGCCCGCGGTACGTTCATTGAGAGCAAGGAACTCGTAGTCAGTATCGTGATGCGAAGCGCACTTGAGTTCGCGCCAGCAGTGGTTACCGCCGGGCCGCAGGCTTACGAGCAAAAGCAGGCATTTCAGGATCGCCCTGGCGTGGGCTGGATGCTGTTTCTGCCCATCGAACTCACCGTTCAGCAAATCCCGGAAGCGCAGGAAATCATTCCGGTCCTGTCTGCAGACGGCAAGAAGCGCCTAGGCACGATCCTCGTCAGCATCAAGGACGAGGTGTTCTCGATCGACAACGAGGACCACTTGGCGGTGGCGCACAACATCGAAGCGCGGCTTGTTTCGATGGACTTGCTACCGCTGCTCGGCGATATCGGTTGAGCGTCGGACGTCTTACGTGGCTTCGGTGACTGGTCGGTGGAGGAGCGAAAGGGTAAAAAGCTACCACCGCCGCGATTCAGCTATTGATTCTATGCATTAGTTTTCGTATCTAAGTGATCAGGCGAAGTCGAAAACGGAATCGCGAACAATCTCGGATTCCACCGAACCTTGCAAAAAATGTCCGCCGGAGCAGACGGGCGCACTCGTGCGAAGCAGGCACGGCCCGAACTGGCCTGCTTATCGGTATCAAGCCCATGTGACCGGCTTTGCGTTCGATACGGAGAATTGCCGTTGGAGTGATGAGTGGGAGCGGCTAGGGATCGATTTTGATGGGTTCCGGGCGAATGAATGCCTGCTACAGGCAGCCAAGGGGAACTACGATCAGTTCCTCGACGGGTCTATCCCCAGAACGACAGATTTCTTCACGGGGTGGGATGGGATGATGGAGCAGGCGCTGGAGCGGGCCAAGAAGGTGAAGGCAAATCCACCCACGCGACTCAGGTATTATTTTCAAGGACTACTGACGTATAAGAAGATGTCGAGTCGCTTTCGCTTCCTCCGTATTGAGTCAGAACACTTTCCGTAAGAAAGCATCATGAAAATTGAGAGCATCATCAAGGCGGATGGGATTGCCCCGACGAATTTCGCCCTGACCTTTGCCAAAATCGGCGCAG
>NZ_JAAGNW010000391.1:0-1829 GCF_010645215.1 Burkholderia multivorans | reverse complement strand
AGTAATCGATGCGATGGCGGCCAGCGCCGCGTCCGTCGCTCGCTCGAATTGGCGCATGAGGGGCGATACCCTCGAAGAAGCACAAAAGACTTCCGTGTATGCGGCTGATGGTTCGCCGGACCCGGCGGTGCTCACGGAGCTGGATGGCAAATGCCAAGGTCAGGGTAGCGCTGTCATCGGAATTTGGCTAAACGTGGCCGGCGATGACGTAGGCGGTTCGATTGAGACGATGGCCTGCGGGGGGGATTTTCCGGATGTCGTCACCATTGACGCGCGCGGCGCGTTTCTCGATAGCAAGGAACTTGTTGCCAGTGTGGTGAAGCGGCTGGCGCTGGAGTTTTCACCTGCGGTTGTTACTGCAGCGCCTGGCGGGTATGAGCAAAAGCAGGCATTTGATGATCGTCCCGGCGTCGGTTGGATGCTGTACCTGCCCATCGAATTTACCGCCCAGCAAATTCCGGAAGCGCAGGAACTCATACCCGTGCATTCAGTTGACGGCAAGAAGCGCCTAGGCACGATCCTCGTCAGCATCAAGGACGAGGTGTTCTCGGTCGACAACGAGGAGCACTTGGTCGTTGCTCACAACATCGAAGCGCGGCTTATTTCGATGGATCTTCTGCCGCTGCTGGGCGATATCGGTTGAGTGTCGGACGTCTTACGTGGCTTCGGTGACTGGTCGGCGGAAGAGCGAAAGGGTAAAAAGCTACCACCGCCGCGATTCAGCTATTGATTCTATGCATTAGTTTTCGTATCTAAGTGATCAGGCGAAGTCGAAAACTGAATCGCGAACAATCTCGGATTCCACCGAACCTTGCAAAAAATGTCCGCCGGAGCAGACGGACGCACTCGTGCGAAGCAGGCACGGCCCGAACTGGCCTGCTTATCGGTATCAAGCCCGTGTGTGTAGTGGTCTAATGAATCCGGACACTGATTTAGGCGAGAATGGTCGCCCTGAAGAGGTGTCTGATGAGCAAGCAACGACGTACGTTTTCCCCGGAGTTCAAACAGCAAGCCGCGTGTCTGGTGCTCGACCAGGGCTATAGCCATATGGAAGCAAGCCGCTCGGTCGGCGTCGGCGAGACGGTGCTGCTCCGCTGGGTGCAGCAACTTCAGATGGAACGCCAGGGCGTCACGCCGCAGGGCAAGGCAATCACGCCGGATCAACAGCGTATTCAGGAACTCGAGGCGCGTATCGAACGTCTCGAGCGTGAGAAGGCCATTTTAAAAAAGGCTACCGCGCTCTTGATGTCGGAAGGCATCGAACGTACGAAGTAATTGATCAGATTGGCGCAAGCGAATCGGTCGAGCTGATCTGCACGGTATTCGACGTGTCGCGGTCCTGCCTGTATGCCCACCGAGGGCGAGCCCGACGCGTTGATGCCGAGCGAATGGCACTGCGTAGCCGGGTACACGAGCTGTTCATCGAGAGTCGAAGCTCTGCTGGCAGTCGCAGCATCATGGGCATGGTGCGCGAGGAAGGTACGGCGATTGGCCGCTTCAAGGTCAGCCGCTTGATGGAAGAACTCGGGTTGATCTGCAAGCAGCCGGGCCGCCATGCCTACAAGCAGGCCACGGTCGAGCGGATCGATATCCCGAACCATCTCAATCGCGAATTCGAGGTTGGTACGCCGAATCAGGTGTGGTGTGGTGACATCACGTATGTCTGGGCGCAGGGCCGTTGGCATTATCTGGCCGTAGTACTCTGGACCGGCCAGCCTTTCGTAGACATCTTCGAGCCATAATTTACGGCAACCGAGGAGGTCAGCATGAGCGGCAAGCGGTACACGGATGAGTTCAAGATCGAGGCAGTCAAACAGGTAACCGAACGG
>NZ_JAAGNW010000390.1:2077-3180 GCF_010645215.1 Burkholderia multivorans | reverse complement strand
GACGGCGGCCGTCGCGATGCCGCCGTAGCCGAACAGCAGCCCCGGCGCGACCGCCCGTTCCGCGTGGAATGCCGAGATGCCGTACAGGCCGATCGCGGCCTCGCGCGCGACGGCGATCACCGCAGCTTCGTCGAGCCCGTCGCGCAGCAGCGCGGTGAGGTGGATGCCGGCCGCCGGCACGATCGGCGCGAACCAGCGGCCGAGCCCGTTGCTCAGATGCGCGACGAGCAGCCGCCGGCGCGCGTCGTAGTGCTTGTGCAGGCGTCGCAGGTGGCGGGCGAAGCCGCCGTCGAGCATGAAGCGCGCGAGTGCGACCTGGGTCAGCGTGCAGGTGTGCCAGTCGTTGACCTGCTTGGCCTTGCGCAGCGCGAGATTCAGCGGCCGCGGCGGCACCACGTAGCCGATCCGCAGCTCCGGGAAGATCGTCTTCGAGAAGGTGCCGACATAGGCGACGAGCCCCGCCCGGTCGAGGCTCTTGAGCGGTTCCATGGGCCGGCCGTCGAAGCGGAATTCGCAGTCGTAGTCGTCCTCGACCACGATCGCGCGATGCCGCTGCGCCCATTCGAGCAGCGCGATGCGGCGCTCCAGGCTCATCGGCATGCCGAGCGGGAACTGGTGCGAGGGCGTCACGTACACGAACCGCGCGCGGGCAGGCAGGCGCTCGACGATCAGGCCGTGCGCATCGACGGGAATTCCCTCGACGCGCGCCCCCAGCGCCGCAAACGCCGCGCGCGCGGGCGGATAGCCGGGCTCCTCGACCGCCACCACGTCGCCGGGACGCACGAGTACGCGCGCGAGCAGATCCAGCGCCTGTTGCGCGCCCTGCGTGACGATCACGTCCTGTTCGGCGCAGGCGACCGCGCGGCTCGCGGCCACGTAGCGTGCGATCGCGAACCGCAGCGGCGCTTCGCCGGCCGGATCGCGATAGTCGCCGCGGCTGCGCGCCTGTTCCCGCAGCGCGTGGTGGATGCAGCGCCGCCAGGCGTCGAACGGGAACAGCGTCTTGTCGGTCACGCCGCCGCGAAAGTCATACGGCAGCGGTTGCGCGGGCGGTGGCATCGCGAGGTCGGCCGGCAGCGCATCCCACGGCGCCGCCGCCTCGA
>NZ_JAAGNW010000390.1:0-2067 GCF_010645215.1 Burkholderia multivorans | reverse complement strand
GATCGATGCGGCGGCGGCCGGTGCGGCGCGCGTCGCCGGTTCGGCCGGGACACGCGCGAGGCCCCCGGCGACGAACGTGCCGTCGCCCGCCCGCGTGCGCAGATAGCCCTCGGCGGCAAGACGTTCGAACACGTCGAGCGTGGTCTTGCGCGAAACGCCGAGCCGACGCGCGAGATCGCGGGTCGAGGGCAGGCGCGTGTCGGCGGCCAGGCGGCCGTCGACGATCGCCTCGCGCAACTGTCGGTAAAGTTGGCCCGTCAGGTCGTGGCGGCCATGAAGATCGAGCGGAAGATCCACGCGTGCAGTCTGGAAGGAAGGCGATCGCGCCATTCTGGCATGCCGGCGGCGTGCGGGCGAAGGTCGCCGCCGCGGGCAGGCTCGACGCACAGGTTGGGACGAGGATCGAGCGGGCGATTGCAGCGTCGACGGCTTCGGCCGCCGGGACGCTCGCGCGAGCGGCGCCCGGCGCACCCACTCCGACTTTCAGATCGACCGCATCCGCGCGGCGACCACGGCGGAGATCAGGCAGCCGAGCGCGAGATAGCCCGCGACGAGATACCACGCGCCGTTCGCGGCATTCACGAGGGCGACCGCGATGAACGGCGTGAAGCCGCCGCCCACCACGCTCGCGACCTGATAGCCGACGCCCGCGCCGCTGTAGCGGTACTCCGCGCCGAACAGTTCGGTGAAGAGCGGCTGCTGGACGCTGACCACCATGTCGTGCGCGAGATTGGCGAGCAGCACCGAGCAGACCACGATCCAGACGGTCGCGCGCGCCTCCAGCGCGACGAACAACGGCACCGCGCAGACGCAGCCGAGCAGCGCGCCGATCAGGTAGATGCGACGCAGCCCATGGCGGTCGGCGAGCCAGGCGAAGCAGGGGATCGTCACGCAGCTGAGCGCGCCGACGAGCAGGCCGATGTTCAGGAACAGGTCGCGCGACATGCCCAGGTTGCGGGTCGAATAGCTGAGCGCGAACGTGGTGACGATATACATCGTGAACAGCTCCGCGAGGCGCAGCGCGATGATGAACAGGAAGGCCTTCGGATGGCGCGCGAGCGCTTCGCGCACCGGCAGCTTCAAACGGCGTCCGCCTTGCTCGACCCGTTCGACGAACTCGTGCGATTCCGCCATGCTCGCGCGCACCCACAGGCCGATCAGCACGAGCGCGATGCTGAACACGAACGGCAGGCGCCAGCCCCAGGCGCGGAACGCGTCGTCGCCGAGCAGGTGGATCAACAGCGAGACCACGCCCGTCGCCAGCACGAGGCCGACGCCGTATCCGACCTGCACGCCGCTGCTGTAGAACGCCTTGTGCCGGCGCGGCGCGCTTTCGACGGCCATCAGCGCCGCGCCGCCCCATTCGCCGCCGACCGCGAAGCCCTGCGCCGCGCGCATCAGCACGAGCAGCACGGGCGCCCACCAGCCGATCGACGCGAAGGTCGGCAGCAGGCCGATCGCGACCGTGGACAGGCCCATCAGCATCACGGTCAGCACCAGCATGCGCTTGCGGCCGAGCCGGTCGCCGTAATGTCCGAACACGATGCCGCCCAGCGGCCGGAACAGGAAACCGACGCCGAAGGTGGCGAACGCGGCGAGGGTGCCCATGGTCGGGCTGATGGCCGGAAAGAACGCGGTGTTGAACACCAGTGCGGCGACGATGCCGTACAGCAGGAAGTCGTACCAGTCGACCACGGCGCCGACGAAGCTGCCGAGCGCGGCCCGGCGCGCCTGGCGGCGCTCGCCCGGCGTGCGGTCGAGGGAAGCGGTGGATGCGGTCATGAACGCGGGTCTCCGTTGCGCGTGGGAAAAGCGGGCCGCCGCGCGTCGCGGCGCAGTCGCTGAACGGAGGAGGATAAGTGGGGCCGATGCGTTGCGGCAATGGCGCGCCGAACTGAACGCGCGCGATCATCGAATGGATTCGTCCTGTCGAGGCGCGTTTTCCGGGCTGGCGGCAGGCTGCCGATTGGCCGTGGAGCCACTGCGGGCGCACCCGGGCGGGTGTATAGTGCGCGACGCGATTCGCCGCCATTCCGCGGCGTTCGTCCTCATCCGGGAGTATGCGAT
>NZ_JAAGNW010000039.1:27031-38853 GCF_010645215.1 Burkholderia multivorans | reverse complement strand
ATATGGATAAGCGATGAACTGATCGTGCAGGGAGCTTCCTGAAGGCGGCGTAGCCCGGTATTCGAGCAATCCGCGTTTCCACTTCGCAACGGGCAGTCCCCGACTTGCGTTTTAAGAAAACAGCAGGCTCATGAGACGTAACTCTGTAATGCGGTAACCAACCCGCGTATGTCAGTGTGATCCACCGTCGAGCATTACTGCTACGTCGCCCTCAGGAAATTCGAACACCTATGGAAAGACCTTGAAAACCGATCGTGCTTGACACGGAAAGTCATATCAGTGGATCGGCCGGGGCTTGAGCCAACGACAATGCAGGCGAAGGAACCGGAAAGATGACGAAGGGGGCCGCGACGCACGCACTCAATGACGTTCAAGGCGAAGGTACCGTTGGTTGCGATCAAGGGAAGGCGTACGCTGGTCGAACGGGCGCAGCTGTTCGAGGTGCTCCGGACTGAATCACGGAATGGGATAGGTAGTTGCGGGAGCCCGCAGCAGACGTGTTTGGCGTGACACGCGCGCCACATCGAGCGCGCCGCCGCTGGTTCGGACGGCCCTGCGTGCCAGGAACGGTCAGCGAACACCGGGGAATGATTTTTCAGATGCGCTCCCGCTGGAGGCACGCCGATGGCGAAAAACTGATCGATGACGAACAGGCGTCGACCTTGAGTCTTGAGTTGGGTGATGAGGGCGCGAAGCGTGGCCTCGTCGTTCGGTAGCGCCGTGGGTCAGGCGCTTGCTGTTCCGATCGAGTGCAACTTCAATGTACGACCGCTGCATAGCATTCCATTGGCGCCGTTCGGCGAAAAGGCCGGGCCCGGTCGGAAACCTCAATCACGCCGCAACGGTCTTTCATCCTGAACAGGCGCTGTGAAAGGTACGATGTATTCGTCGCGCTTCGATCCCAGCTTGTCGATCACGGTTTGACGGACTCCGTTATATACATCCGTATTCAACATGCTCGATAAGCGCCCCACCTGGATCGGGTTTTTCAAATTCGTGGCATGAAACTTCATGGTCAGCGGATTCTCTACGGCATTGGATGTCGAGAACACGAGACAAACCATGCTGAGTTCCGAGGTAGGCTGGGCGAAACTGATTTGCAGATTCACGATGCTTCCCGCCGCCGAACTGATGTGGTTACCCGCCCGGAACACGACGGCGGCCGGTGCATCGGCGCTCTGCAGGTTCAGTGTTTCTATCGAATCCTCGACACGCTGCATATTGGCGGCGGATTGCATTTTCCTCATTTCGTCGAGAACGATGCCCTTTACCGTAAAGCTGTTCCCGGGGTGCTTGATTTCGCTGAATTTCAACCCTTGCGTGCGCCAGGCGAGCTTGCCAAGCGATTGAGTATAGAAATCGTACCATTGGTGTATGTGCTCGAATCGGGAAAATTTCTTGTCTGCCATCAATTGAGCAAGCAGATTGGAATCGAGCAAGTCGTTCAGCTCTTGCTCGGGTATGTCATCGTTGAAGCAAAATAGATTGCCCGCGTCGACCGCGCCGGCGGCCGTATCCTGAATGTTGATCATTCCCCCTCCTCGATGCAAAGTTCAAGACAGGCGGCTGCCGCCTTTTTCACGGACCGGCAACCGCCCGCCAGAAGCATGACTGCGTCCATGCACGCCGAATTTCAGATGTCGATATCGTGGACAAATTTCTGAGCATTGCCGCCGAGCTTCTCGATCACGTCCTGGCGAACTCTGCTGTAGACCTCCTCGTTGAGCACGCATTTCTGCGCACTTTGGAAAAGCTTCGTGCTCACCGATTCCCACTTGAACCACAGAAACCTGGTAACGTGCCTTTGCGACTTGAACTCCATGGCGGCGAGCGCCATCACGACTTGACCGTCGTCTTCTCCGACCGGAAGGATCTGGAATGTGCCGACGTTGTCCGGGAAGCTTTGCTGGTCAAATAACGTGAGCGACTTTTCGTTCTTGGGATTTTCTTTCAACGACTCCAGCGTCGTACGCAAAATCTTCATTTCGTCGCCAGTCGCGATAGCACTCAGAATTTCCAGGATTGCATCGGACACCACGAGCGAGCTCCCGCCCGGCCGGTAGTCGCGGTAGGCAAAACTCGGCACCACCCAGCCCACGTTCTCCAGCACCGTGCGGTAAAAGGTATACCACTCGCGCGTCGCCGTGAATCGGTTGAATTTTTTGTCGGCTGCCAGTTGCGCAAGCAAAGTCGAGTTCAATACGTCTTTCTTATGCGTGTCGGATAATCCGGAAACAAAAGAGACAAGGCTTCCCTTGTCGACAGCCGCGCCTTTCGTCTCTGACTGAAACACAGGCGCGCTGGCTTGGTAGAGATCTGGAAGACTGTTGTCGACGGGGGGGATTTCAAGGGTGCTGATGTAATTTCTTGCGTTAATTATGGTTTCATTTTCTGACATGATCGTTATCCTAATTGATTGATGGATGTACGGCTTGTGAAATCAACCGCTGCGAATACGCCTTGAAGTAAATTTCAGGTGCAGGTGCGACAGATGCCGATAGCCAGGAAAGTCTAAACCCTGACGATCCTGCAACCGTAACCCGCGTGGTTTTTGTCGTGCGCGAATATCAAACCGACGACGTAATTGTCGCTATCCGCGACGATGGCAGCACCCGAGTCTCCCTTATTGACCGTGCCGCGACTGAAATTCAGGCACTGCTGGAACCAGGCCCACTCATTAGTCCCGCCGAACTGCATGACGAGACGGTCGGTTATGCTGGTAATCGCGGCTCTCTGCACCGAGCCGGTGGTTTTGCCGATCCAACGTACGTTTTCGCCGACGACCGGCGTGCGAAATCCTTGCGGCGTGCCAATTCCGAAAATGGTTGGCGACGCGGTTTCGGGGGTAACGTTGCCCCAGGCCAAATCTTCGATGTTATGAACAGGATTCGATTGCTGACGGCTCTTGTAGGTAACCACGGGCACGAAGCCGTCGACTGTCGTAACGGAGTTGTCACTCAGCGCCCACTCGGGCTGGTATACCGTCGCGTCAAGTTTGCCGTTGAAAATCACATGATTGTTGGTCAAAAGCCGGTACCGACCGCCATAGACGGCATTGCAACCCAAAGTCCCGGCCGATTCACTGGTCAAGCCGCGATCAACCGTGATTTGGTACCCGCCTTGGCACGGCCGGACTCGTTCGTTAAGCGCTGCGGTGCAAATTTGCCCCGTTTCGACGACGTCTGTCGGGATCAGCGACGATTGAATTTCACCGCTATCGCGCTGCCAGTGCAATTCGACCTGTTGCGGAATGGGAAAATCGCCTATGCCGAGTGCATTTTTCGGCTTTTTTTGAACAACGGAGACTACGATCGCGAGTTGTTCTTTTTCTGTGCCATCGGTAATTTTGTTGCCGACTCGAATGCCGGTGATGTTTTCATTTGAAAGCCAAGTACAAAGCGACTTGAGCAGTGGTTCAATATCTCCATGGTTGGGATTCATCTTTCTCTCCGTTTGTTGGCGATATCAACTGAAAATCCAATTTTGTATCAGGCAATCGGCCGATATTCTCCTGGGAGATGGCATTGGCCGATGGCGGTGGAACTCTGTCGGTGCAGCAGGGCGTAACGAAGGCGGATGCGCCGACGGGCTTGAGCACCTGTTGTTCAAGGTTCGGGAGATGAAGTGCCTTTCGGATCGAACCCGATGCTATCGAGCATCGCCGCCGTCAGTCCCAAATAGGAGCGCTGGTCTTGAGGAGTTTGGTCAGTCATTTTTGATCTCCGAATTGTTATGTAATGGATTTTTAATAAATTTAAATTGACTTCATGTGTCATATTAGGGTTTTGATAAAAATTTACAGTTTGATTTTATAAATCATATGAAATAGATGATTGTGGATTTTTATGGATCTTGTTTGGTGGTGTTGAATTTTACTGAATTTGACTGAATGTGATTGATTTATATTTTATTGGATTGAATTTAAATTCGTTGCGCCGAATTTCTGTTGAGGCGGGGAAATTCTTGCCGGCGCTTGACCGCCTGGGTGGGAGTGCGCGTTTATGTTTGATGGAAGGCAGAGATGAATTCTGTCGGATTCAATCGCGTCCGTCGGGCGCGTCATCATGGCTGATTCACATCAGTAACGCGCCGCCGTGGAAACTGATCTCGCTGCGCGAAGCGTTCGGCGGCAGCCTGACTTGTCGGGGAGTCGGCTGCCGGATTTGCCGTAGGGTTTGCGTATAGATACTGGGGCAAGAGGATCAGGAGCTGGGTGTCACTAGCATCGGTCGTGGCGGTCTCCTCCGGCGCTGGGCAGGGTTGCCTTGATCGGTCGCTGACGACGATTCGGGGTGTAACGGGAGCGTGTGAGGCGGGATGCCTGAAGCGGCCGCCCATGAGCGCGCGAAGCCGCGCGCCGACGGGCGGCTCAACAAGGATTAGATGACCGAAGCGGAGATTGCAAAGGCGACCAGGCGACCAGGCGGGCGGCGCGGGCCTCGCGTCGCTCCCGCCCGTCCGCGTGCGACGCATGCTCAGCCGCGTCGTGCGACCATCTCCGACACCGTTTGCGCGGCCTCCAGCAGCGGTTCGAGAAACCCTTTGACCATCTGCTTGGCCGAGTGCCGCTGCGCGTTGCCGCTGATGTTCATCGCGGCGATCACCTGGCCGCGCCGGTTGCGGATCGGCGCCGACAGCGAGATCAGCCCCGCCTCCAGTTCCTGGTCGACGATCGCCCAGCCCTGCCGGCGCACCAGCGCGATCGCTTCCTTCAGCGCGGCGGGATCGGTCAGCGTGCGCGGCGTGTGCGCGCGCAGCGCGCTCCGCGCGAGCGTCGCGTCGAGTTCCGCGTCGTCGAGCGTGGCGAGCAGCACCCGGCCCATCGACGTGCAGTACGCGGGCAGCCGGCTGCCGATCGACAGGTTGATCGCCATGATCTGGCGGGTCGGCATGCGCAGCACGTAGACGATCTCGGTGTGATCGAGCACCGCCGCCGAGCAGCTTTCATGCACCTGCGCCGACAGTTGCTCCATCACCGGTTCGGCGAGGTTCCAGAACGGCAGCGAGGTGAGGTAGGCAAAGCCGAGATCGAGGATGCGCGGCGTGAGCCGGAACAGCCGGCCGTCGGCCTCGACGTAGCCGAGGGTCTGCAGCGTCAGCAGGATGCGGCGCGCCCCCGCGCGCGTGAGGCCCGTCGCGGCGGCGACTTCGGTCAGCGTCTGCTCGGGATGCTCGGCGTTGAACGCGCGGATCACCGAAAGGCCGCGTGCGAACGACTGCACGTAGGAGTCGCCGGGCTTCGCCTGAAGGTCTTCTGTAGTCATGGCCTGTTGAAATTTCGCGCAGCCGTGAAGATAGCGCAACGCACGGGGCGCGCCAACCCATCGCCCGTTTCCGCCGCTTGACGCGTGCCGGCGCGCTCCCTATGATCGGCAAATCGTTCGATAGTCGATCTTGTGTTCGAATATAGAACAAATTCGACGCGCGAGCCAGAAGGGGCGCGCGTCCGGCCCACTTCCCGGAGTTCTCCATGACCGATGCCTTTCTCTGTGATGCCATCCGCACGCCGATCGGCCGCTACGGCGGCGCGCTGTCGTCCGTCCGCGCCGACGATCTCGGCGCCGTGCCGCTGCGCGCGCTGGCCGAGCGCAACCGCGAGGTCGACTGGGCGGCGCTCGACGACGTGATCTTCGGCTGCGCCAATCAGGCGGGCGAGGACAACCGCAACGTCGCGCGGATGTCGCTGCTGCTGGCCGGCTGGCCGGTGGACGTGCCGGGCGCGACGGTCAACCGGCTGTGCGGGTCCGGGATGGACGCGATCGGCATCGCCGCGCGTGCGATCAAGGCGGGCGAGGCCGGGCTGATGGTCGCGGGCGGCGTCGAGAGCATGAGCCGCGCGCCGTTCGTGATGGGCAAGGCCGCCAGCGCGTTCGCGCGGCAGGCCGAGCTTCACGACACGACGATCGGCTGGCGCTTCGTCAATCCGCTGATGAAACAGCTGCACGGCGTCGATTCGATGCCGGAGACCGCCGAGAACGTCGCGGACGACTACCGCGTGAGCCGCGAGGACCAGGACCGCTTCGCGCTGCGCAGCCAGCAGAAGGCCGCGCGCGCGCAGCAGGACGGCACGCTCGCGCAGGAGATCGCCGCGGTTGCGATCCCGCAGAAGAAGGGCGAGCCGCTGGTGGTGGCGCGCGACGAGCATCCGCGCGAGACCTCGCTCGAAGCGCTCGCGAAACTGAAGGGCGTGGTGCGGCCGGACGGCACGGTGACGGCGGGCAACGCGTCCGGCGTGAACGACGGCGCGGCCGCGCTGCTGCTCGCGAGCGAAGACGCCGCGCGGCGTCACGGGCTCACGCCGCGCGCGCGCGTGCTCGGCATCGCGACGGCGGGCGTCGCGCCGCGCGTGATGGGCATCGGCCCCGCGCCCGCGACGCAGAAGCTGCTCGCGCGGCTCGGCATGACGCTCGACCAGTTCGACGTGATCGAGCTGAACGAGGCCTTCGCGTCGCAAGGCCTCGCCGTGCTGCGGCTGCTCGGCGTCGCCGACGACGATCCCCGCGTCAATCCGAACGGCGGCGCGATCGCGCTCGGGCATCCGCTCGGCGCGTCGGGCGCGCGCCTCGTGACCACCGCGATGTACGAGCTGGCGCGCAAGCGCGGCCGCTATGCGCTGTGCACGATGTGCATCGGGGTCGGGCAGGGCATCGCGATCGCGATCGAACGCGTCTAGCGTGTCCGGCGCGTTCGCGCCAACCTCAGGCCGTCGGGCCTTCGAGGTGGATGTCTTCGGGCTCCAGCGCGAACAGCGCGGGGTCGGGCGCGCGGCTGACCACGCAGCCCAGCCGCAGATAGAAATCGATCGTGCGTTGCGACGGCGTCGCCGACACGTACAGCCGCGCGGCACCCATCCGGCGCGCCTGCGCCTGCGCGGCGCGATACAGCCGCTCGCCCAGCCCGTGGCCGCGCCAGTCGTGGCTCACGTGCAGGAACGCCAGTTGCAGCATGTCGCCGCGCGCGCCCAGCGGGCGGCTGTCGACGAGCGTTGCGGCCACGAGCCGCGCGCCGTCGAACAGGCCGAGGCCCCAGCCGCCGCGATCGAGGCAGTCGACGAGGAGCGGCGTGTAGTGTTCGGCCTCGCCGTCGGGCCAGCCGCGCACGTCGTAGAACTCGGGCGCGAGCCGCAGCGCGCCGTCGCGCAGCGCGTACATGTGCTCGCTGATCTCGCTGCGGTCGATGGTCCACACGAGCGGGATGTCGTCGCGGTCGAGCGGCCGTTCGACGAGCGGGGCGTGAGCGCGCGTCATGGCCGGTGCGCGGCGATGCCGTACATCAGCGGCAGGCTCGGCAGGTGCGCAGGCGGCGCCATCCGCTGGCCCTCCAGTTCGCGCATGCCCTCGAAGCCCTTCCAGCCGTTCGCATACGGATACTCGTTCAGGCAGTCGAGCACGAGGCCTGCCGCCGTGAGCGCGTTCACCACTTCGCCGAGCCCCCACATGAATTCGTAGCTCGGGTGTGGATTCACGAAATCCTCGATGCCCGGGTGATACGCGTGGAGCCCGATGCCCGATTCGGCGACGTAGTCGCCCACCCCGTCCGGCTCGTGATTCGGCTCGCGCTGGAAATAGTCGTAGTGCGCGCGCCACTGCGCATCGAAGTACAGCGCGAACGGATGGAACTCGACGAGCGCGAAGCGGCCGCCCGGCGCGAGCAGGCTCGCGACGCCGCGCGCCCAGGCGCGCAGGTCGGACAGCCAGCAGAGCGCGCCGTACGACGCGAACACCCGCTCGTAGCGCTCGCCGCGCGCGGCCGCCTCGGGCATCCAGGCGAGCACGTCCGCGCGCTCGAAGCGCGCGGGCAGCCCGCTGTCGGCCGACAGGCGGCGCGCGAAGTCGATCGCCTCGTCGGAGATGTCGACGCCCGTCACCTGCGCGCCGAGCCGGACGAGGCTCAGCGAATCCTGTCCCGCGTTGCATTGCAGGTGCAGCAGGCGCGTGCCGGACAGTTCGCCGAGCAGTTCGCGTTCCTCGGGGAACAGGGTGGAACCGCCCGCCCGGAAGAACGCCGCCTGATCGCCCTTGTGACTGTTGTGGGCGACCGTCGCCGCATTCCACGATAGCCGGTTGGATTCATGAAATGTCGAAATCATGGATTGGCCGATTAAAACGAAAAGAAGAAATCGTTTGCGTCGCCATTTGAAATCAATATCGGGCCAGACGCAAGCCGGGCAAGCATTTGATCGACATCACACGATCCGGTAAAGCGCAGTTTTTTTGTCATGAAAGGGTAATGTTTTGGGTTTGCCGGCCGTCAGTAAAGAGGGATGCCCGGTTTAAAACGGCTTTTTTGGAATTCGACAAAGGTAGGGGCATCCACGCGACAAGCGGGCAACAGACCCGCCTTTTGGAGCCAATAATGCGCAATAACCAACCCGTTACCCAACAGGAATACGATTTTCCCGACGAGCTGACGCTGATGTCGACGACCGACACCGACAGTATCGTCACCTACGCGAACACCGCGTTCGCGCAGGTCAGCGGCTTTTCGACCGAGGAACTGGTCGGCCAGCCGCACAACGTGGTGCGTCATCCGGACATGCCGCGCGAGGCGTTCGCCGACATGTGGGCGACGCTGAAGGGCGGCGAGCCGTGGACCGCGCTCGTCAAGAATCGCCGCAAGAGCGGCGACCACTACTGGGTGCGCGCGAACGCGATCCCGGTGATGCGCGACGGCCGGCCGGAAGGCTATATGTCGGTGCGCACCAAGGCGTCGCGCGAGGAGATCGCCGCCGCCGAGGCGCTGTACCGGCAATTCCGCAGCGGCAAGCCCGGCTGGCGCGCGTTTCACAAGGGGCTGGTCGTCCGTACCGGGCTGCTGCGCTGCCTGTCGTGGTCGCGCACGGCGCCGGTGCGCGCGCGGCTGCACGCGCCGTTCGTCGCGCTGGTGCCGGTCGTGACCGGTGCGGCGTGGGCGCTCGGGCTTTCCGATGCGCCGCTGGCGGCGCTGGCCGGCGTCACGGCCGGCGTGGCCGGGCTCGCGGCGTGGTGGCTCGACGCGCAGATCGCGCAGCCGCTGCGCGCGGTGCGCGATCAGGCGCTGCGGGTCGCGTCCGGCGAGAGCCGCGACGCGGTGCGGATGGACCGCGTCGACGAGATCGGCATGACGCTGCGCACGATCAGCCAGTTGGGCCTGATGTTCCGCTGGCTCGTCGACGACGTGAGCGAGCAGGTTCACAACGTGCAGCGCGCGAGCAACGAGATCGCGCAGGGCAACAACGACCTGAGCGCGCGCACCGAGCAGGCGGCGACCAGCGTGCAGCAGACCGCGGCGTCGATGGCGGAGATGACGGCCACGGTCGAGAGCAATGCGGACACCGCGGTGCAGGCGGACCAGCTGTCGCGCTCGGCGAGCGGCGCGGCGGAACGCGGCGGGCAGGCGGTGCACGAGGTGGTGAGCACCATGAACGACATCAGCGAAAGCTCGCGGCGCATCTCGGACATCATCGGCGTGATCGACGGCATCGCGTTCCAGACCAACATCCTGGCCTTGAACGCGGCGGTCGAGGCGGCGCGCGCGGGCGAGCAGGGGCGCGGCTTCGCGGTGGTCGCGGGCGAGGTGCGCGCGCTCGCGCAGCGCAGCGCGAACGCGGCGAAGGAGATCAAGTCGCTGATCAGCGCGAGCGTCGACCGGGTCACGTCGGGCGCGCGGCTGGTCGACGACGCGGGGCGCACGATGGACGACATCGTCAACCAGGTCAAGCGCGTGTCGGACCTGATCGCCGAGATCAGCACCGCGACGGCGGAGCAGAGCAAGGGCGTGTCGCAGGTCGATCAGGCGGTGGTGCATCTCGACTCGATCACGCAGCAGAATGCGGCGCTCGTGGAGCAGAGCGCGGCGGCGTCGGACAACCTGCGGCACCAGGCGACGCGGCTCGTGGAGGCGGTGGGGGTGTTTCGCTGAGGCAGAGGGCCGCGCGCGCCGGACGCGCGCGGCCGGCAGGCGTTACAGCCCCATGCACAGGTACTTGATCACCACGTAGTCGTCGATGCCGTAATGCGAGCCTTCGCGGCCCAGGCCCGACTGCTTGACGCCGCCGAACGGCGCGACCTCGTTCGAGATCAGGCCGGTGTTGATACCGACCATGCCGTATTCGAGCGCCTCGGCGACGCGCCACACGCGGCCGATGTCGCGGCTGTAGAAGTACGCGGCGAGCCCGAACTCGGTGTCGTTCGCGTAGCCGATCACTTCGTCGTCCGAGGCGAAGCGGAACAGCGGCGCGAGCGGGCCGAAGGTCTCGTCCTTCGCGACCTTCATCGCGGGCGTGACGCCGGCGAGCACGGTCGGCTCGAAGAAGCCGTGGCCGAGCGCGTGACGCTTGCCGCCCGTCAGCACGCGCGCGCCCTTCGCGAGCGCGTCCTCGATGTGCGACTCCACTTTCAGCACGGCCGCTTCGTTGATCAGCGGCCCCTGCGTGACGCCGGCCTCGGTGCCGCGCCCGACCTTGAGCTTCTCGACCGCCGCGCGCAGCTTCTCCGCGAACGCGTCGTACACCTTGTCGTGCACGTAGAAACGGTTCGTGCACACGCAGGTCTGCCCGCTGTTGCGGTACTTCGACGCGATCGCGCCCTCGACCGCCGCATTGAGATCCGCGTCGTCGAACACGATGAACGGCGCATTGCCGCCCAGCTCCAGCGATACCTTCTTCACGGTCGGCGCGCATTGCGCCATCAGCAGGCGGCCGATCGGCGTCGAGCCGGTGAACGACAGCTTGCGCACGAGCGGATTGGCGGTCAGTTCGCCGCCGATCGCCTTCGGATCGCCGGTGACCACGCTGAACACGCCGGCGGGCACGCCCGCGCGCTCCGCGAGCACCGCGAGCGCGAGCGCCGAGAACGGCGTGGCTTCCGCCGGCTTGACGACGATCGGGCAGCCGGCCGCGAGCGCCGGGCCGACCTTGCGCGTGATCATCGCGGCGGGGAAATTCCACGGCGTGATCGCGGCGCACACCCCGACCGGCTCCTTGGTCACGACGATCCGCTTGTCGCCCGCAGGCGTCGGGATCGTGTCGCCGTACACGCGCTTGCCTTCCTCGGCGAACCATTCGAGGAACGACGCCGCGTACAGAATCTCGCCCTTCGCCTCGGCGAGCGGCTTGCCCTGCTCGGTGGTCAGCAGCAGCGCGAGGTCGTCGGCGTGCGCGAGCATCAGGTCATGCCACTTGCGCAGCACGATTGCGCGCTCCTTCGCGGTGCGCTTGCGC
The DNA here is from genome assembly GCF_010645215.1 of Burkholderia multivorans. Lineage (GTDB taxonomy): Bacteria > Pseudomonadota > Gammaproteobacteria > Burkholderiales > Burkholderiaceae > Burkholderia > Burkholderia multivorans_A. The sequence goes on along the minus strand of NZ_JAAGNW010000039.1, from coordinate 27,653 downwards.
CACGCGGGCCAGGCGGCGTTCGCGGCGTCGATCGCGCGCCGCGTGTCGGCCGCGCCCAGCGCGGGCACGGCGCCGATGCGCTCGCCCGTCGCCGGATTGCGTACGTCGAACGTCTCGCCGCTCGCGGCGGACTGCCATTCGCCCGCGATGAACGCCTGCTGGCGGAACAGCGCGGGATCCTTCAGTGCAACGTCGATGCTCATGATGTAGGTTCCGATAGACAGAAACGACGATCGCCGCCGTCCGGGCGGAGGGCGGCGATCCGGGTTGCGACGCGTTCGGTGCTCAGGCAGGCACGCCGACCGCTTCCTTCAGGACTTCGGCGAGGATGCCGAGCGCTTCGTCGAACACCGCGTCCGGCACCGTGAGCGGGTACAGGAAGCGGATCACGTTCGCATGCACGCCGCACACGAGCAGCAGCAGGCCGCGTTCGAGCGCGCGCGCCTGCACGCGCTTGGTGAATTCGGCGTCCGGCGTCCGCGTGCCGGCCTTGAAGAACTCGACGGCGACCATCGAGCCCGGGCCGCGCACGTCGGCGATCTGCGGCACCTCGGCCTGCAGCGCGACGAGGCGCGCCTTGAGGGTGTCGCCGAGCGTGACTGCGCGTTCGATCAGCCGTTCC
>NZ_JAAGNW010000039.1:12733-27021 GCF_010645215.1 Burkholderia multivorans | reverse complement strand
TCGTCGATGATGTCGAGCACCGCGTGCGCGGCGGCGACCGCGAGCGGGTTGCCGGCGTAGGTGCCGCCGAGGCCGCCCGGCGCGGCGGCGTCCATCACGTCCGCACGGCCGACCACGCCCGACAGCGGCATGCCGCCGGCGAGGCTCTTCGCCATCGTCATCAGGTCCGGCGCGACGTCGTAGTGCTGCATCGCGAACAGCTTGCCGGTGCGCGCGAAGCCCGTCTGCACTTCGTCGGCGATCAGCAGGATGCCGTGCTCGTCGCACAGCGTGCGCAGCGCGCGCACGAAATCGGCCGGCGCCGCGTAGAAGCCGCCTTCGCCCTGCACCGGTTCGAAGATGATCGCCGCGACCCGCTTCGGATCGATATCGGCCTTGAACAGCGTGTCGATCGCGCGCAGCGCGTCAGCGCTCGTCACGCCGTGCAGCGGGTTCGGGAACGGCGCATGGAACACCTCGCCGGGGAACGGGCCGAAGCCGAGCTTGTACGGCGCGACCTTGCCCGTCAGCGCCATGCCCATCATCGTGCGGCCGTGGAAGCCGCCCGAGAAGGCGATCACGCCGGGCCGGCCGGTGGCGGCGCGGGCGATCTTCACCGCGTTTTCCACCGCTTCCGCGCCGGTCGTGAAGAACGCGGTTTTTTTCGCGAAGCTGCCCGGCGCGCGCGCGTTGATCTTCTCGGCCAGCTCGACGTACGACGCGTACGGCACGATCTGGTACGCGGTGTGCGTGAAGTGGTCGAGCTGGGCCGCGATCGCCTTCACGATCTTCGGGTGGCGATGGCCGGTGTTCATCACCGCGATGCCGGCTGCGAAATCGATGACGCGACGCCCCTCGACATCCCACAGTTCGGCATTCTCGGCACGCGCCGCGTAGAAATCGCACATCACGCCGACCCCGCGCGGGGTGGCGGCGTTCTTGCGGGCGTGCAGGTCGGCATTGTTCACGGTCATCTCCTTCCAGTCGGATTCGTGTCGGTATTCAAGGACGGCGGACGCGTCGGTGCGTCCATGGGATGACTATAATCAGATTTGGCTCTGAAAATCAGAGCCATTTCGCAAAATAACTAGGAGCCAATTCGATGCGGTCGAGCGTGTTGTCCGACTGGCTGGCGCAGCGCCTCGTGCGCGGCGGCGGCGCGCAGCCGATCTACCGGCAATTGCACCGGCTGCTGCAGCAGGCGATCCTGAGCCGCGAGCTGCCGGCCGGCGCGCGCTTCCCGTCGTCGCGGCTGCTGGCCGCGGAGCTGGGCATCGCGCGCAACACGGTCACGCAGGTCTATGAACAGCTCGCGCTCGAAGGCTATGTGACCTCGGCCACCGGGCGCGGCACCTTCGTCGCGGACAGCGCGCCGGACGAGATCGTCGGCGCGGGCGAGGCGGCGGCCGCGCGCACGCCGGACGCATCGGGCGCGGCGGCGGCGCGGCCGCTGTCGGCGCGCGGCGCGCGCCTGCTGGGCGCGGCGGGGGTGTCGAAGCGGCAGGGCGGCGCGTTCATGCCGGGCGTGCCGGACGTGTCGCGCTTTCCGGCGCGGGTCTGGACCCGCCTGCACAACAAGTATTGGCGGCGGCTGCGCCCGGACCTGCTGACCTACGCGCCGGGCGGCGGCCTCGCGCTGCTGCGCGAGACTCTGGCCGACTATCTGCGGACCGCGCGCTCGGTGCGCTGCACGCCCGAGCAGATCGTCATCACGACCGGCATCCACCAGTCGGTGGACCTGGCGGTCCGGCTCCTGACCGACCCCGGCGATGTGATCTGGACCGAGGATCCGTGCTACTGGGGCGTGCGCAGCGTGCTGAACGTGTCGGGTCTGACCACGCGGCCGATTCCGGTCGACGACGAAGGCATCGCGCCGTCGGCCGCCGATCTCGCCGAACCGCCGAAGCTGATGCTCGTCACGCCGTCGCACCAGTATCCGCTCGGCATGGTGATGAGCCTCGCGCGGCGGCGCATGCTGCTCGAATACGCGCGCCAGCACGGCTGCTGGATCATCGAGGACGACTACGACAGCGAATTCCGCTACGGCAGCCGGCCGTTCGCGTCGCTGCAGGGGCTCGATACGGCCGGGCAGGTGATCTACGTCGGCAGTTTCGGCAAGACGCTGTTCCCGGGGCTGCGGGTCGGCTATCTGGTCGCGCCGGAACCGCTCGCGGAAAGTTTCGCGACCGCGAGCGCCGAGCTGTATCGCGAAGGGCAGCTGTTGCAGCAGGCCGTGCTCGCCGAATTCATCGCGGAGGGGCACTTCGTGTCGCATATCCGCAAGATGCGCACGCTGTACGGGCAACGCCGCGAGGTGCTGCTCGAAGCGGTCGCGCGCCGCTACGGCGATACGCTGCATGCGCTCGGCAGCGATGCGGGGCTGCATCTCGTCACGCTATTGCCGGACGGCGTCGACGATCGCGCGGTCGCGCAGGCCGCGCTCGAACGCAATATCGTCGCGCGGCCCTTGTCCGGCTATTACGCGGACCGCGAGCGCGCGTCGTCGGGGCTGCTGCTCGGTTATGCGTGCGTGCCGGAGGACGAGATCGCGACGGCGTTCGCGACGCTGGCCGAGGCGATCGACGAGCAGGCGTTCGGCGCCGCGATTGCGGCGGTTTGAACGACGCATCGGCTTGCCGCGGCGCGTGGCGGGGCCCGTCGTCCGGGGCGAAGGCGGCCCCGCTCGTCGCCGCGCGGCGCGCATGCGGGTGCGAGCGCGCGGCCGAACCTCAATACCCGATCCACACCGCGAACGTCAGCACGGCGCACGACAGCGCGAGCAGGATCGCGAACAGCGGCAGCACGAAGCGGATCCACGCGCCGAAGTCGACGCGCGCGGTCGCGAGATACGCGAGCAGCATGCCGGACGTCGGCGTGACGAGGTTCGTCAGCCCGCCGCCGAGCACGAAGGCAAGCACCGAGGTCTGGCCGCTCACGCCGGAGAGCTGCGCGATCGGCCCGATGATCGGCATGCTGACCGCGGCCTTGCCCGATACCGACGGAATGAACACGTCGAGCAGCATCTGCACGGCCATCAGTCCGTTCGCGACCCACACGGGCGACTGCCCGTCCGCGAGCCGCGTGAAGAAGTGGATCAGCGTGTCGAGCACGAGGCTGTTCTGCAGCAGCAGCTCGACCGACGCGGCGAGCCCCATCAGCAGCGCGGCGAGCATCATGTTCTTCATCCCGTCGACGAACGCGTCGGCCGCGCTGCGCGAGTCGAGCCGGCCGATGACGGCCGTCGCGATGCTGACCGCCGCATAGAACGCCGCGAGTTCGACGTTGCCCCATTTCAGTTCGCGCGTCCCGAAGATCAGCATCGCGACCGCCGCGGCGAACACGAGCAGCGTCGCCTTGTGACGCAGCGACAGCTTCGCGGTCGCGTGCACGGCGACGCCCGACGCGGTTTGTCCGGCCCGGTAGCCGGTGCGGCGCACGTGGCGCAGCAGGTACAGGATGCCGATCGTCAGGAATACGACGAAGACGGCCGCGCGCAGCGCGACGCCGCTGAACAGCGGCACGCCGACGAGCGGCTGAGCGACGGCGAGCGCGAGCGGGTTCGTGACCGAGGCGATATAGCCGATCTTCGCGGCGAGCGCGACGAGCGCGACCGCGAACAGGTCGGACAGCCCGAGCCGCCGGGCGATCACGACGACCATCGGAATGATCACGAGGTATTCGGAGATGAAGCCGAGCAGCGTGCTGCCGAGCCCGATCAGGATCATCAGCAGCGGCGTCAGCAGGTACGCGTTGTTGCCGGTGAGCTGCAGCAGCCGGTCGATGCCCGCATCGACGACGCCCGTGCGGCGCATCACGCCGAACATCCCGCCGACGAACATCACCATCACGATCAGCGGCGCGTTCTTCAGCAGCCCTTCCGGCACCGCGACGAACGCCGATACGAGGCTCGCCGGCAACGCGTGCGCGGGCGTGCTGTGGCTGACGGCCGGCGCGACGAGCGTCGCGAGCGCGGTGGTCTTCGGCACCACGTGGTAGGTGCCCGGCACGACGAGCCGGCCGTTGCGCTCGAAGTGGCCGGCGTCGACGATCCACGTGAGCGCGATCGCGGCGGCCAGCACCCACAGCATCATCACGACCGGGTGCAGCATCTTGCCGTGCGGATGCGGCGCGCGGCCGGCGTTCGCCGTCGGGTCGCCGGCCGCGTGTGCGGCGGCGTCGACCGGGTTCGGGGAAGAGGCGGACATCGGATCCTCGTCGGTGTAGGGGCGGGCCGTCAGGCCGGCTGCAGCGCGGCGCGCGCCGGGACGTAGCCGAGTTCGGCGGAAATGGCGAGGCTGCACGCCTGCAGGCGTTCGAGATAGTCGGGGATGTCGGCGTGGCTCACGCGCACCTCGGGGCCCGTCACGCTGACCGAGGCGACCGTCCCGCCCGTCAGGTCGCGCACCGGCACCGCGATCCCGACCGCGCCGGGCGTCACCTCGCCGCTGCTCACCGCGTAGCCCTTGCGCGCGACCGCGTCGAGTTCGCCGGCGAGCGTCGGCAGGTCGTCGGCCTGCCGGCTCCTGCGCAGTTGCGCGAGATATTCGTCGCGCACCGCGTCGGGCGCGAACGCGAGCAGCACCTTGCCCGACGCGCCGAAACTGATCGGCCGGCGGTTGCCGACCGCACCGACGGTGCGCACCGCGTGCGTCGTTTCGCAACGCGCGAGGCACACCGATTCGAGCCCTTCGCGCACGCGCAGCACGATGGTCTCGTTGATCGCCTGGTTGAGCGCGAGCATGTGCCGGTGCGCGGCGCGCACGAGCGCATTCTGCTGCGACGCGGCCACGCCGATCACGAACGCCTGCGGGCCGAGCGCGTAGGTGGATGTGCGCGCGTCCTGCACGACGAAGCGATGCAATTCGAGCGTGCACAGCATCCGGTAGGTGCGCGACTTGTTGATGCCGAGCTGCGACGCCAGCTCGGTCACGCCGAGGTTCGGATGCTCGGCGACGTAGCTCAGCAGCTTCAGCGCGCTGTCGACGGCGTCGACGATATAGGTCGTCATGAGATTGCGCCCGGCGAGGCGATGCGCGCGCGCACGTAGCCGGCGAGCGCGTCGAGGTAGGCGTCGACCGAGCGCTTCAGCGTGTCGAAGCCCGCGTGTTTCGCGAACGCGGCTTCGTCCATGTACAGCGCGCGGTTGAATTCGATCTGGATGCTGTGGCGCTGCCGCGCCGGATCGGCGAGCGCGGTCAGCAGGTCGCCGCCCTGGTACGGGTCGTTGATCTGCACGCGATAGCCGGCATCGGCGAACCACTGCGCGGTCCAGGCGGTGAACGCCGGGTCGGCGGTCGCGCCGCGCCGGTCGCTGACGACGACGTCCGGCCGCAGCGCGCCCGCGTCGACGTTCATCGCGTTGCCGCGCGATTTCATCGAATGGCAGTCGATCCGATGGCGCACGTCGGCGAGCGACAGCTTGCGGTCGTACAGGGGCACGCCGGGCAGCGCGTCGCGCCGGATCAGCCCCATCCCGCGCTGCGTGTAGGTCTGCGGTGAAAGCGGCTCGGGCCACGGCTCGGCGAGCAGCGTGGCGTCGATATCGGTTTCCGCGCGGTTCGGATCGATGTAGGCGCGCGGGAACGTCGCGCCGAGCAGGGTGCCGCCGCGCGCGGCCGTGCCGCTCCACAGCTCGTCGACGTACGCGTCCCACGTCGTGCGGATCGCATCGTCCGGCGCGACGGGGCGGAAGTCGGCCGGATACGCGATGCCGCTGTGCGGCGAATCGACGACGATCGGCAGCGCGGGCGCGGTCGGCTGCGCGACGAAATACGCGGACGATTCGCCGATGTGCGTGTTGTTGCAATTAAACGTCAGCATGGAGATCAGGTTCTTTACCTAGTTTCTTGGGGTGTCTCGTTCGTTCGTTTTAATCATTAAAACAGCGTATCAATATTTCACAACGGCAGAAAATTGCGGTCAAGGGCTTTTTCCGGCTTCGCGGCGACGTGTGATGATCGGCCTGTAATGCCCGTCTTTATTGGGCTTGTTTCATTCTTCAAAACACCCGGTAGACCCGGTTGGGGCGACTTCCCTCAGCGAATTTTGGTGCGGCTTGACGCATCAAATCGCCAAATTGAACAATGAATAAGACGGTGTTTTATTGAATAAAACACGTTGGGAGTGAAATAAATCGCTCCCCATATTTAATCCAATAAGGGGTCGGAGATGAAACGGAAAGGCATGGCGATGGTGCTGGCCGGTATCGCAGGCGCGACGGGGGCGACCTGCGCGCAGGCGCAGTCGAGCGTGACGTTGTATGGCGTCGTCGATTCGGGGATCACGTACACGAACAACCAGAACGGGCATGCCGCCTGGCAGGCGACGGGCGGCAACGAACAGGGCACGCGCTGGGGGCTGGTCGGCAAGGAGGATCTCGGTGGCGGCACGCGCGCGGTGTTCCGGCTCGAGAACGGCTTCAACATCGAGACCGGCGCCGCGAGCCAGGGCGGCCGGCTGTTCGGGCGCCGCGCCTACGTGGGGCTCGACGACGACCGCTGGGGCACGCTGACGATGGGCCGCCAGTACAACGCGGCGCAGGAAGTGCTGGAGCCGCTGCAGATCGGCGCGAGCACCGCGCTCACGCAGTACGCGCTGCATCCGTTCGATACCGACGACCTCAACAACACCTTCCGCACCAACAACTCGGTGCAGTACCAGACGCCCACGTGGTACGGCCTGCGCGCGGTCGGCCTGTACGGCTTCTCGAATTCGACGTCGTTTGCCGAGAACCGCGTGTGGAGCCTCGGTGCGAGCTACGGGAACGGGCCGCTGCAACTCGGCGCGGCCTATGTGCGCGTCGACCATCCTGCGCTCGACACGACGGGCGCGGTGGCGTCCGACAACTACTACACGTTCATCAAGGGCGTGACGCGCCAGCAGATCTGGGGCGCGGGCGGCACGTATGCATGGGGCGCCGCGACGTTCGGGCTGCTGTACACGAGTTCGCTGTTCAACCTGCAGACGGGCGGCGCGGTGCGCTTCAACAACTACGAGGGCAGCGTGCGCTACCTGATGACGCCCGCGCTGCAGTTCGCGCTCGGCGAAACCTACACGCAGGTGCTCGCGTCGCAGGGGCCGAAGCCCAGTTCGCACTACCTGCAGACGAGCGTCGGCGCGCAGTATTTCCTGTCGAAGCGTACCGATGTCTACGTGAATGCGTTCTACCAGCGCGCGTCGTCGAACGCGGTGGCCGCGATCGAAGGGATCTCGAATCCGTCGAGCACGCGGACGCAGATCGTCGCGGTGACGGGCATCCGCCACAAGTTCTGAGCGGCGGGCCGCGGGTAGGTGTTGTTGCGGCCTACAGCCGGATCAGCGCGGCGCCCGCCACCACCAGCGCGCACGCGACGAGCCGCCGCGCGGTCGGTCGTTCGCGCAGCGCGAACCAGCCGATTGCCAGCGCGAAGATCGGGCTGGTTTCGCGCAGCGCGGAGACGGTCGCGACCGGCAGGTGCCGGTAGGCGAGCGTCACGATCGCATAGGCGCTGAGCGCGAGCGTGCCGGCCAGCATGCCGCGCCCGAGCGCGCCGCGCGTGGCGAGCAGCGTGCGCGGGCCGCGCAGCGCGCAGATCAGCGCGAGCTGCGGCGCGTTCCACAACAGGTAGACCCATGCGATGCCCGCGAGCGCGGCGGGCGTCGGCCGTTCGCCGAGCAGCGCGAACGCGAGGCCGGCGACGAGGAGCGGCGACAGTCCGCGCGCGATCGGGTAGATCTCGCTGAATTCGCCGCGCCGGTACGCGCGCAGCAGCGCGGCGCAGTAGCCCAGTTCGAGCAGCGCCGAGGCCGCGACATAAGGCCACGCCGCCGCGGGCGGCAAGGGCAGCAGCAGCGCGCCGGCGAGGCCGGCCGCGAGATAGGGCAGGGACATCGTGCCGAGCTGCACGACGCGGTCCTCGCTGACGTGGAGGAACGCATTCCAGACGGCGTGCAACAACGCGGACAGCAGGACGAGCGCGACGAAACGATGATCCATGAACGGTTGAGGGGCAGGCGGGGCGGGAATTTTGCGGGGTGCGCCGCGCGCGCTTGCGCGGGATTGTCGATAATAGAGCGTTTTCCCCTTTTCCGGATCCTCGCCATGACTGACTCCACCCGCCCCGACGCCGCGCCGCCGCGCCTCACGAGCCTGTCGCATGGCGGCGGCTGCGGCTGCAAGATCGCGCCGGGCGTGCTGTCCGAGCTGCTGAAGCGCAATGCGCCGCCTGCACTGTTTCCCGATCTGCTGGTCGGCACCGAGACCTCGGACGATGCGGCCGTCTATCGGCTGAACGACGAACAGGCGATCGTCGCGACCACCGACTTCTTCATGCCGATCGTCGACGATCCGTTCGACTTCGGCCGGATCGCCGCGACCAACGCGCTGTCCGACGTGTACGCGATGGGCGGCAAGCCGATCTTCGCGCTCGCGCTGGTCGGGATGCCGATCAACGTGCTGCCGCACGAGACGATCGCCGCGGTGCTGCGCGGCGGCGAAGCGGTGTGCGCGGACGCGGGCATTCCGGTCGCGGGCGGCCATTCGATCGATTCGGTCGAACCGATCTACGGGCTCGCGGCGATCGGCGTCGTGCATCCGTCGCGCGTGAAACGCAATGCGGCCGCGCGCGCGGGCGACGTGCTCGTGCTCGGCAAGCCGCTCGGCGTCGGCGTGCTGTCGGCGGCGTTGAAGAAGAACCAGCTCGACGCCGCGGGCTACGCGCAGATGGTCGAGACGACCACCAAGCTGAACCGGCCGGGCACGGCGCTTGCCGCGCTGCCGGGCGTGCATGCGCTGACCGACGTCACGGGCTTCGGGCTGCTCGGTCATACGCTCGAACTGGCGCGCGGCGCACAGCTCACCGCGCGCGTGCATTACGCGTCGCTGCCGTGGCTCGTGGGGGTCGAGGCGTTCGTCGCCGACGGCGTGTTCACCGGCGCATCGGGGCGCAACTGGGCCTCGTACGGCGCGGACGTGCGGCTCGCCGACGGCCTGCCGCCCGTTGCACAGGCGCTGCTGACCGATCCGCAGACGTCGGGCGGCCTGCTCGTCGCATGCGCGCCGGACGCGGTCGACGAGGTCCTCGCGTGCTTCCGCGCCGACGGCTTCGACCGCGCGGTCGTGATCGGCGAGATGACGGACGGGCCTGCGCGCGTCGACGTCGCCTGAGGTTGCGGGCGCGCGGCTTGCCGGTGTATTCGATCGGGTGAGTTCGGCAGTGCGTTTGGCGCCCGTCATCGACGGGCGCATTACTTTTCAGGTTGTCCGTCGTCCGCTCCGTCCAATGATCACGGCCGCGCCGTTACGGCCTTGGTATCGGCCTCCCCGCAACGCCGCACTGCCCGCGCCGCCCCGAATCCATCGCGCGCGTCACCGTTCTATACTGCGCGCGCGGGCCATGACATGCCGTGCCGCCCCTCTTCTCCCAGCTTCCAACAACAATCGACAAAGGAACGCCGATGCTGACTCGATCGATTCTGTCCGCCGCAGTCTTCACGCTGGCCGCCTGTTCGGCCGTCTCCGCCTTCGCCCAGGACACCGGCCGCGACGCCGGCGCCGCCGCGCAGGGCCGCCCGGTGAAGGTGATGATCATCACGATGTTCGGCCCCGAGGGGCAGGCCTGGCTCGACAAGCTCGGGCCGTGGAAGACCGTGTCGGTGCCCGGCCTGTCGCCCGACTATCCGGCCGTTCACTGCAACAAGCAGGACGTCTGCGTCGTGACGACCGGCATGGGCTACGCGAACGCGGCTTCGTCGATCATGGCGCTCACGTTCTCGCAGCGTTTCGACCTGCGTCGTACCTATTTCCTGATCTCGGGCATCGCGGGCGTCGAGCCGGCGCGCGGCACGCTCGGCTCCGCCGCATGGGCGAAGTATCTGGTCGACTTCGGGATCCAGTGGGAACTCGATGCGCGCGAGATCCCGGCCGGCTGGAGCGGCGGCTATCTCGGCATCAACACGAAGAACCCGACGGAAAAGCCGCCGCTCGACTACCGCAACGAAGTGTTCCAGCTCAACCCGCAGCTCGCGGACGCCGCCTACGCACTGTCGCGCAACGTCACGCTGTCGGACAGCCCGCAGGCGCAGGCGGCGCGCGCGAAGTTCGACTACGCGCCCGCGAACCAGCCGCCGACGGTGATCCAGTGCGACACGTCGTCGGGCAACACGTGGTTCTCGGGCACGCTGCTCGGCGAGCGCGCGCGCGAATGGACCAGGATCCTGACCGACGGCAAGGGCACGTATTGCATGACGGCGCAGGAAGACAACGCGACCTTCGAAGCGCTCAAGCGCGCGGCGAGCGTGAAGCGGGTGGATCTGAATCGCGTGGCGGTGCTGCGCACCGGTTCCGATTTCGATCGGCCGCACGCGGGCCAGACCAGCGCGGACAATCTGCTCAACTATGCGGACCAGGGCGGCTTCCCGCTCGCGACCGCGAACCTGTATCTGGCGGGCAACCCGCTCGTGCAGGACATCGTCACGCACTGGAGCGCCTGGCGCGACGGCGTGCCGCGCCGTTGAGCGCGGCGGCGGCCGTCGTCGCGCTCAGCGGCCGGCCGTCGGGCGGAACGGCGTCCAGACGGGGATCGTGCTGTCCCATTGATCGAGCGGCGAAGGAGACGGTTCGTTCATGGTCGTAACCCTTGAAGGAAAGACGTGACGCGATGAAGTTGCTGTGGAGCGGCGCGGGCCGCGCGTCGGGCGACCCGACGCGCGGCCCGCGGCGTTTACCGGCCCGCGCCCGCGAGCTGATTGGCGTCGGGATCGGGACGATAGGCGCGGCGGGCCAACTCGACGCCTTGCGGATACGAGGTGGTCTTGCGCATCGCATCAAGCGAGCCGTCCTGCTGCGCCTGTTCGAGTTCCGCGCGCACTTCGGCGCGGCTGCGGGTGCTCTTGCCGTGCCACGCGTTGTCGCCATATGCGCCGGTGAGGCCGATGCCGCCTTCCGCGAAGGCCGGTGCGGAAACCGTCAGCGCAAGGGCGACGGCGGCGAAGAGACTGCTGCGTTTCATGATGCAACTCCTGTCGATTCGATAAATGGCCGGCGAGCGAATTGAATTGTCGCGAAGTTGGAACAATCGATATCCGCGTCGCGGGTGGGGGCATCGTCGCGCACCCTCGTGAGCGATGCGCCCGGCGCGCGCCGGACGCTGTGCCGATTGCCGCGCGCGGGCCGTGCGAAAAGGGCGCGCCGGCGTGTTTTCCGTCCGGTCGAGCGCTTGCGCACGAGGCTTGCGCCAAGCCTTGCGGCAAGGCGCACCATGCTTGCCGGCGCAGCGTCGCGCGTCGCGCCGGCCCGCCGCGCGGCCCCGCGCACTATGCCGATTTCATCTTCCACGAGCGGGAAAAGTCACAAGCCGCCGCCGCGTCGCGAGCGGATACTTGTCGACAGTCCGGAGCCATTCCGCGCCACCTACCCATTCGAGGAGACATTGATGAACCATCGCACCGAGCACTGGAGCGGCGTTTTCCCCGCCGTCAGCACCCAATTCAAGGCGGACTTCTCGCTCGATCTCGAAGCGACGCATCGCGTGATGGCCAATCTCGTCAAGGATGGCGTGTCGGGCCTCGTGGTATGCGGCACGGTCGGCGAGAACACCTCGCTGAAGACGGCCGAGAAGCTCGCAGTGATCGAGGCCGCGCGCGACGCGGCGGCCGGCCGGGTGCCGGTGATCGCGGGCATCGCGGAATTCACCACGGCCTTCGCGTGCGACACGGTGCGCGAGGCGGCGCGCGCCGGCGTCGACGGCGTGATGGTGATGCCGGCGCTCGTCTACTCCGCGAAGACCCACGAGACGGCCGCGCACTTCCGTGCGGTCGCCACGAGCACCGACCTGCCGGTGATGGTCTACAACAACCCGCCGATCTACAAGAACGACGTGACGCCCGACGTGCTGATCGCGCTGCAGGATTGCGAGAACATCGTCTACTTCAAGGATTCGTCGGGCGATACACGCCGCTTCATCGACATCCGCAACGCGGTCGGCGATCGCTTCGTGCTGTTCGCGGGCCTCGACGACGTGGTGGTCGAGAGCCTCGCGGTCGGCGCGCAAGGCTGGGTGTCGGGGATGTCGAATGCGTTCCCGAAGGAAGGCGAGACGCTGTTCCGTCTCGCGATGCAACGGCGCTTCGACGAGGCGCTCGCGCTGTATCGCTGGTTCATGCCGCTGCTGCACCTCGACGCGCGCCCCGATCTCGTCCAGTGCATCAAGCTGTGCGAGGAGCTGGTCGGACGCGGCAGCGCCGTCACGCGTCCGCCGCGTCTCGCGCTGCAGGGCGAGACGCTGGCCGAGGTGAAGGCGATCGTCGCGAAGGCGCTCGCCGAGCGGCCGACGCTGCCCGACGTGGGGCTGTAAGCGCCCCGGCGCGCGGCGCTCCCCCCGCCGCGCGCGTTCGCTGAGACAGACGCGCCCCGTTCCCGCGGCCGTCCTCCCGTCGCCGACTCTCCGATGTCGCGAAACCCACGGGCGCCCACGCGCCGCGTGGGCGGGTGCCCGTCTGCCTGTCGTCGCGGTTCCGATACAAGGCATCTTCCTCATGGCAACACAAGGCAAATTCCAGAAGCGGCTGTCGTTGACCGATCTCACCTTCATCGGTCTCGGCGCCATCTTCGGGTCCGGGTGGTTGTTCGCGGCGAGCCACGTCGCCTCGATCGCCGGGCCCGCCGGCATTTTCTCGTGGATCCTCGGCGGCGTCGCGGTGCTGCTGCTCGGCATCGTCTACTGCGAGCTGGGCGCGGCGCTGCCGCGCGCGGGCGGCGTGGTGCGCTACCCCGTGTATTCGCACGGCCCGCTGCTCGGCTACCTGATGGGCTTCATCACGCTGATCGCGTTTTCGAGCCTGATCGCGATCGAGGTGGTGGCCGCGCGGCAGTACGCGGCCGCCTGGTTCCCCGGCCTTACCGTCGCAGGCGGCAACAACCCGACCGTCGCGGGCTGGCTGCTGCAGTTCGCGCTGCTGGGCGTGTTCTTCCTGCTCAACTATTCGAGCGTCAAGACCTTCGCGACCGCCAACAACCTGATCAGCCTGTTCAAGTTCATCGTGCCGCTGTCGGTGATCGGCGTGCTGTTCATGTTCTTCAAGCCGGCCAACCTGACGGTCGCCGGCTTCGCGCCGTTCGGCCTGTCCGGCGTCGAGATGGCGGTGTCGGCGGGCGGCGTGATCTTCGCGTACCTGGGCCTCACGCCGATCATCTCGGTCGCGAGCGAGGTGCGCGAGCCGCAGCGCACGATCCCGATCGCGTTGATCCTGTCGGTGCTGCTGTCGACGCTGATCTACGTGCTGCTGCAGCTCGCGTTCCTCGGCGGCGTGCCGACCGGGATGCTCGCGGGCGGCTGGCAGGGCATCGGTCACGCGTTCTCGCTGCCGTACCGCGACATCGCGCTCGTGCTCGGCGTCGGCTGGCTCGCCTACATGGTGGTGGCCGACGCGATGATCTCGCCGAGCGGTTGCGGCAACATCTACATGAACGCGACGCCGCGTGTGATTTACGGCTGGGCGAAGAGCGGCACCTTTTTCAAGGTGTTCACGCGCATCGACGCGCGTTCGGGCATTCCGCGCCCGGGCCTGTGGCTGACCTTCGGGCTGTCGGTGTTCTGGACGCTGCCGTTCCCGTCCTGGGAGGTGTTGATCAACGTCGTGTCGGCGGCGCTGGTGCTCAGCTACGCGGTCGCGCCGGTGTCGGTCGCCGCGCTGCGCCGCACCGCCCCCGACCTGCCCCGGCCGTTTCGCGCCGCCGGCTTCGCGGTGCTCGGCCCGCTGTCGTTCATCGTCGCCGCGCTGATCGTCTACTGGTCGGGCTGGGGCACGGTGTCCTGGCTGCTCGGCCTGCAGATCGTGCTGTTCGTCGTCTATCTCGGCTGCGGCCGCCACGTGCCGACCGGGCAGCTGAGCCTCGCGCGGCAGGTGCGCGCGTCGCTGTGGCTGATCGCGTTCTATGCGCTGATCATCGGCGCGTCGTATCTCGGCAGCTTCGGCGGCATCGGCGTGCTCGCCCATCCCTACGACACGCTCGCGGTCGCGCTGATCGCGATCGTCATCTATTACTGGGGCGCGGCGACCGGCGTGCCGGCCCGGCTCGAACTGGAGGACGACGAATGAATCCGTCGTCCCCCGCTACCACGGCGCGGCCTTGCGGGCCGCGCGCCCGACCCGAGGGAGAGACCATGGCCATTGAAGGCAAACAATTGATCGGCCGCACGGCCGTGTTCGGCGCGAACGGCACGTTCCACGCGCTCGCGGCCGCCACCGGCGAGGCGCTCGCGCCCGCGTTCGGCGGCGCGACGCCGGCCGATCTCGATACCGCGTGCGGGCTCGCCGATGCGGCGTTCGCT
>NZ_JAAGNW010000039.1:10883-12693 GCF_010645215.1 Burkholderia multivorans | reverse complement strand
CGACACGGCGGATCCGGGCCGCGCGCCGCTGCGCATGCCGCTGCCTTGCAACGATCTGCGCCTGCGCAACATCGCGCTCGGGCCGGTCGGGGTATTCGGCGCGTCGAACTTCCCGCTCGCATTCTCGGTGGCGGGCGGCGACACCGCGTCGGCGCTGGCGGCCGGCTGTCCGGTGATCGTCAAGGCGCATCCCGCGCATCCGGGCACCTCGGAACTGGTCGGCCAGGCAATCCAGCGCGCCGCGCGCGCGTGCGGGATGCCGGAAGGCGTGTTCGCGCTGCTGTTCGACGCGGGGCACGCGATCGGCCAGGCGCTGGCCGCGGATCCGCGCATCAAGGCGGTCGGGTTCACCGGCTCGCGCGCGGGCGGCGCGGCGCTGATGCGGATCGCGGCTGCGCGTACGGAGCCGATTCCGGTCTACGCGGAGATGAGCGCGGTGAACCCCGTGCTGCTGCTGCCGGGCGCGCTCGCCGCGCGGGCGGCGACGATCGCGCAGCAGTTCGTCGCCTCGCTGACGCTGGGCGCCGGGCAGTTCTGCACCAATCCGGGCCTCGTGCTGGCGGTCGACGGGCCGGCGCTGCGCGCGTTCGAGCAGGCGGCCGCGGCCGCGCTCGACGCCGCGCCGGCCGCGACGATGCTGACGCCCGCGATCGACGCCGCCTATCGTGCGGCGGTCGAGGCGCGCGCGGCAAGCGCCGGCGTGATCGCGCTCGCGACCGGCGCGGCAGGCGGCCCGCATACGGCGCGCGCCGCGCTGTTCGCGACCACGGCCGAGACGTTCGCACGCGACGCCGCGCTGCGCGACGAAGTGTTCGGCGCGGCGTCGCTGATCGTGCGCTGTCCCGACGAGGCGGCGCTGCATGCGCTGCTGGCGTCGCTCGAAGGTCAGCTGACGATCGCGGTGCACGCGGACGATGCGGATGCTGCCGCATTCAGCGCCTTGCTGCCGCTGCTCGAAAAGCGCGCAGGGCGGATTCTCGCGAATGGCTTCGGCACGGGCGTCGCGGTCTGCGATGCGATGGTGCATGGCGGCCCGTTCCCCGCGTCGTCGGATGCGCGCACGACGTCGGTGGGCAGCCGGGCGATCGAGCGCTTTCTGCGGCCCGTGTGCTACCAGGATTTCCCGGCGGCCTGCCTGCCCGCCGCGCTGCGCGACGGCAATCCGCTCGGCCTCGCGCGTCGCGTGAACGGGGTCGAGCAAGCCGCGGAGGCACGCGATGCATGACGCCGCGAAGCAGGACGAAGTGGTTTTGTCGCTCGACGAAGTCGAGCGGCTGTCATTCGAGGTGCTCACGCACCACGGCATGTCGGACGCGCATGCGCGTGCGATCGCCCGCGTGATCACGCAATGCCAGCGCGACGAGTGCCACTCGCATGGCATCTATCGCCTGCTGGTCTGCGTGCGTTCGCTGCGCGAAGGCCAGGTCGACCCGCGCGCGGAGCCGATCCTGCGCACGCTCGCGGGCGGCGTGGTATCGGTCGATGCGCAGCGCGGCTACTCGCTGCTCGCGTTCGAACTGGGCTTGCCGACGCTGGTCGAGCGGGCGCGCGCCCAGGGTATCGCGGCGCTGGCGATCAACCGCTGTTTCCATTTCTCGGCGCTGTGGCCGGAGGTGGAAGCGCTCGCCGCGCACGGTCTGGCCGCGCTCGCGATGTGTCCGAGCCATGCATGGGTCGCGCCGGAGGGCGGCGTACGGCCGGTGTTCGGCACGAATCCGCTGGCGTTCGCATGGCCCCGGCCCGGCGGCGAGCCGTACGTGTTCGACTTCGCGACGAGCGCGATCGCGCGCGGCGACATCGAGTTGCATGC
>NZ_JAAGNW010000039.1:8529-10873 GCF_010645215.1 Burkholderia multivorans | reverse complement strand
GGGGGGCGATGCGGACCTTCGGCGGACACAAGGGCTCGGCGCTGGCGGCGATGATCGAATTGCTCGCGGGCGCGTTGATCGGCGATTTCACGAGCATGGAATCGCTCGAGTTCGACGCAGGCGTCGGCGCGACGCCTTGCCACGGCGAGCTGCTGATCGCATTCGATCCCGACGTGTTCCTCGGCGCACGCCGCGGTGAGGGGCAGGCGCGCGCCGAGCGCTTGCTGGAGGCGATCGGCGGGCAGGGGGCGCGCCTGCCGTCGCAGCGCCGCTTCGCGGCCCGCGCGCGCAGTCTCGCGCAGGGCGTGCGGGTGCCGGGCCCGCTCTATCGGGACATTCAGGCATTGCTGGCGTGAGTACGAGCGCGCGGGCGTGCGCGCCGGCGCGTCACATGGCTTCCAGCCGGTAGCCGTGCGTGTAGATGGTGCGCAGCCGCACGCCGTTGCCCGCGTGGATCGACAGCTTGGCCCGGATCCGATAGATGTGCGTGTCGAGGCTGCGCGACACGGCGCCCATGTCGCGCCCCCAGATCGAACGGATCAGGGCGTCGCGCGGCATCACCCGGTCGACGTTGCGAAACAGCAGCGCAACGATCTCGAACTCGCGCGGCGTCAGCTTGACCGGCTCGCCATGCAGCTGGGCGGTACGGTATTTCGTGTCGATCCGGTAGCCGCCGATCTCGATCGTGCTGCTTTGCTCGCCGAGCTTCGGATACGCGCGGCGCATCAGCGCATTGATGCGCGCGATCAGCTCGCATCGGTTGACCGGCTTCACGAGGTAGTCGTCCGCACCGGCATTGATGGCCGAGAGAATCTCGTCGTCGCGCGCCCGGCTGCTCAGGAACAGGATCGGCAGATGCGGGCCGATGCGCTCGCGGGCCCAGGCCAGCACTTCGAGTCCGGACAGGCCCGGCACCTGCCAGTCGAGGATCAGCAGGTCTGCGACTTCGCTTTCCAGATGACGGATTGCCTCGCATCCATCGCGTACCGCATGCACGTGATGGCCCAGTTCCGCCAGTATCGATCTGACCAGGTCGATATAAGTCAAATCGTCCTCGAGATATAGGATTTTCATAATATTTCGTAATCCTGCCTTGAATCTTCGACCTGCATGGCGAGGTTGTTCGTGAGATGATTCGGTTGGCGAAATGGGTAGGCACTTGACATTTACCTGGCCGAAATGGTCGCATCGAAGGGTCAGCGAAATTGTCAACGTTTATGAACGTCGAATCATCTGGAAAAAGATGGTTTCGATGAATAAAACGCCCGCCCGAATAGGCTCAGTTGACAAAAGTTGTCAATGCTCGAAAGTGTCACTGCTACGCTTTCGTCAACAGTTCCCATCCCCCGGGCGCTGTCCGCCAAGTGATGCGTAGCTGGATCGAGGCGAGCCATGATGGTCTACGAGTCATATATGGAAATGAAGGCCCTGCTCGAGGGCCAACTGAGCCGGGAGCGCGCCGCCATTGCCGGGGCGGTGCTCGAGGAAATCCGACAATGCATCCTGGAGTTCGGATTTACGCGACATGACCTGTTCCCGGACGAGCTGAATGGCGCGACACGGAAGCGCCGCGCCAAGTATTTCAATCCGAAAACGGGCGAAACCTGGTCAGGCGTCGGCAAGGAGCCGCGCTGGCTGCGCGGCAAGGATCGGAGCCAATTCGCGCTCGACGCGGCGCCTGAAGAGGGCTGCCATGAACTTGCCGGAATCCAGCCGGAGTGTGAGGAATCCTGATTGTCGTCGTGAATCCGAACCACGACTTAATAAGCTCCCGGATACAGGAAACGCCATGCGGCAAGATGCGCGCGGCCGGCCATGCTGCCGACGCGGTGCACCGGGTGCGCGATCGGCGGGAGCGCTGTGACCGCACTTCGCAGCGTATCGTTCAATCATGACATTACGTCGTGCGAATGGATTTGATTCAGTATGACTAAATATTCGGAGTGTGACAAGGTGGCCGGCATGGCCGACGGCGTCTTTGTCGGCGTCGACGTGGCGCATGACATGCTGGACATCGTGGTGTCCACCGCGGGGCTCGTGTGGCGCTATCCGAACGATCCGGCCGGCGTCGACCGGCTGGTCGATACGGTCGCGGCCTGGCAGCCGGCGCTCGTGGTCGTGAAGTCGAACGGCGGACATGAATTCGACGCCACCTGCGCGTTGCAGGCGGCCGGGCAGGCGGTGCTCGTGATCAGCCCGCATCAGGCCAGGGAGTTCGCGCTTGCGCTCGGCGAGCCGGGCGCTACGGACGAACTCGATGCGCAGACGCTCGCGACTCTCGGCGCGGTGCTGTATCGGCAGCCCAGCGGCGAACAGTTCGCGAGGCCGCTGGGCGACATCGAGC
>NZ_JAAGNW010000039.1:1332-8519 GCF_010645215.1 Burkholderia multivorans | reverse complement strand
ATCGCCAGTTGTTTGCGCTGCTGATGGCCGAATATCAATTGCTGGCGCTGTCGCACCCGAGCGTGCGCAAGGGCGTCGAACAGACCATCGGGTTCCTGAAAGTGCAGATCGCGAGCGTCGAGCGTTGCTGTGCGACGCAGCTGAGGTCGCATCGTGCGACGTTTACCGATGCGCTGAGCATCGCGCGCCGCGCCGGCCGCGGCCGTCACGCCGAGGGCATGTACGGCCGGCTGCGCGGCTGGCGGTTCAAGTAGCGCGGCGGACGGCCGCTACGCCACCCATTCGTTGAGCACCGGCGTATCGAGCGCGGGCGCGCGCTCCGCGTCCTCGAAGGTGCGCTTGCTGCAGGTCGCGTCGAGGTTGCCCCGGCCGCTCAGCAGCGGGCAGCGATCGAACACTTCGGCGATCCAGTCGACGAACACGCGCACCTTCGGCGACAGATGCCGGCTGTGCGGGTAGACGATCGAGATCGGCATCGGCAGCGGCTTGTAGCCGGGCAGCACTTCCTTCAGCGTGCCGGCGCGCAGGTGCGGCAGCACCATGAAGAGGGGCGGCTGGATCAGCCCGAAGCCTTCGATCCCGCAGGTCACGTAGGCGTCCGCGTCGTTGACCGACACGATGCCGTTCACCTTGACCTCGACTTCCTTGCCGTCGATCAGGAAGGTCCAGTCGAAGGTGCGGCCGGTGCGGTGCGAGAAATACATGACCGCCTTGTGCTGATCGAGATCCTCGATCGTCTTCGGTTCGCCGTAGCGTTCGAAGTAGGCGGGCGACGCCACCGTCACGCCCTCGAACAGGCCGATCCGGCGCGCGACGAGCGAGGAATCCTGCAGCGCGCCGACCCGGATCACGCAGTCGACGCCTTCCTGCAGCAGGTCGACGGGGCGGTCGGTGAGGCCGAGCTGCAGGTCGATGTCCGGATAGCGCTGGTGGAATTCGCACAGCGACGGGATCACGAGCAGGCGGCCGAGCGAGCCGGGCATGTCGACGCGCAGCTTGCCGTGCGGCTTGCGGTTATTGGTCTGGAAGCTCGCCTCGGTTTCCTCGACGTCCGCGAGGATGCGCACGCAGCGCTCGTAGTAGGCGGCGCCGTCCGGCGTCAGCGACAGGCGCCGGGTGGTCCGGTGCATGAGGCGCACGCCGAGGAACGCTTCGAGATTCTGGATGATGGTCGTGACCGACGCGCGCGGCAGGCCGAGCGTTTCGGCCGCCTTGGTGAAGCTGTTCGTATCGACGACACGCGTAAACACCTGCATGGCCTGAAGCCGGTCCATTACTCCCTCCAGAAAATGAAGCCGGAACAAGGACAGGCCGCTACGCGACGGGGCGCGGGCGGCATCGATTGTTCAGGGGTGTGGAATTGTGTTGCGGGATTATAGGCATTTATCCGGATTTTTGCCGAAGGTGGCGCGGGCGCGGGCGAAGCGCGCCGGGCGGCCCGCCCCGGCGGTCCGGGTCGTACGGCGCGCAATCACCGGGCTGGCGGGCGGGGAACCCGTCCTCGGGGTTCCCCGCCGCGTCCCGCCCGGCGGCGGCGCGCCTCGGATAAAACCCGACGCGCGGTAGTGTCTTCCCTCCGGCTGCGGCGGATGTCGGCCCGGCTCAGGCCGGTGTCGGCGCGGCGGCTTCGGCGAGCAGTGTGCGCAGGTGCGCGGCAAGCGGGACGGCGCGCGCGATCAGATCCTGGACGGTGGCCCCGAAATCGTCGGCGTCGAGCTGCGCGAGCGGCGTGTTCGCGATCAGGACGAGGGCGGCCGGTCGGGACATGCCGAACACGGACGGACGCACGCTCAGCATGGGCGCGCGCCAGCCGGCTTCGCGCTGGAGCAGATAGTTGATCGCGTGCATGGGCGCGAACACGGCGTCGAAGCCTCCTTCCCGGGTGTCCAGCAACTGCACCTCGACGATCACGAAGGGCGGCGTGTCCGGTCGGGCGTAGCATTGCACCGACACCGGGAAGAACACGTCGTTGCAACTGGCGGTCAGCGTTGCCGAGACGTGGTCCGGCGCGCGGTCGAGATGGAGGTGGTCGGGGCCGGCCAGGGCCGACAAGGCGTCGAGATGGCGATCGAAGCGCGGAAAGGTCGAAGTCATGTGCGTGCCGGTTCGGGAGAATCGGTTTGGGTGGTCTGGTCGCTGGTCCGCGCAGGCTGCGGAACGGGCGGTTCCATGCGGACCGCCTGATCCGCGATCGGCGGCCTCGGGCGAGGCGCCGCGGCGGGCGCGGGGCGGGTTGCCGCCGGCTGCGTCGGGCGGGCGGGTGCCGGGGCGGCGGCCTGTCTCGACGCGGCCGCGCTGTAGTTCAGCCGTGTGGCGGGGGCGCTGCCGGCGGCCGGCGTCGCGGTGGCGACACGGCTGTAGCTGGGTTTCGCGGCGGGGGCGCTGGCCGGCGGCGTCGCCGCGCTGCCCGGATTCGGCGGCGGCTGTGGCGTTTGCGTGGTCGCGTCGGCCGTGCGCGCCGGCAAGGGCTCTTTCAACAGGGCGTCGAACTGCGAGAGCGCTGGCCCCAGCTCCACCTCCGCCTCGCCGTTATTCGCGTGGGTGGGGACCGGAACCAGGAACGTGCTGTTCGTGGTGGCCGTGTGGAACAGGATGGGCGACGGTTGGTCATTGAAGTCCCGCCGCCGGTATGACGGCTGCGCGAGCAGGTCGAGCGCCTTGTCGACGAGCGGGCCGCATCCGATGCACGCGGGCTTGCTGGTGCCGAAGTCGGTGAGTCGATGATGGCCTTGATCGCCCACGCCCGATGCGCTGCTGCGCAGATGGCCGCTCGAGACGAGGTGCTGCAACAGCTGCATTTCCGCGTGTGCGTTCGAGACGGATGGCCCGGGCTGCAGGAAGTGCAGTTCGACGGCCTCGTTGACGCCCTTTTGCCGCAGCGCCTCCGTGAACGGCGCCGCCACGTTGGCCCGATGCCGGTGCAGTTCCGGCCCGTTGGCCGCAATCCACACGTGTTTCTCGCCGCTGCGCGCATCCTGCGTCACGGCGAGGGCCACGGTTTCCTGGGACAGTTCGGTCCCGCTGACGCTCGCGCGGCGGGACGTCCGATGCTGCCGTTCGCCGCACAGGATCGACAGCATCTTTTGACAGGCGTTGTCCGCTCTTGCCATGTCGCCGCCGTTGTTCCGCGGGAACATGCGATGGAACTCGTGCTTGTGTCCGGGCTCGTTCCAGGTGGCCGAGTCCCTGCGCTGCAACGCCTGTCCGGGCGCCCGGTTGATGGACTGCCTGCGGGTGAACCCGCTCACCTGGCTTTCCCCCGGTCGCGGGGCGGAACCGGAAGCGGCCCGGCTATTCCAGCCCTTGAAATTCGTCGATGTCGACAGCGTTCTGAACGCCGCCAGGGTGTTTCGATCCTCGGGCGGCGCGAGCGAGGTCGGCTGCCGGTTGTTTGTCCTGGGGTTGGCGGTCGGCGGGTCTTCGCTTCGGGCGCGCCCGACGACGCTGCCCGGCGAGCTGTTCAGCGCAACGTTTTTCAGCATGTTCAGCCGTGTGAGGGAAGGATGGGGCCCGGCATGACGCCGGGATCGAACGTGAAGCGCGATGATCCGTGACCCATGTCGCGGCGCGGGGCGCATGGCGAAGCGACGGCGTGCGGCGCGCAGCGTCGGGCGCCCGCGGTGCGCCCGATTGTTCCGTCGATTGTTCAGATGCATTGAATTGTGTTGACGGATTGTCGGGATTTATCTCGATGGCGCACGGATCCAGAATGCGATCCATCTTGAAATGAATGCGCGTTGCCGCCTCATCTGCCATGAATGGATCCGACTTACGCTTTCCGCCGACCTCCCCGTGGGGCGGAGAAGCCCGTGCACGCGGGGCGCTCGCGGTCACCGACGTCGAAATCGGCGGCTACGCGAAAGACATCGTATTGCGCCTGTACCGGCGGCCCGACAAGACCGGGCTGCCGATCGTGCTGTATTTCCACGGCGGCGGTTTCGTGCGCGGCTCGCTCGCCGACGCCGATTTCGCCGCGCGCTTCCTGGCCGAGCATCTGCCGGCGCTCGTCGTCTCGGTCGATTATTCGCTCGCGCCGGCCTATCCGTTCCCGGCCGCGCCGGAGGATGCGTTCTGCGCCGCGCGCTGGGTCGAGGCCCGCGCCCGCGCGTTCGGCGGCAATCCGCGCCGGATCGCGGTGGCGGGCCACGACGCGGGCGGCCAGCTCGCGAACTGCCTCGCGTTCATCACGCGCGACCGCGGCGAGGTGCCGATCACGGCGCAGGCGCTGTTCGGCCCGATGCTCGATCCGAGCATGACGCGGATCGGCGACGAGCAGCGCCTCGCCTCCGACATCACCGCGCGCGACTGCGCGGCCTGCTATCGCGCGTACCTGCCGCAGCCCCTGCAGCGCATGCATCCGTACGCCGCGCCGCTCGAATCGGTGCGGCTCGCCGGGCTGCCGCCGACGCTCGTCGTCACGGCGCAGAACGACGTGCTGCACGTCGAGGCCGAGAAGTATGCGGCCTGCCTGATCGACGCGGGCGTGCCGACCCAGGTGATGCGCTTCCCCGACACCACCCACGCGGCCCTCGCGGATCACCCGCCCGCGCTGCTGGAGGCGACGCGCTTCTTCCAGTGCCGCTTCCACGCCCGTTCCTGAATTCCATTCCAATCACGCTACTGGAGATCTTCATGGCTATCCTGCACTCCCGCCGCGCCCGCCTCGCGGCCGCCGCGCTGGCGACCGTCGCGGTCGCCGGCTTCGGCGCCTTCAGCGCGATCCGCGTGAACGCGAGCGCGCCCGACAAGTCCGCGCCGCCCCCGCCCGAGGTCGACGTCGCCACGGTCCTGGCCAAGACGGTGACCGACTGGCAAAGCTATTCGGGCCGCCTCGAAGCGGTCGAGAAAGTCGACGTGCGGCCCCAGGTGGCCGGCACGATCGTCTCGGTCAACTTCAAGGACGGCGCGCTCGTGAAGAAGGGCGATACGCTGTTCGTGATCGATCCGCGCCCGTATCAGGCCGAGGTCGACCGCGCGGCCGCGCAGCTCGCGGCCGCGCAGGCCCGCGACGGCTATGCGCAAAGCGACTGGCAGCGCGCGCAGCGCCTGATCGGCGACAACGCGATCGCGAAGCGCGACTACGACGAGAAGCAGAACGGCGCGCGCGAGGCGAACGCGAACCTGAAAGCGGCCGCCGCCGCGCTCGAGACCGCGCGCATCAACCTCGGCTACACGCGCATCGTCGCGCCGGTCGCGGGCCGCGTGTCGCGCGCGGAGATCACCGTCGGCAACGTGGTGTCGGCCGGCGCATCGGCCGCGCCGCTGACCACGCTGGTCTCGGTATCGCCGATCTACGCGTCGTTCGACGCCGACGAACAGACCTATCTGCAATACATCAACGGCGCGAAGGACGGCCGCCGGGTGCCGGTGGAACTGGGGCTCGCGAACGAGAGCGGCTATTCGCGCAGCGGCGCGATCGACTCGGTCGACAACCGGCTCGATGCGTCGTCGGGCACGATCCGCGTGCGCGCGCGCTTCGACAATGCGGACGGCATGCTGGTGCCGGGCCTGTATGCGCGCATCAAGGTGGGCGGCAGCGCGCCGCATCCGGCGCTGCTCGTCGACGACGCGGCGGTCAACACCGACCAGGACAAGAAGTTCGTGTTCGTGGTCGACGGGCAGGGGCGCGTGTCGTATCGCGAGGTGCAAGTGGGCGGGCAGCACGGCAACCAGCGCGTGATCGTCAGCGGCCTGCAGGCGAGCGACCGCGTGGTGGTGCGCGGCACGCAGCTGGTGCGGCCCGGCGAGCAGGTGAAGCCGCATCTCGTGCCGATGACGGGCGGCGAGGATGCGCCCGCCACCCCGGTCGCGGCGGCGCAGGGCGCGCCGGCGGCGGCCAAGTCCTGATCCGCCCGCACTGCTGATCCGGGCGCGCCGTGCCGGCGCGCCCTATCCGATAGAGCTTTCCATGAACATATCCAAATTTTTCATTGATCGACCGATCTTTGCAGGGGTGCTGTCGGTCATCATCCTGCTCGGCGGGGTGATCGCGATGTTCATGCTGCCGATTTCCGAGTATCCGGAAGTCGTGCCGCCATCCGTGATCGTCAAGGCGCAGTATCCGGGCGCGAACCCGAAGGTGATCGCCGAAACGGTCGCATCGCCGATCGAAGAGCAGATCAACGGCGTCGAGGACATGCTGTACATGCAGTCCCAGGCCAACAGCGACGGCAACCTGACGATCACCGTCACGTTCAAGCTCGGCACCGATCCCGACAAGGCCACCCAGCTCGTGCAGAACCGGGTGAATCAGGCGCTGCCGCGCCTGCCCGAGGACGTGCAGCGGCTCGGCGTGACGACCGTGAAAAGCTCGCCGACGCTGACCATGGTGGTCCACCTGATCTCGCCGGACAACCGCTACGACATGACCTACCTGCGCAACTACGCGCTGATCAACGTGAAGGATCGGCTGTCGCGGATCCAGGGCGTGGGTCAGGTGCAGCTGTGGGGCTCGGGCGACTACGCGATGCGCGTGTGGCTCGATCCGCAGAAGGTCGCGCAGCGCAACCTCACGGCCGACGACGTCGTGAAGGCGATCCGCGAGCAGAACGTGCAGGTCGCGGCGGGCGTGATCGGCGCATCGCCGTCGCTGCCGGGCACGCCGCTGCAGCTGTCGGTGAATGCGCGCGGCCGCTTGCAGACCGAGGGCGAATTCGGCGACATCGTCGTGAAGACCGCGCCCGACGGCGGCGTCACGCATCTGCGCGACATCGCGCGCATCGAACTCGATGCGTCCGAGTACGGGCTGCGTTCGCTGCTCGACAACAAGCCGGCGGTCGCGATGGCGATCAACCAGTCGCCGGGAGCGAACTCGCTCGCGATCTCCGACGAAGTGCGCAAGACCATGGCCGAGCTGAAGCAGGACTTCCCGGCCGGCGTCGACTACCGGATCGTGTACGACCCGACGCAGTTCGTGCGCTCCTCGATCAAGGCGGTCGTGCACACGCTGCTGGAAGCGATCGCGCTCGTGGTGATCGTGGTGATCGTGTTCCTGCAGACCTGGCGCGCTTCGATCATTCCGTTGATCGCGGTGCCGGTGTCGATCATCGGGACCTTCTCGCTGCTGTTGCTGTTCGGCTATTCGATCAACGCGCTGTCGCTGTTCGGGATGGTGCTCGCGATCGGGATCGTGGTGGACGACGCGATCGTCGTGGTCGAGAACGTCGAGCGCAACATCGAGAGCGGCC
>NZ_JAAGNW010000039.1:0-1322 GCF_010645215.1 Burkholderia multivorans | reverse complement strand
CACCTACAAGGCGATGCAGGAAGTGAGCGGGCCCATCATCGCGATCGCGCTGACGCTCGTCGCCGTGTTCGTGCCGCTCGCGTTCATGTCGGGCCTGACGGGCCAGTTCTACAAGCAGTTCGCGATGACCATCGCGATCTCGACGGTGATCTCGGCGTTCAACTCGCTGACGCTGTCGCCCGCGCTGTCGGCGATCCTGCTCAAGGGTCACGGCGACAAGGAGGATTGGCTGACCCGCGGGATGAACCGCGTGTTCGGCGGCTTCTTCCGCGGCTTCAACAAGGTGTTCCATCGCGGCTCGGAGCATTACGGGAGCGGCGTGCGCGGCGTGCTGTCGCGCAAGGCGGTGATGCTCGGCGTGTACGTGGTGCTGGTCGGCGCGACGCTGCTGATTTCGCGCGTGGTGCCGGGCGGTTTCGTGCCCGCGCAGGACAAGGAATACCTGATCGCCTTCGCGCAGCTGCCGAACGGCGCGTCGCTCGACCGCACCGAGAAGGTGATTCGCGAGATGAGCGCGATCGCGCTCAAGCAGCCGGGCGTCGAGAGCGCGGTGGCGTTTCCGGGGTTGTCGGTGAACGGCTTCACCAACAGTTCGAGCGCGGGCATCGTGTTCGTCACGCTGAAGCCGTTCGACCATCGGCATGGCAAGGCGCTGTCGGCGGGCGCGATCGCGGGTGCACTGAACCAGCAGTACGCGGGCATCAAGGATTCGTTCGTCGCGGTGTTCCCGCCGCCGCCCGTGCTCGGTCTCGGCACGCTCGGCGGGTTCAAGCTGCAGGTCGAGGATCGCGGCGCGGTGGGTTACGCGCGGCTCGCGGATGCGACCAGCGACTTCATCAAGCGCGCGCGGGAAGCACCTGAACTGGGGCCGTTGTTTACCAGCTACCAGATCAACGTGCCGCAGCTCAACGTCGACCTCGATCGCGTGAAGGCGAAGCAGCTGGGCGTGAACGTGACCGACGTGTTCGACACGATGCAGATCTACCTGGGCTCGCTGTACGTGAACGACTTCAACCGCTTCGGTCGCGTCTACCAGGTGCGGGTGCAGGCGGACGCGGCGTTCCGCCAGCGCGCGGACGACATCCTCCAGCTCAAGACCCGCAATGCGGCGGGCGAGATGGTGCCGCTGTCGTCGGTCGTGACGGTGTCGCCGACCTTCGGGCCGGAGATGGTGGTGCGCTACAACGGCTACACGGCCGCCGACGTGAACGGCGGGCCTGCGCCCGGCTATTCGTCGGGGCAGGCGCAGGCGGCGATCGAACGGATCGCCGCGCAGACCCTGCCGCGCGGCGTGAAGTTCGAATGGACCGACCTCACGTACC
>NZ_JAAGNW010000389.1 GCF_010645215.1 Burkholderia multivorans | reverse complement strand
CGACGGTTTCACCGGACCCATCTTTCCCATCGAATACGGCGGCATTCGCAACAACGTAAGCGACCAGTCGCAAGTCGCTGTCCTGGCCCAGTGCCAGAACGGCGGCTTCACGAATCTCGGGATGCTCGGCAAGGCGGGATTCGATTTCGCCGAGTTCGATACGGAAGCCGCGAATCTTGACCTGATGGTCGTTACGGCCGAGGAATTCGAGGTTGCCGTCCGGGAGGTAACGCGCGAGGTCGCCGGTTTTGTAGAGACGGGCGCCGGGTTGGCTGCTGAACGGATCATCGATGAAACGTTCGATGGTGAGGTCCGGTCGCTTCAGATAGCCGCGCGTAACACCGGCTCCGCCGACATACAGTTCACCGGCAGCGCCGAGCGGGACAGGATGCAGATGCGCATCGAGCAGATACGCTGTGGCGTTGTGAATCGGTCGGCCGATATGAAGCACGTCGGCGTCGATAGGCAACACGCCGGAAGTTGCCACGATCGTGGTCTCGGTCGGTCCATAGTTGTTGACGAGCGTGAGGCCGTCGGGCAATGCTTCGACGCCGCCCAGGAAGCGCTCCCCGCCGATGAGCAGATAGCGGAGGCCGGGCGGAAGCTGCTTGCGGTCGATTGCCATGACGGCAAGCGGGGTGACGAGGAAGGAGACGTCGAGTTGTTGCCGTTGCCACCAGTCGAGCAGCGCGATCGGATCGTGAGCAGCATGGACCGGAGGCAGGACGAGGGTGCCGCCCGAGAGGAGGCCGGGCCAGAGTTCCCAGGCGGTGGCGTCGAACGCGATACCCGCCATCATGGCCGAAGCTGAACCGGGCCGCAGCCCGAATGCATCGATATGCCAGTGACAGAAGTTGACGAGGTTGTGGTGCTCGACCATCACGCCCTTGGGCACGCCGGTGGACCCCGACGTGTAGATCACATAGGCCAGATGCCGGTCGTTCAACCCAGCGACAACCGGGTTATGAACCGGATAGTCAAGCAGCGGGTCGAGGGGCAGCGTAACAGGCGAAGCGTTCGACTGATCCGGATCGAGCGTGATGGATGAGTTGAACGAAGACACGGTCGGGTCGATGACCGTCCGTTTGGCAAGCGCATGAGCGCCAATCGCGTTTCGCCCGGTTTCATCGGCGAGCACGATGTCGGGATCGGCCTCATCGAGAATATGCGCGAGCCGGTCAGCGGGATAAGCCGGGTCGAGCGGCAGATAAGCACCGCCGGCCTTGAGAATGGCGAGTACCCCGACAATCATGGCCGGCGTACGCTCGACACAAACCGCAACCGGCGTATCCAGACCTGCCCCAAGCTCGATCAGATGATGGGCAAGCTGGTTGGCACGCGTATTCAATTCGCCATAACTGAGCGTGATTTTTCCGAAGCGCACGGCGACAGCCGATGGCATCTGTTCGGCGCGCTCTTCCACGAATCGATGCGTACAGATTTGGGTCGGGTAGTCGCGTCGCGTCTGATTCCATGTTTCGAGCAACTGCGTACGTTCTTGATTTCCGATGATCTCGACCTGAGCGACCGGTGTTGCCTTCTCAAGAACGAACGCCTTGAGCATGGCGACGAGGTAGCCGGCATGACGCTCGATCGTGACCCGATCGAAGAGCGCAGTAGCGTAGTTGATGGTGCCCACGATCTGACCATCGACCTCGCTCAGATTGAGTTCGAGGTCGAACTTGACGATCTGATGCTCGACCGTAACCGGCGTGGGGGTCAGGCCAGGGATATGCCAGTTGCCGGCCTCGTTGTTCTGCCAGGCGAACATGACCTGGAAGAGCGGGGTGTGATCGAGGTGCCGCGGCGGCTGAACGATTTCGACGACCTGTTCGAAAGGCAGATCCTGATGATGCTGGGCATCGAGCGCGACGCGCGGGACACGCTGGACGAGTTCGGCGGGCGTAGGCAGGCCGTCGAGATCGATGCGCAGCGCGAGCGTGTTGACGAAGAAGCCGACGAGCGGTTCGATTTCGGCGCGTCCGCGGTTGGCGGAAGGCGAGCCGATGACGATGTCGGACTGTCCGGAGAGGCGGGAGAGGACGGCGCTCCACGCGGCGAGGACGGTCATGAAGAGCGTGGCCTGCTGCTGTTGCGAGAATTGCCGCAGCGCGCGGGTCAGGTCGGCATCGGTATGGATGGGAACGACCGCGCCGGCATGGGACTGCTGAGGCGGTCGAGGCCGGTCGGCGGGGAGTTCGATGCGTACCGGTGCGCCGGCAAGGGTGCTGCGCCAGAACTCGCCCTGCTCGGTGAGCCGTTCGCCGGCAAGCCATTGGCGCTGCCATGCGGCGTAGTCGGGGTACTGGATGACGAGAGCCGGCAGGTCGGCGGGTTGCTGCGAGATGGCGGCGGCGTAGAGCGCACTGAGTTCGCCGAGAAGAATGCCGAAGGACCAGCCGTCGGAAACGATGTGGTGCTGGGTGAGCAGGAACTGATGATGGTGCTCGTCGAAACGGATCAAGCGGGCGCGGATGAGCGGGCCGCGTTCGAGGTCGAACGGGGTCTGGGCTTCCTCGTGTTGCAGGTGGAGGGCCTGTTGCTCTTGTTCATCGGTATCGTTCCCGGACAGGATGTGATGCCGAAGCGGCAAACCTGAGCCGGCGGGGAGCAGTTGGACCTGCGGGTGCCCATCGACGGAAACGAATACGGAGCGTAAGGCTTCGTGTCGGTCGAAGAGCGCGTTGAGCGCAGCGTGCCAGGCATGCGTATCGAGTTCGCCATGGAGATCGATTCGATGGCGGGCAGGTCGAGGTACGCGGTGTGAAGCTGCCGGGAGACGACGTCGGCGAATGCGGCGAGAGAAGGTGCGGCGAAGAGCGAGGCAAGCGGCAGGTTTGCCCCGATCGTGGCGATACGGCTCATGAGACGGACGGCGAGGAGCGAGTGCCCGCCGAGGGCGAAGAAGCTGTCGTGACGGCTGATTCTGTCGATGCCGAGGAGTTCGCTCCAGATGGCGGCGAGGGTGGTTTCGATTCCTTCACGAGGTGCCTCGTAATCCTGTCGAACGAAAGCATCCTGATCGGGGGCCGGAAGTGCCTTGCGGTCGAGCTTGCCGTTAGGGGTGAGCGGGAACGCATCGAGACGAATGAATGCAGCGGGCACCATGTACTCAGGCAGACGTTCGGCCAGATACGGGCGCAAGGCGGCCATCATGGCTTGGGTCACATCGCCGTAGGTT
>NZ_JAAGNW010000388.1 GCF_010645215.1 Burkholderia multivorans | reverse complement strand
TGGCGGTGCGGCGGCATCGTTGAGACCGCGGCTGGAGGATCGCCGGCGATATGTACCCGGCCGCACGGGCATGCATCGGTGGCCGCCTCGGTGCGCACCGCGCTGGACGCATCGACCTCGTCCATGCCGGTTGCGAGCGGCGATAGTCTCCTGCGCCCCGACCGGATAAGCTCGTAGCGCGCCCGTTACCTCACCCCACCGAATCGCGCGCGCCTCGCGCGGGAACCGTCCCCAGCCCGCGCGGCAAGCCAAGCTTGCCGATCCAGCCCGCGAGCGTGCTTCTCCACCACGGCGGCGGCGGGTCGATCAGGCCGCTCACCGCCCACCCGCTATCCGCCGTCCACTCGACATAGGTGTCGTCCGTGAGCGCATGGGCTTCGCCTTCCTCGAGCATGATCGTCAGCGCGGGCGCGGCGCCCGACAGCCAGTGCAGCGAGGCATCGCGGCAGGTGACGCGCAGCCGGCCGTGCAACGCGACCAGCACGCTGCCGCGCTTGAGATGGCGCGCGTGGCGCGCGCCGGAACAACAGCTGAATTCTTCGGTGGACATGTCGCTATCCCAGATCGTTTCGTGCGCGGCATGGGGGTGCCGCGCTTCGCGGCCGGGTTTGGCCGTTGTCGGATAGCTTAGGAAAGCGCGCCGATGGACAACAGATCCAGCCGCCGTGAATCTGTTGCGCAGCAGACGCGGCCTGCGCGTATCTGTTACCGTCCGAATTCCGTTGATCTGTATCTGGCGCCCAGTCAGCCAAATGGGCACGATCCCCCGATGAAACCGAATCACGACGCGCGCCGCGCGTATCTGCCGCTCGCCGACGAACCCCTGTACGAACGCCTGGCCGAACACTATCGCCGGACGATCGCAGCCGGCACGCTCGCGCCCGGCGACCGCATGCCCTCGGTGCGCGCGTTGATGGACCAGCACGAGGTGAGCCTGTCCACCGCGCTGCAAGTGTTCCGGCGGCTCGAGGACAGCGGCTGGCTGACCGCCCGGCCGCGCTCCGGCTACTTCGTGCGCCGGCCGGCCGCGAAGCTGGCTGCGCTGCATGAACCCGATCTGCCGTCGTTGCCGCTTGCGGCGGACTACGTCGGCCTGCATGCGCGCGTGTCGCGCGTGGTCGAACGGGCGCGCCAGCAGCCCGACGCGCTGAACCTGGGCGGTGCGACGGCCGGCGCTGCGCTGTATCCGGCCGAGCGGCTGCAGTCGCTCGCGATCCGCGCGCTGCGCCAGCGGCCGACGCTGCTGACGGAGCCGGGGCAGGACGCCGGCGCGCCGGAATACCGGCAGGCGGTCGCGCGTCGTGCGCTGTCGTATGGCGTGACGGTGTCGCCCGACGAGGTGCTGGCGACGAGCGGCAGCGTCGGCGCGGTGAATCTCGCGCTGCGCGCGGTCGCGAAACCGGGCGACATGGTCGTGATCGAATCGCCGGCTTTTTTCGGGCTGTTGCAGATCCTTGAAAGCCATGGGTTGCGCGCGCTGGAGATTCCGACCAGCCCGACCACCGGGATCTCGCTCGAAGCGCTCGAAGTGGCGCTCGCCGCCTACGATTCGATCAAGGCGATCGTGGTCGTGCCGATCCTGCAGAACCCGCTCGGCTGCATCATGCCCGACGAGCGCAAGGCCGAACTGGTGGCGCTGGGCGCCCGCTATGGCGTGGCGATCATCGAGGACGACCCGTATCGCGAACTCGCCGACGACGCGGACCGGGCGAAGCCCGTCAAGGCCTGGGATCGCGACGGCGGGGTGATCTACTGCCCGTCGTTCAACAAGGTGCTGGCGCCCGGCATGCGGCTCGGCTGGATGGCCGCGGGCCGCTGGCACGCGCGCGTACGGATGCTGAACTTCACGCAAAGCCGCCACAACGAGGCGCTGTCTCAGGCGGTGGTGGCCGAATTCATCGGCTCGGGGGCGTTCGACCGGCATCTGCGCCAGCTGCGAGAGCGCTTGCGCGCGCAGCGCGAGCAGACGGTCGACGCGATCGCTCGGCATTTCCCGGACGGCACGCGGCTCAATGCGCCGCCGGGCGGCTTGCTGCTGTGGCTGGCGCTGCCGGAGCACGTGCGTTCCGAAGCGTTGTTCGACGCGGCGCTCGCGCGCGGCATCCGGATCGCGCCGGGGGCGATCTTCTCGAATTCGGACCGCTTCGACGCCTGCATGCGCGTGAGCTGCCCGTATCCGTTCGATGCGCGGCTGGACGCGGCGTTTCACACGCTGGGCGGCCTGGTGCGGGAAGCCGCCTGACCGGCGCGGCCGCGCCGATCAGCGGCCGGCGGTCTGGGCGGCGAGATGCTGCCGGATCAGCGACAGGTAGCGGTCGCCCACCGTGTGGTCGGCCTGCGAGCGCGGCATGGGGCGGCGCACCGCGAGGGGCGGCCATACCCCGAGGTAACGGCAGACCGCCGACAGATAGGGCTTGCGAACGCGCCCCATTTGCACCGCGGCGCGCTGCACGCGCTCGTCGCCGACCTGGCTGCGCAGCCAGACGAGGATTTGACGGTCGGTTTCATTGACGATACGGACCAGGTGTTCCATCGCACACCCCACTGGATATCAATACAGTACTGTTAATATATCCAGTATTCGGGCGGTGTGCAACAGGTGTGTCAATCGTCGTCGCCGGCCCCCGAGCGGGCCCGTTCGCGCAGCGTCGTCTTGACGACCTTGCCCACGCCGCTGCGGGGCAGCGCGTCGACGAAGCGCACCGCCGTCGGGCATTTGAAGCGCGCGAGCTGCGCGCGGCAGGCGTCGAGCAGGGCGTCGCCCGTCACGGTCGCGCCGGGCCGGCGCACCACGAACGCAACGGGCGATTCGCCCCATTTCTCGTCCGGGACGCCGACCACCGCGGCCTCGGCGACGCCGTCCTCGGCCAGCAGCACCCGCTCGACCTCGGACGGGTAGATGTTCTCGCCGCCGCTGATGATCAGGTCCTTCAGGCGGTCGACCACGTACAGGAAGCCCGCCTCGTCGAGATAACCGAGGTCGCCCGTCGCGAGCCAGCCGTCGCGCAGCGCGGCGCGGGTTGCGTCGGGGTCGTTCCAGTAGCCCGCGAACACCACCGCGCCCGCGCACTGGATCTCGCCGCATACGCCGGCCGGCGTATGCGCGCCGGTGTGCGGATCGACGATGCGCAGGCGGTTCAGGAACGCCGCCTTGCCGTGCGAATCGGCCTTGGCGGGATCCATCGCGGCTTTCC
>NZ_JAAGNW010000387.1 GCF_010645215.1 Burkholderia multivorans | reverse complement strand
GACGATTACCTCGCACGTCGCCCCAACCCCTATCTCGCGGGCAGCCGTTTCGCCGCGATCTGGCGCGAGGGGCACAACGAAGCCACCGCACGCGACCTCGGGCAATAAGCCGCCTGTCGATACACCCGCCTTCGCCACGCCGATTGCGCGCCGCATCCGCGCGCAATCGACATCGCACCAACACGCTGCGACGGTCCATCGTCATTTCCGTTCACGCATACGGTCACGCACGCCGTCCTCATCACCATCGACGCTACGACCGAACCCGTCGCCCAACGACACGCCGCCCGCTCCCCACGCGCCGTCACGCCGCACACGATCGACGCCACATAACGCGCGCCCGGAGTTACCATTCGCCCCCGTGCATCACGCGACACGCGGCCTGCAAGGCGCACGAAAGATCAGGCGCTCACACGCTTACGAATAGAAAGGATTACAGACATGAAAGCGGTCAAGAGAACCGGCTCGCTCAACACGTCGTCTTTTCGTCTCAAAACCCTGTGGCTCGGACCGAACGGCTTGCGCGCCGGCTGGGCCGCGCTGCTCTATTGCGCGCTCGTCGCGGCGATCATGGCGGGATTCGAATGGGCCTGCCGCCGGCTCGGCTATCCGTTCGAGTTTCACGGTGTGATGAACGCGCCGACCCAGATCCAGTTCGAACTCGCGCTGTGCATCTCGGCCCTGGCCGCGACCTGCGCGATGGCGCGCCTCGACCGCACGCCGTGGCTCGACTTCGGCCTGCGCGCGCCGCGCGGAGCCGTGCAGTTCACGCTCGGCGCGCTGTGCAGCGTGGCGATCTTCAGCACGTTGATGATCGCGCTGATCGCGCTCGGCGGCGCAACGATCCACTACTCGGGCGCGCGCGCGTCGATCGCACTCGCCTCCGGCTTGCAATGGGCGATCGCGTTCGCGCTCGTCGCGGCGGCCGAGGAAATCGCGTTTCGCGGCTATGTGTTCTTCCGCCTCGCGCGCGGCACGCATCCCGTCATCGCGACGGCGCTCACCTCGTTCGCGTTCGGCCTGTCGCACGCGGCGAACCGCGGCGAGAATCTCGCCGGCGTGGTGCCGGTCATGATCTACGGTTTCGTCGCCTGCCTCGCGATCTGGCGCACCGGCTCGCTGTGGTGGGCGATCGGCCTGCACGCGACCTGGGACTGGAGCGAATCGTTCCTGTTCGGCGCGGCCGACAGCGGGCTCGTCGCGCAGGGCAACCTGCTGACGAGCCAGGCGACCGGGCCGGTCTGGCTGAGCGGCGGCACGGTCGGCCCGGAGGCCAGCGTGCTGGTGTTCCCCGCGCTCGCCGCGCTCGCGCTGATCGCATGGCGCGGCCTGCCCGCGGCCGCGCGGCAACGCCCCGCGCACGCGACCTGAAACCTCGGCCCCGCCCCGCGCGTCACGCGCCGTCGGCGCGCCGCGCGCTCGCGAGTTCCGATGCGCGCACGTCCTCGGGCAGCGGCCGATGCTTGCCCGTCCCGATCCGCTGCGCGCGATAGATGCCCATGTGCCCCGAGAACAGATAGGCGACCACGCAGGCCAGCAGCGCATGCACGCCGATCGGCGCGCCGAACAGCTCGATCGCCATCAGCGTCGACGCGATCGGCGTATTCGCCGCGCCCGCGAACACCGCGACGAAACCCATCGCCGCCAGCACCGGCACCGGCAGCGCGAGCACCTGCCCGAGCGCGTTGCCGAGCGTCGCGCCGATGTAGAACAGCGGCGTCACCTCGCCGCCCTTGAAACCCGACGCGAGCGTCACGACGGTGAAGGCGAACTTCCCCGCGAAATCGTAGACCGGCAGCGGGCCATGGAACGCCGCCTCGAGGGTCGGAATGCCGAGGCCGAGATACTGCGGCGCGTGCAGCGCGGTCGCAGCCGCCGCGACCAGCGCGCCGCCGATGAACGGCCGCAGCGGCGGATAGGCGATGCGTTGCTTGAAACGCGCGCCGAGCGCGTGCGTCGCCTGCGCGAACAGCCGGCCCACGAGGCCGAACGCCGCACCCGCGACGAGCGTCGACGCGAAACCCGACAGGGTCAGCGGCGGCACCAGCGGCACCGCGTAGACGGTATGGTGCGCGCCCCACAGGCGGCACACGGCGTCCGCGACGATTGCCGCGATCACGCACGCGAACAGCGCGTCGTAGCGCAGCCGCCCGATCGCCAGCACTTCGAGCCCGAACACCGCGCCCGCGAGCGGCGTGCCGAACACCGACGAGAAGCCGGCGGCGATCCCGGCCATCAGCAGGATCCGGCGCGCATCGCGATCGAGGCCGGCGAGCACGGTCAGGCGGTCGGCGAGCGCGCCGCCCATCTGCACCGCGGTGCCCTCGCGGCCCGCCGAGCCGCCGAACAGGTGGGTGACGACGGTCGCCGCCAGCACGAGCGGCCCCATGCGCTTCGGCACGATCCGGCGCGGATCGTGGATCTCGTCGATCAGCAGGTTGTTGCCGCCTTCGACCGACTGGCCGATCCGGTGATACACCCAGCCGGTCGCGAAGCCCGCGAACGGCAGCCCCGCGAGCAGCCACGGATGCGCGAGACGCGTGCCGGTGGCGACGTCGAGCGCGTACAGGAAGAACGCCGACGCGCTGCCGGCGAGTACGCCGAGCGCGCTCGACAACGCGAGCCAGCGGCCGAGATGCGCGAACAGCGCGGCCGGTTCGATCGAGACGAGAGATTTCATGAGCAGCAGATTTGACAGGACATCAAACCCGGGCGACAGAACGCCGCTTGCACCAGACGGCCTACGACCTCCTGCACCCAGGAACGCGTAGGCATCATCAGCCGGCTGACCGGCGGTTATACGGAGGTATGCCATCTCCGGAAGCGCGTCATTCTACGCGATTCCGGCGACGCGCGGCGCAGGCCGCAACCCGGGCCGCACACGCTCACGCGCCGAGCTGGTCCGCGAGCGCGAGGAAGTCGGGCGCGACCGCGTCCCAGTCGGATTCGGCGTGCAGGTCGGTGGTCTGCGCAGGCCCGTGCTCGCGGGGCCGCGCCACGAACGCGGTGCGCAGGCCGCAACGCCGCGCGGCCGCGAGGTCGCCGTTGTGCGCGGCCACGAGACAGATCTCCTCGGGCCGCCGCGCGAGCAGGTCGGCGGTGCGCAGATACGATTCGGGCGACGGCTTGTACGCCTGCACGACCTCCGCGCCGAGGATCGCGTCCCACGGCAGGCCCGCGCGCTTCGCGACGTCGAGCATCAGCGCGAT
>NZ_JAAGNW010000386.1:1862-3250 GCF_010645215.1 Burkholderia multivorans | reverse complement strand
CGCGGCAGGTCAGGTCACGGCCACCAGCACCGATGCGATCAACGGTTCGCAGCTCTACGCAACCAACCAGTCCATCAACAGCCTCTCGACCTCGACGTCGACCAGCATCTCGTCGCTGTCGACGGGCGTCAGTTCCCTGTCCACCGGCCTGAGCACCACCAACAGCAACGTCGCTTCGCTGTCGACCGGCCTGAGTTCGACGAACAGCGCGGTCAGTTCGCTGTCGACCGGCGTGACCAATATCAACACCCAGATCTCGTCGCTGTCGACCACGATCAACAACAACGCCACCCGTACGGCCGATACGTCCGGGATCGCGGCCGACATGAATGGTACTGGCTCCGACAAACCGACTGTCACCGCCGGCTCGAACTCCGTCGCGATCGGTGCGAACTCCACTGATGGCGGTCGCTCGAACGTGGTATCGGTCGGCAGCTCGACTCAGCAGCGTCAGATCACCAACGTCGCCGCGGGTACGGAAGGCACGGATGCCGTCAACGTCAACCAGTTGAATGCGCTGTCGACCTCCATGTCACAGTCTCTGACTGGGCAGCAGTCCCAGATCAACAATCTGGGTACGCAGCTGAATCAGACCCAACAGGCGCTGCAACAAACCGACCAGATGGCGCGCCAGGGTATCGCTGCCGCCACCGCCCTGACCATGATTCCGCAGGTTGAACCTGGAAAGACGATCAACGTTGCTGTCGGGGTCGCCCGCTTCGCAGGCCAGTCGGGGATGGCATTTGGCGCCAGTGCTCACTTGACAACCAATGGCATTCTCAAGCTGGGCATCGGTATGTCGGGCAACAACAAGACTTACGGCGCAGGGTATGGATATAGTTGGTAATCCATATCGTTTGATTGGGTAACTACGCCTGATCCGCCTGGATTCCCGGATCCGCTCTAGATCGATTTGTCGAGTGTCTTGGGTCCAGCCGGAATCGACAAAAGCGCCAGCTGATTGGTGAAATCAGCTGGCGCTTTTTACTTGTAAGCGACCAAGGAATGACGTGTTGATGCCTGCGAAAGCCTGATCAATGATCTGGAATGAACGCTTGAGGATAGACCGAAAAACAAAAGCAACGTGATACTGATACGTTTTCAGGGTCTTCATCGAAAAGAGAAGGTCCGTGTCACCCAGCATTTAGCCCGCACTGTATCGAGCGGCCAACCATACCGTCCGCGCGAAATTTGATCGCTCCATAGCAGCCATCGTTTGTCAGGCGACACGCAGATAAAGCCTTAAGTTTCGCGTCTGAATTCAACACCGAAAACCGCCCGCATATCACGAAGCGTAGCGTTTCAGTATCCCATTGGATGTAGATTACGACGATTTTTGTTCGAAGACTCCACGCGGCCGAAAGTAGCTGAATGGTTCAACGTTCGCG
>NZ_JAAGNW010000386.1:0-1852 GCF_010645215.1 Burkholderia multivorans | reverse complement strand
CGCCACTGCTCGGGTTTGAACGTATAGAAGAAAACACGCTCTTCGGAGGTGCCACGATTGGTCACGACTACATCGCGACGCGTCTTTAACGCTTCGGCATAGGCAGGCGCCTCCAGGTCGATGGTTCCCCACATGGCATGCTTGATGGAACTGCTATTAAACGAGACCTGACCGGCCAGCGTTTGCCTTTTTCGAAAAAGCGTTCCGTTGCTTTCGTAGTACGTCCTCATATGGCACTTCATGTCGGCCTCGACGGAGGTTCCCGGCGGACTAGCAGCGCTCATGTAGGCTTGATAGCTCTTCTGCGTCTCGGGCTTTACGGTGAATCGATCCGCAATGGGCGCGAGGGTACGCTTGATGTCCGCCTGCGACAATAAACGCACTCCCGCCTTGAGTGCGTCCTGATGCATGTCAGCCATAGGAATGCGGGCATAGTTTCCATCTAGATTTTGCTCGTTGGGCCCATATCCCCCGCCGATATCGGAATGCACTCCGGGATAAACTTTTTCAGTCCAGCCTGCCTTGTATTTTCCACCTTCGCGAATCAAATCCACCGGGAACGAGTAGCGAAGCTCATTGGCGGCGATGAAATGAACGCATCGCTCGACACAGGCGGGGATACGTAAGTCGCGTTGCGCCAAAGGAAGGGTGATGTTGTGCGCCGGCATCCCGAACGAAGCAACCGTATCGAATACGCCCAGGAATGTGAAGCGAACCGGGAACCCGTTCAATGTCAGGACACCGTCTCCCCGCTTCTTGCACTGCCCGACAAGCATGTTCACGAATGCACGAGAGAGGGCCGCTCCGCGAGAAAAACCTATCACCGATATATTGATGACCTTGATAAGGCGATGCGCGCCAATCGCCTTGTTCAAGTCGTTCAGGCTCGCATCCTTATTCTTCTCGACATACTGCTTGACCTCGCCGCCCATCTTCTTGGCGTTGTTGACAACGGCCTGCCGTAGCGCCTGATTCATGCGTTCTTCGCCGTCGAGCAATCGGCGATCGCCCCCGGCGCCAAATGCTCCGCCGAGAGCATGGTCTTCCAGCCATACGTCGGGTTTGTCGACCCAGGACACTTCGCCATTGAAGGGAGTGCCGACGCCACTGATGTAGAAGCTGTAAATTCCTTTGCCAGGGGCATTTATTGCCGCATCGAACAATCGAGAGACATTGCTCCATCGTTGTCCTGCAGAATCTTCGTTTCGATTGTTTCCGGTACCGTCAAAGAAGAAAGTCAGGTGGACGACATCAGAACAGTCTTGCTTCGCTGTCGGCGGCGTTTTGGGTACATCACGCGTCGCAGCCGAAATGATTTGCATCAGCGACAAAGACTGGGGAAGCGAACTCATTATTTTTTAGCCTCTGGTTCCGGCCGTTCGTCGACGTATTCCTTAGAGGCTTCAGCGACGGCAGTTTCGTTGGGGTACACATGTACGGTGAGAACCTTGGAGTTGCCGGGCAACTCGCTCAACACTGCAGTAGCGTGAATCCTTTCCCCCAATCTCGGGGCACCCTCCGGACCGCCAAGTGAATATTCAATGGAAATTGGACCTTGCTTTACCTTCACGCAGCAGACAATTTTTCCTCCAGCGTTGCCGGGTTCATAGGCCATGAACGCACCACCTGCGTATTGACCATTCACCGCGACGTCGTAGATCGCACGAGGCCAGTAGTTATAGATCGAGACATCAAGGTTCATGGTTCTCTCCGAGCAAGCCGCGAGCGGCAGTAGAAACATCAGACCGACAAACAAGCGGCAAACCACTACATGTGTTGCACTACCAAGTCTCGTTTTCATTTCGTCAATTTAGTAGATCGACCATCAATGACCAGCATCGAGCGTCGGGAT
>NZ_JAAGNW010000385.1 GCF_010645215.1 Burkholderia multivorans | reverse complement strand
CGATTTCGTATCGATGGGGCGCAAGCTCCTCGCGGATCCCGCGCTGCCGGGAAAGCTCGCGCAGGGGCAAGCCGCCGACGTGCGGCCCTGCGTCTACTGTTATACGTGCATCAGCGCCATCTACGTCGGCCAGCCCGTGCGCTGC
Source organism: Burkholderia multivorans (assembly GCF_010645215.1). Classification (GTDB taxonomy): domain Bacteria; phylum Pseudomonadota; class Gammaproteobacteria; order Burkholderiales; family Burkholderiaceae; genus Burkholderia; species Burkholderia multivorans_A. The sequence continues at coordinate 3,142 of NZ_JAAGNW010000385.1, read as the reverse complement.
GCGGTGAACCCGGAGCTTGGCTTCGAATACCTGCGCCGCGTGCCTGTGGCGCAGCGCAGGCATGTCGTGGTGGTCGGCGGCGGTCCCGGCGGAATGGAAGCCGCGCGAAGGTTGGCCGCGGACGGGCACCGCGTCACCTTGCTCGAAAAAGGCACCGGGCTGGGCGGTACGCTCCGCTTTGCAGCGCTGGCCTACCCGCCCAACGAACACCTGCTCGATTGGCTGAAGCGGCAGATCGCACACGCTCGCGTCGACGTGCGCCTGCGGACCGAGGCGACGCCGGCAATGCTGTACCGGCTGAACCCCGACGCCGTGGTCGTCGCCACGGGCGCGCTGCGCAACCTGCCGGACATCCCCGGCCACGATCTCCCGCATGTCCTGAGCGGCGACGATCTGCGCGGGTTGGTGCTCGGCGAAGGGGGCGCGCCGCTCGCGCGCAAGGTCGGCTGGGCGACACGCGTCGCGTCCAGGCTGGGCAGGGTCACGGGCCTTACCTCGAACATCGCGTTCGTGAGGCAGGCAACCCGGCGCTGGATGCCAGTGGGCAAGCGCATCGTGATCATCGGCGGTGAACTCGTCGGGCTCGAACTGGCGGAGTTTCTTGTCCAGCGCGGCCGCGCGGTCGCCGTGATCGACGACGCGCCGCGGCTCGGCGCGGGTCTCACCGTCGTTCGGCGCATGCGGATGCTCGCCGAGTTGGCCGAACACGGCTTGCTGCTTTTTGCCTCGGCGTCGGACATCCGGATCGAACCGACCCGCGTCGGCTTTCTCGATGGCGACGGCAAACGCCGCGCGATCGATTGCGATCACGTCATCGTGGCCAAGGGCGCATCCGGCGATCTCGCGCTGGCGAAGCGGCTCGCTGCCCAAGGGTTCGAGGTGTACGAAGTCGGTGACTGCGTCGAGGTGGGCTATATCGAGGGGGCGATTCGAAGCGCCGCGCAGGCCGCAGCCCGTATCTCGGCAGCACGCGATGCGGGCGGACGACGCCCAACCCGACTTCCGTCTGCGTAGACAAAGAAAAAGGGCCTAGCCGATCGGCTAGGCCCTTTTCGAATTCGTTGGTGGAGCGGATGAGGATCGAACTCACGACCTTCGCATTGCGAACGCGACGCTCTCCCAGCTGAGCTACCGCCCCAACAGCCAACAATCATACACATCTTATCCGACGCTTGGCAATAACCCTCCACCCTGGTCGGAGAGGGCGCTTGCGCCAGATCATTTCGTCGGCGCGCCGGCCAAAACCCACTCCACCACGGCCTTCGCATCGGCGTCGCTCATGCGCGGATGCGCGGGCATCGGAATCGCCCCCCACACCCCGGAACCGCCGTCCTTCACCTTCTTCACGAGCTTCGGCACGGCCTGCGCATCGCCCTTGTAGCGCACGGCGATTTCCTTGAACGAAGGCCCGACCAGCTTCCGGTCGACCGCATGGCAGCCCATGCAGGCATTGCTGCGCGCAACCTTCAGCCCGTCGCCGACATCGGCGCGCGCGACGGACGCGCCGCTCAGCGCCACCGCGAGGAGCCACGCCGTCGCCCCCGCCTTGCCCCACGCCTTCACCTTCATGGATTCACCGTCTTCGGATTGCCCGGATGCACGCTGCTCGAATTCGAGATCGGCGCGGGCGCCTGCAGCGGCGTCGACGTCACCGTCGAATCCGGCACCGTCCCCACCGTCGCGCCATCCGACGCCGGCGCGGCCGCCGAAGCCGCCGACGCACCGCTCGCCGGCGCCGCCGCCGTCAGCGCCTGCGCGTCCTGCGGCTTGATGTACTGGAACACCTTCACGACCTTCTCGACGCCCGGCACCCGGCTCGCCGCATCGGCGCCCCGGCTGCCTTCATCCGCCGTCACGAGCCCCAGCAGGTAAACATTGCCGCGCTCGCACACGACCTTGAAGTTGTTCGCCGAAATCCCCTTCTCGCCGATCAGCGCGGTCTTCACCCGCCCTTCGAGGTAGGAATCGTTCGCCCGCGACGACAGCGTGCTCGGCGCGGCCGCCACCAGTTCGTTCACGATCGTGTTGACGTTGTTGATGCCCCGCACGATGTCCTCGGCGCGCTGCTTCGCCGCATCGTTCGGCACCTCGCCCGTCAACAACACGCGCCGGTTGAACACCGTCACGTTCACATGCGACTGATCCGGCAGGCCGCTGCTGATCTGGCTCAGCGCCTTCACCTGGATCTCGCGATCCTCCGTCTGCGCACCCAGCGTGCGCCGGTCGGTCGCGACCAGCGCGCCGCCGCCCGCCGCCGCTCCCACGGCGGCCAGCACGCAGCCCTGCAAGGTGGCCGCCACGCTGGCCGTCAGGCCCACCACGAGCGTGGTCCGCATTAGCGTCTGTCTGACGCGGCTTGTACTCATCGACAGCTCTCCTTCGATTCAATCCTCGCCCAGCAGCATCGCGTCGATGCCGTCGCACAGGCAGTGGATGGTCAGCAGATGGACTTCCTGGATACGTATCGCCCGCTTGGACGGCACGCAGATGTGAATATCGGCCTCGGTCAGCGCGCCGCCCAGCGGGCCGCCGCCGTTGCCGGTCAGCGCGACGATCGTCATTTCCCGCTCGCGGGCTTCGCCCACGGCGGCCAGCACGCGCGCCGATTCGCCCAGCGGGTCCAGCACCACCAGCACGTCGCCCATCTGGCCGAAGGCGCGCACTTGTTGCGCGAACAACTGCCCGGCGTCGCCGCCGGCAAAGGCGCCCGCCTGGCTCGCATCGGTGGCGAGCGCGAGCCCGGGCAGGCTCGGGCGCTCGCGCTCGAAGCCGCCCAGCAGCGCGCCCGCAAGCCGCGCGGCCGCAGCCGACGAGGGGCCGTCGCCGCAGGCGCTGATCTTGTTGCCGTTCGCGAGGGCCATGAACATCGCGTCGACGGCCGCCGCGATCGGCAGGGACAGCGCATCCAGCGCTTCAAGCGTGAGCGCCGCGCTGTCGCGAATATGTTGCTGTATACGTTCGACTGACATCGATTCCTAGCGGGTACTACGCGCGATCCGTTTCGCGCGGTATCGTGAGTGCCGCGAGTTTACCGTACTCCGCGCGCCTCTCCCGGCCGTTTGCCGGATCTCTTTACAACTCGACACAACCTCGGCGAAGCCTAGCCGAGGTCGTCGGCCCGAAATGCATCGCGCAACCACAG
>NZ_JAAGNW010000384.1:2556-3288 GCF_010645215.1 Burkholderia multivorans | reverse complement strand
CAGCACAGCGAACTTGACCGTCAGCACCGCGCCTTGGGCGAGCACCGGGAGCGATTGAACGAGCAGGGTAGTGGTCGACATGTAATGCGGTGGGGAGCGTGCGCGAAAGCGCAATCATAAACCGGGCGAAAAAGCGCAGGGCGGCATCGTTGCGGATGCCGCCCTGAAGTGACGCCGCGCGGGGCGCGGCGAATGCGGAATTTACTTGATCGGCTTCGTCACGTCGATACCAAACCACTTGTCGGAGATCTTCGTGAAAGTACCGTCGGCTTCGAGCTGGGCCATCGCGTCGTCGATCGCCTTCGCGAACTTCGGATTGCCCTTCTTGAACGGAATCCCCGACGGATCGCCCGAGCCGAGCAGCGCGCCGGTGCGCAGCGGCAGCTGCGAGTTCTTCAGCAGGTAGGCCAGCATCAGGCGGTCGTTGAGCGCCGCGTCGAGACGGCCGGCGGCCAGGTCGCGCAGGTACTCGGGCGCGCCCGGGTAGGTCTTCACGTCGATGCCGGGCACCGACTTCGCCATGTCCATGTAGTTGGTGCCGAGGCCGACGCCGAGCTTCTTGCCCTTCAGGTCGTCGAGCGACTTGAACTGGCGGCTGTCGTCCTTGCGCTGGATCAGCTGGGCGGCCGAGTACGTATACGCGGGCGAGAAGTCGAACGCTTCCTTGCGCTTGTCGGTGATGCCGACCTGATTGGCGATCACGTCGAACTTGCCTGCCTGCAGGCCGGCGAT
>NZ_JAAGNW010000384.1:0-2546 GCF_010645215.1 Burkholderia multivorans | reverse complement strand
CACGGCCTTCGCGATGTCGACATCGTAGCCGACCAGCTCGCCCTGCGGATTCTTCGAGTTGAACGGCGGGAACGTGCCTTCGAGGCCGACCCGCAGCGTGCCGCGCTGCTTGACCTCGTCGAGCAGGTCGGCCGCGTGCGCGGTGGCGGCGGCGAACGACGCGCCGATCAGGCCGGCAACCAGAATCTTCTTCAGCAGCGCTACTTTCATCGTGCTCCTTTGCTTGCCCGATACGGGCGTGTATGACAGCGGGCCATGATAGCGAAAAGGCAATCGAATCTTAAATACTGTTTGTTTATGTCTATATTACGCGGTGCGAAGCGCTTTCGCGCACTCGGCGACGAGCGCCGGGCCGCGGTAGATGAAGCCCGTGTAGAGCTGCACCAGGGACGCGCCCGCCGCGAGCTTTGCCCGCGCGTCGTCGCCCGAGAAGATGCCGCCGACGCCGATGATCGGCAGCGCGTCGCCGAGCTCCGCGCGCAGCTTGCGGATCACGGCCGTCGACGCGTCGAACACCGGCCGGCCGGACAGGCCGCCGGCCTCGTCGGCATGCGGCAGGCCCTGCACGGCGGTGCGCGACAGCGTGGTGTTGGTGGCGATCACGGCCTCGACGCGCTGCCGCACGAGGGTGGCGGCGATCTCCTTGATCTGCTCGTCATCGAGATCCGGCGCGATCTTCAGCGCGAGCGGCACGAGCTTGCCGTGCAGGTCGGCGAGGCGCTGCTGCTTGTCCTTGAGCGCCGCGAGCAGCGCGTCGAGCTCGCCCGCGCCCTGCAACTGGCGCAGGTTCTTGGTGTTCGGCGACGAGATGTTGATCGTCACGTAGCTCGCGAACGGATAGACGCGTTCGAGACAGTAGAGGTAGTCGTCGGCCGCGCGCTCGATCGGGGTGTCGGCGTTCTTGCCGATGTTCAGGCCGAGCGTGCCGCGATAGCGGGCGGCCTGCACGTTCTTCACGAACTGGTCGACCCCGCCGTTGTTGAAGCCCATCCGGTTGATCACGGCGTTCGCGTCCGGCAGCCGGAAGATGCGCGGGCGCGGGTTGCCCGGCTGCGGGCGCGGCGTGACCGTGCCGACCTCGATGAAACCGAAGCCGAGCGCGGCGAGCCCGTCGATGCAGGCGCCGTCCTTGTCGAGGCCGGCGGCGAGCCCGACCGGGTTGCGGAAGGTCAGGCCCATCACGGTGCGGGGCGCGTCCGGCACGCGCGGCGCAAACGCGCTCGCGAGGCCGGTGCGGCCGGCGGCGCCGAGCAGGCGCAGGGTGAGGTGATGGGCATCTTCCGCGTCCATCTTGAAGAGGGATGCGCGGGCAAGCGGATAGAGGGAGCTGAACACGACGGTAGGACGAGGCCGGAAAATTGGTAACCCGCTATTTTAGCGGAGTTGACGGGCGGGCCGACGGCCCGCGCCGCGGGGGCTCAGGGCGTGCCGGAGTGCCCGCCCGGCAGCGGCGCGCGCACGAGCGCGGCGTCGACGGGCGGCAGGTCGACGCGGGCCGGATCCAGCACGCGCCAGCGCCCCTCGACGAGCCCTTCGAGCGGCCGGAAATTGGCCTTGTAGGCCATCTTCGGGCTTTCGCGGATCCAGTAGCCGAGATACACGTAAGGCAGCCGCAGGCTTTTCGCCTGTTCGATCTGCCACAGGATGTTGTAGGTGCCGTAGCTGGTGTGCCCGTCGTCCGGCTCGAAGAACGTGTAGACCGACGACAGGCCGTCGCCGAGGATGTCGATCATGCTGACCATCCGCAGCGTGCCCGGCTCGCCGCCCGGCGATTCGAGGTCGCGGAACTCGACGAGGCGCGAATTGATCCGGCTTTGCAGCAGGAACTGCTCGTACTGGTCGCGGCTGTCGCGGTCCATGCCGCCGCCCGCGTGGCGGGCCGACTGGTAGCGCATGTAGAGCGCGTAGTGCTCTTCGTCGTAGTGCAGCGGCGAGACGGTCGCGACCAGCCCGCGATGGCGCTTCCACATGCGGCGCTGGGTCCGGCCGGGCGTGAACGCGTCGACGGGCACGCGCACGGGAATGCAGGCGCGGCAGCCGTCGCAATAGGGGCGGTAGGTGAACACGCCGGAGCGCCGGAAGCCGGCTTTCACCAGCTCGGTGTAGATGTCGGAGTTGATCAGGTGGCTGGGCGTGGCGACTTGCGAGCGCGCGACGCGGCCGTCCAGGTAACTGCACGGGTACGGCGCCGTTGCATAGAACTGCAACGCGGATAGCGGTGAAAGCGGCAGCTCAGTGGGGTGAGTCATGGGCAGCTCTCGATGCGTGGACGATGTGCCGCGCTAGCGCTCGGTATTGCCCGCTGCCGCCGGTGCGGCATGGCCGACCAGGACGGCGAGGGCGGCCTTGTCGAACCGCCAGGGGATCGCCGGTTCGGCGACTGCGCGGCGCACCTGGGCGACGAACGCCCTGCGCGCGATTTCCCGGCCGCCCAACGACGCCAGATGCGACGTATTCTGCTGGCAGTCTATCATTTCCACCCCCTGTTCGCGAAGGTGCGCGACGAGCGTGGCGAGTGCGATTTTCGACGCATCGCTGACGTTGGC
>NZ_JAAGNW010000383.1:859-3307 GCF_010645215.1 Burkholderia multivorans | reverse complement strand
ATTCGATGCCGCGCGGCACGTCGGCGGGCAGGCGCGCGAGCACCGGCCCGAACAGCGGATCGTCGGCGGCGGGCGCCACGGCGAAGCGGCGCGCGCCCTCGCCCGTCACGGCCTTGCAATGAATGTACTCGACGTGCGCGGCGAGCGTGTCCGCCGCCGCGAGCGGCGCTTCGCCCGGCCACTGCCAGTTGCCGATGTCGAAGGTCATGCCGAGCAGGTCGGGCGCGCCCGCCGCGCGCAACGCAGCGAACAGCGTCGCGAACTGTGCAAGCGCGCCGCCTTGCGGCAGCTGGCCGTTCTCGACCAGGATCCGCGCGCGCGCCGGCGCGGCCAGCGCCGCGATCTCGCTCGCGGATGGGTCGCTCGCGTAGCCGCCCAGCTGGAATTTCACGTAGCGCGCGCCGAGCGCGTCGGCTTCGGCAAGCGCCGTCACGAAGCCCTCGCGGTTCAGCGCGCCGGTGTCGGTGTACAGCGTATCGGGGGTCGAATACACCGACCACAGCCCGGCCGCGGCGATCGCCGCGCCCAGTTCGGCCAGCGCGCGCGCCAGCGTGTCCTGCTCGGACGCGAACAGCTCGCGCCGCACCTCGAAACCCGCCGCACCGGCCCGCGCCGCCTCGGCCACGAATGCATGGTGCCCGTCCCGGCGGACGGCCTCGGGACCGAACGCACTCGCGACGATGACGATTTCTGCCTTGTTCATGTGTCTGTCTCGGTTCGAATGGAACCGGTTCCATTGCCTTGGAACGAATGGTGCGCCCGTCGCCGGGCCCGAGCCATAGAGGAAATCCCTAGGGTTTGTTGACTCCGGAAAGTCGGGCGTGATCCAGTCGACGGAGTGGGTCTCGCGCGTTTTCAGGGCCAGGTGGACGACTCGCACCAGGCAACTGACCTGATCGAGGTCGCCGCGGACGGCAGCCAGCGGGAGAGGATGCTCCAGCGACAGCGCGCGGGCTTTTTCCGTCGGCAATGGCAATAACCTCTCGCTCGTCAGGCACCGATCGTCCGGTGCGGTACGACGAACTTTTCCTGCTTCCCCTCTTGGTCACTCGTGACTCGATTTCGATCACCTCCTCATGTCAGACCCAGGCGATCCGCTCGAACGAGCGTCGGGCCGATGAAGACGAGCTTACGCAATGACCGCTGCGGACCATGCGGCTGCATTTTGAAGTGCGGCCGCCGCCAGTGTCCCCGGACCTCCCGGTGCGAGCCGTCCGATGGGGACGACGGAGCGAGTGTCGCATCGAGTACGGCCGGCCCGATCACGTGGCGGTCGTACAGCATTTCGATTTGCGCCAAGCGCTCTTCGCGCTTGCGCCTGCCCAAGCCGCCGAAATTGCGCGGCGCGTTCGTATAGGCGCGATCGTGGACGACTTGCGCTTCGCCGGTCGCAAGGTAAAGCAGCATCTTGATCGCGTAGTCGAGCACCCGTCGCCAGTGCTGTACCGTTGCCGCTATCGTGTCGGCATCGGCTTGCTCTTCCCGCGACAGATCGGCGCCGATGTCGTCGAGGAATTGCCGGATGGTTTTTTGTGGATCACCGAGCGGGATCGCGATGAAGCCCGTTTCGAGCCAGTATTCGGCCCGGACATCGGTCCAGCACAACACATTGATCACGTCGCTCGTCGCGTACCCGGAGTGCGACCCCGCCCCACGACGAAACAGCATGATGACATCCAGTCCGCCCCGGTGCCCCCACCATGACGGATCGGGAATGATGCACATCGTCTCGGCTGGCAACGCAATGGTGCCAACCGGCACATCGTCGGCAATGAACGCATCGTCGAGCAAGCGATGCAGTGGTGGAGTCGGTTCGAACAAGACGCCTTGGCATGCGTCGAACATTTGCCAGCACAGGGTGCCGTGAGCACGAGCGCGATCGCCTGCACTCCTGAACAGTTTTTGGCTGGCGTTGCCCCACCATTCCAGATAGGTGCCGAAATCCGATCGTACGAGCGAAATCGGATCCTCCCGCAGCCGCTGTGTGAACTCGGTGCCGCTCCCGTTTGCGGCCTCTCTGACGCGAGTCCAGGCGTCGAGCGCGCCGCTTGCGCGGTAACGCACCGGCAGGGGCAGACGCGCAAACCGATCATCGGCAGCCCGCTCTGTCTTGGCGAGTGCATCGCGAATCAAGTTTGCGGTCAGCGGCGTGTCGGGCGCGAAGCGTTCCGGGCGCGCCCGCGCATGGCTCACGAAGGGCGTCCTTGTACGATGCTCCGACTGAATCAGCGGCATCTCGTGCCGCGCGACGTGAAACCGTGCAATCAGAACAGGGTTGTATGCGACTCGGATGCGCATGGCGCCCGGTTGCAGGTCAGATTGTCCGCCGGTTCGGGACAGGGCCACATTTACACCGGGTATTGGGGTCGCCGCAATGAATTCATCTCGTTCCAGCCGGCCGTTTCGGCGGATCAGGATATCGGCAATGGAACGCCACGCCCGGGCGAT
>NZ_JAAGNW010000383.1:0-849 GCF_010645215.1 Burkholderia multivorans | reverse complement strand
AGACTGAAGATGTCCTGCGTGTCGAGCGGGTCGCCCGAGATATACAGTTCCTGCCCCTCCGAAAAGATCGGCCGGCCGAACGGGGCGCTATCGTGGTGTTCCTGGAAATCGGAATAAGTCATGACAACTCCACTCAGGGACGCCCAGAGGTGGGCACCGACGAAATGAGTACTGCTCCGCACGACGTCTTGTGACCGTCGAACGATGCGAAACTGCCTTCCACCTCGAAGTCCGGATCGCCTTCGACGATCACGCCTTCCCCGTGGATCGGGCAAGAGCAGCGATCACGAATGCGGGCAACCGCACGACCCATGACCTCGCTGTTTGGCGCGCCGGATTCCACGCGCCCGCCATGACTGTGGGTATCGCCCACTCGAATGATTCCGCGCATCAACCCTCCTCCTAGAAGCTATAACCCTGACCGTATCGGCTGTAGTCGATGTCGTGCCGTTTCCCCCACCAGGGAAGATAAGCACTGCCCTCGCCAGCTGCGCGGAACCACGGCTTCTTGGGGTCGACCGGATTCAGCTTTGACGGCGGCACCACGACGACTGCTGTCGGGTGCTCGGGGTCGTTCGTGCCCGCCACCAATGTATTTCCGCCGAGATGGTTGGCACGACCGACAGCCAACGCCACGTCCGTCAGCGCAGTACCGGCGCCCATCTCGCCAAGCAGCGCCGGGGTATTGAATGTCTGCTTCTGGTAGTCGTATTCCGGCAGCACCTCGGTCAAGGTCTGCGACAACGCACCGAGGCGAGCGGACGCGGTGTCGCTGCCCTTGCCCGCGTCGTGGACCACATAATGCAGATCGGCCGTCGCCACCCCCGCATTGCGGGCAGCCTGCTCGAT
>NZ_JAAGNW010000382.1 GCF_010645215.1 Burkholderia multivorans | reverse complement strand
AGCGTTGGCCTGGAGATGCCACAACGCGCGCACACGAGGCCGGCGTTGCCGGTCTCGTGATACATGCGCACCCAGCGTAATCGCATCGAGATTTCGAGGTCCATCGTCCCATATTAGTTGAAACGATTTCCGTGAATCACACAGGTCAGCCATGCCCGGCGCTCCATCAGCGAATCATCAAGCTGTACAACCGGAAACGACCCCATTGGAGCTTGGCGGATCAGACACCAGGAAGCATACTTCGCGACGCTGTCTGCGATCAGATCGGCAGCATGACTGCCTCGGACATTCCACTTAAAAAGATCGAAAACCTGCCCGAACGAGCGGGGTCACCTCACATGCCCCACTCGAGCAGTGGATAAAGGTTAGGTATGCATGGCATGGGCCGCTACTGTATGCCAAGCTGACGCAGAGCAATCGCGCGACATCGTCCCAGCAGTTGACATATAAAATTGTAACTGCCCCGATGAGGCATGTGCTTTGGCTCGTACCGACATTTTCGACTACATTGATGTCTTCGACCATTGAAGCGGCCGCATCCCTCTCGGCGGCCTCCGCGTGAAGCACGCAAGCTTCTCTAGTCCGGCGCACCTCGTCCGAAAAGTTGTATCACACAGTACGCTCGCTGCCAGGAAGGGAAACACATGGTCCGGTTGGTCATGCTGCTGCTGGGTGCCGACTATCTGCGTCAGCGCGCGCCCACGATTTTCTGGCTCGGCATCGCATGGGTGATCGTTGGGCTGGCCGTTTTCGTCGACGCGCTCAATGACGCCTCCCATTTCCCCACCCGGTTCTTTGCTTGGCTGTTCCTCGTGGAAGGTGTCGCGACACTCGCCGTCGCGTGGACCGGGGTCGGGGGGCAGCGTTCGTTGCGCTATGCGAAGGGAATCGCCGTCCTTGGCGCCGCCGTGCTCATTTTCGCGGAACACCGTCATGGCGATTTCATCCTATCAATGATCTTCGGTACCCTCTTTCTGATAGACGGCGTGCTGCAGGCTGCGTCTGCTTGGATCGTCCGCTATCGTCGCTGGAGGTTCGCCCTCATGTGGGCAACCCTGGAGATCCTCATCGCTATATTCTTTTACCAGCCCTATCCGACCCACTACATCGGGACCCTGCCTTACTGTCTCGGCCTGTTCCTGTTCTTCGGGGGCGTGAACATGGTGACACTTGCCCAGCGCGTGCGGCGTCTCGTGCGAAACCCCGCACTGGATCCCTCCAGCCAATCGATGCAGCGCTCAGACGACGCCCCGGCCGATCATCCGACGACCTCCGCCCTCCGCGAATGGGATGGGCCGCCAGCAGATCACGAAAGCGCGCTGACCATACACATATGGACACCGACCGGAACATCGAAATCCCCTGCGCAGCGATCGACATTCACGGCACCTTATCGACCGGCCATGCCGCGCTCGAGACGCCTGAAGGCATCTACATCAGTCTCTATCCTCGCATCGAGATCGACCCATCCCTCGCCGATTTCGCTCGCATCTTGCGCGCCACCCGCGACAACGACGTCCCTGGCGTGTTCCAACCCAACTACGCGACTGAAGCCAAAGCCTGGTGCCCCTCGACCGTACGCGTGCGAATTCGGAACTACGACGCGAACAAATTGCAGGTGTTCTGGGAGGCGTATCGTGTCGATTCGACGTACAACCTGACGTACCGGAACTGCTCGAGCACGGTGGCCTATGCGCTTGAGGCGGCGCTCGACGGGGCTATTGGGCGGTTGCGGGGTCCGCGCGCCGGCTGGAGTGGTTTCCTTCGAGTCCTTGCCACGCCTGAACTTTGGGTCGCCGCGCAGATCCGAAAGCGCGCGGTGACGATGGCTTGGACTCCAGGCCTGACACTCGACTATGCGCGTGCACTGAGCATGCTGGCCGATCCACGACCGTTTATATGGTGGAAGGCGGCCCGAATGGCGGTCCGGAACTTGGCTCGCCAACGTCGCGCCTGGCATGCGCAAGACACCCGTGAATCTCGCTAATCCAGGGTCTCCGCGGCCCACCACTAAAAAACCCACACCATAACAGTCATGGCGCCCGCCGTACGTCGATGAAAATCGGCATCCGCGCCAATCGACGGCATCAGTCTATGACGTGTTCACCCTCGCAAGTTGGACGTAATAATCAGACCGATGGAGCACAGTACAGGTCCTATGGAATCCGAATGACAAAGCAAACCGTGCACGATGTGCCCGGAGACGAGCGTGGTAAAACCCTCGCAGCGCCGACCCGAACGGCGAGCCAACCCGTCAAGACGACAAGACGACAAGACGACAAGACGACAAGACGACAAGACGACAAGAAAATAAACCACCATCCGTGATTCCTCGATTGCGAAATTCACACGATGCGGTGCCCCAGCGTTGCGTCCGTGCGCCATTGCCGAGGCCCTCTTACCTGATATCCGCCGATCTGCTGCGCGCGCCCGTCCCTGAACATCATCTACGCCTGTTCAATCGGAGCGGGGGCGGTTAGGTGTCACAGAGCGGCACAACATCGCCCGCCCTGCCCGACGTGCGACCCTCTTACCACAGACGATGAAACTGCGCACCGCGCTGGCGCATGACACATCATACATTTAACATTTTTTAGCTATCTAGGCTTTTGCTTAGTTTGATAGGAGAATCCCCCCTCCTGTTCCACACTCTCCTCGTCCCCCATTGACGCGCGTATCGCGCAGTCTCCCATGCCGCAGGCCATGAGCTCGCGCGTCGGACGACGGACGGGCGCGCGATCCACACGCGCCCGCCAAGCTCATGCGCGACAACCCCGCCTGAGCTTTTCCCACCATACCTCTGTGGGCTCAAAGTCCATCTGTTGGCGTATCGACGTCATCCAATTGGACACGAAGTCTCGCACCGATTCGTGTTTGAGCATCGACCTGACTCACTGACATCTACCTCAATTTCTTGCCATGCAAATTATTGATAGCACGCGGTCCAAGGACAATGATTGCAAGTACCTTCTATCGGATGGAGATCTGTCAAAGAGCATCGAGGCAACATACTTTAGACACGGTCCCGATCGAGCACCGTACTTGTGCATTTCAAGTCAATTCGGTTGCGCAGTGGGATGCGTGTTTTGTGAAACGGGGAAGCAGAAGCCACTCGGAAACATGAGCGCCGCCCAAATCGTCGACCAAGTGAAAGCCTGTCGATCGGAGTTGATATCAAACCAATCGATCGACCGATTGAATACGGTGCTGTTTGCCGGGATGGGAGAACCGATGTTAAACATCGGCCAGGTCGTACAAGCGGCACGCACCATCAAGGAACAAGACCTCGCCGAGCGTGTCACCGTAACATCGATTGGCATTC
>NZ_JAAGNW010000381.1 GCF_010645215.1 Burkholderia multivorans | reverse complement strand
TCGCAACCAGCGACACCTCGGGAATGTCGAGGCCCTCGCGCAGCAGGTTGATCCCGACCAACACGTCGAAGGTGCCGAGCCGCAGGTCGCGGATGATCTCGACGCGCTCGACCGTATCGATGTCGCTGTGCAGGTAGCGGACCTTCACGCCGTGATCGGCAAGGAATTCGGTCAGCTGCTCGGCCATCCGCTTGGTCAGCACCGTGATCAGCACCCGTTCGCCGGCCTTGACGCGCGCGTTGATCTCGGTGAGCACGTCGTCGACCTGGGTGCTCGCGGGGCGCACCTCGATCTCCGGATCGACGAGCCCGGTCGGCCGCACCACCTGTTCGGCCACCTGCCCCGTCACCCGCAGCTCGTAGTCGGCGGGCGTCGCGGACACGAACACGACCTGGCGCATCTTGCGCTCGAACTCCGGGAACTTGAGCGGCCGGTTGTCGAGCGCCGACGGCAGCCGGAAGCCGTAGTCGACCAGGTTTTCCTTGCGCGCGCGGTCGCCGTTGTACATGCCGTTCAGCTGGCCGATCAGCACGTGCGATTCGTCGAGCAGCATCAGCGCATCGGGCGGCAGGTAGTCGACGAGGGTCGGCGGCGGCTCGCCCGCCGCGGCGCCGGAGAAGTGCCGCGAGTAGTTCTCGATGCCCTTGCAGAAGCCCAGCTCGTGCAGCATCTCCAGATCGAAGCGGGTGCGCTGCTCGAGCCGCTGCGCCTCGACGAGCTTGCCTTCACGATGGAAGAACTCGAGCCGCTCGCGCAGTTCGTCCTTGATCGTCTCGACCGCGCGCATCACGGTGTCGCGCGGCGTCACGTAGTGCGACGACGGATAGACGGTGAAGCGCGGGATCTTCTGCCGCACCCGGCCCGTCAGGGGGTCGAACAGCTGCAGCGATTCGACCTCGTCGTCGAACAGCTCGACCCGCACCGCCATTTCCGCGTGCTCGGCCGGGAAGATGTCGATCGTGTCGCCGCGCACCCGGAACGCGCCGCGCTGGAAGTCGGCCTCGTTACGGTTGTACTGCATCGCGATCAGGCGTGCGATCACGTCGCGCTGGCCGAGCTTGTCGCCCGTGCGCAGCGTGAGAATCATCTGGTGATACTCGGACGGATTGCCGATACCGTAGATCGCCGACACCGTCGCGACGATCACCACGTCGCGGCGCTCCATCAGGCTCTTCGTCGCCGACAGCCGCATCTGTTCGATGTGCTCGTTGATCGACGAATCCTTCTCGATGAACAGGTCGCGCTGCGGTACGTACGCTTCCGGCTGGTAGTAGTCGTAGTAAGAGACGAAATACTCGACCGCATTGCGCGGAAAGAACTCGCGGAATTCCGCGTACAGCTGCGCGGCCAGCGTCTTGTTCGGGGCGAATACGATCGCCGGGCGGCCGAGCCGCGCGATCGTGTTCGCCATCGTGAAGGTCTTGCCCGAGCCCGTCACGCCGAGCAGCGTCTGGAACGACAGGCCGTCCTCGACGCCCTCCACCAGGGTCTCGATCGCGGTCGGCTGGTCGCCGGCGGGCAGGTACGGCTGGTAAAGCTGGAACGGGGAGCCCTCGAACGTCACGAATTTCGATTCGTCGAGCGCCTCTTGCGTATCGGAATGATGTTCAGCCATGGGGTGCGGATCGCTGCGGAGGCAAAGGACTATTCTAGCGCGTCGCCGCCGGCCGGGCTGCTGTCGCCTCCTGCCGCCCGCCCTGCGCAAAAACCCGGCGCGCGGTTGCGACATCGGCCGAAAACACGCGGCGAATTCGCTACAATAGACGGCTGTCGCGCTTTGCCCCGCGTGCCGCCGTCGCGCGCCACGCCGCTCGTGCAAGCCGCCGGGCCCAATGGCCTGACCCTCTTTCTCAACCGCTGCCGAACCATCATGTCGCTCTTCTCCGCTGTCGAACTCGCCCCTCGCGACCCGATCCTGGGTCTGAACGAAGCCTTCAACGCCGATACGCGCCCGACCAAGGTCAACCTGGGCGTCGGCGTGTACACGAACGAAGACGGCAAGATTCCGCTGCTGCGCGCGGTCCGCGACGCGGAAAAGGTGCGGGTCGAAGCGGGCCTGCCGCGCGGCTATCTGCCGATCGACGGGATCGCCGCCTACGACGCCGCCGTGCAGAAGCTGCTGCTCGGCAACGATTCGCCGCTGATCGCGGCGGGCCGGGTCGTCACCGCCCAGGCGCTGGGCGGCACGGGCGCGCTCAAGATCGGTGCGGACTTCCTGCGCACGCTGAACCCGAACGCGAAGGTCGCGATCAGCGATCCGAGCTGGGAAAACCACCGCGCGCTGTTCGAAACGGCCGGCTTCGACGTCGTCGCCTATCCGTACTATGACGCGCAGACCAACGGCGTGAATTTCGACGGCATGCT
The DNA here is from genome assembly GCF_010645215.1 of Burkholderia multivorans. Classification (GTDB taxonomy): domain Bacteria; phylum Pseudomonadota; class Gammaproteobacteria; order Burkholderiales; family Burkholderiaceae; genus Burkholderia; species Burkholderia multivorans_A. The sequence continues at coordinate 959 of NZ_JAAGNW010000381.1, read as the reverse complement.
GGCCGCGCTCGAAAGCTATGCGCCGGGCACGATCGTCGTGCTGCATGCGTGCTGCCACAACCCGACCGGCGTCGACCTGACCGACGCGCAATGGGCGCAGATCGTCGCGACCGTCAAGGCGCGCAATCTGGTGCCGTTCCTCGACATCGCCTACCAGGGCTTCGGCGAAAGCAGCGAGGCGGACGCAGCAGCCGTGCGCCTGTTCGCCGCGGCGGAACTGAACGTGTTCGTGTCGTCGTCGTTCTCGAAGTCGTTCTCGCTGTATGGCGAGCGCGTGGGCGCGCTGTCGATCATCACGTCGAGCAAGGACGAAGCCACCCGCGTGCTGTCGCAGCTCAAGCGCGTGATCCGCACCAACTACTCGAACCCGCCGACCCATGGCGGCGCGATCGTCGCAGCCGTGCTCGCATCGCCGGAACTGCACGCGGCATGGGTGCAGGAGCTGGGCGAGATGCGCGATCGCATCCGCGCGATGCGCAACGGCCTCGTCGAACGCCTGAAGGCGAGCGGCGTCGACCGTGATTTCAGCTTCATCAATGCGCAGCGCGGGATGTTCTCGTACTCGGGCCTCACGTCCGCCCAGGTCGACCGCCTGCGCGAAGAGTTCGGCATCTACGCGGTCGGCACCGGCCGCATCTGCGTCGCCGCGCTCAATACCCGCAACCTCGACGTCGTCGCAAACGCCGTGGCCACCGTGCTGAAGTAAGTTCGCACTCGCGGGTCGGCCCAAGAAAAACGCGCTCCACGGAGCGCGTTTTTTATTTCGGGCCGCGACGGCGGCCAAGGCCGCGTCGTACGCTCGCGGCGCCGGCGTCACTGCATGAACCACCCGTGGCTGACGATGAACGACTGGCCGGTCAGTGCGGCGCTCGGGAACGCGGACAGGAACAGCACCGTCTGCGCGACGTCCTCGACCGTGGTGAACACGCCGTCCACCGTGTTGCCGAGCATCACATGCT
>NZ_JAAGNW010000380.1 GCF_010645215.1 Burkholderia multivorans | reverse complement strand
GAACAACGGAAAGACCAGTCAGGAAGTGTCTGATTTGATTGAATATTATTTTAGGGGCGAACCGCCAAACCTTGCCGTGCCTAGATCAGGCTACCCCGGTAAATTGCAGTGAAATCAAGGGGACCCCTGTATACGGCGCCCAATTGAAGGCCGTTTTCGGGGCGAATCGCCAACTTTTGTCGCAGCCGGTAAATATGCGTATCAAGGCTTCGCGACGTACCGTCAAGCGTTCTGCCCCATGCCAGCGTCGACAAAAGATCCCGGGAAACGACATTGCCAAGATTATTGAACAGGCAATTTGCAAGAGAGAATTCTTTAGTCGTCAATTCAACAATCTCCCCGCGAAAGGTCAAGGTCCGCGCCGACGGATCCAAAACATAACCGCCCACCTCGATTCGATCGGAGTTTTTCTTGTTGCGGCTGTTCCGACGCAACAGCGCGTTGATCCGTGCGGCCAGCTCGATCTCCCGGAACGGCTTGGAGATGTACTCGTCCGCCCCTGCATTCAGCGCCGCAACCACGTCTATCTCGAGGGTTCTGGCAGTCAAAAACAAAACCGTGGGCTCGTCGCCGAGATTCGCACGAATCCAATGCAGCAGATCCAGCCCGCTGGTATCCGGAATCCGCCAATCCAGCACGACAAGATCCACCACATTTTCCCGAAGGAACTGGACAGCCCGCGTATTATCCTTAACTCTCGAAATTTCCCGATCGGATGTGCGCAGCGCTTTTTCAATAGCGGCTGCTTGGTTCAGATCGTCTTCCACTAGCAAGATGCTCATCGCACTCTCCAAAATTCATTCTGCTGAATGATCTCTGGTTAATTGAAAATCATTTTTACGCAAAACATGCGCATGCCGTGATTTCCCGCGAATGGAAAACCACCCTACCCTAAATAATTCAATTGTTTTTGTATAAAAATGACTAGGCGTCGGTGACGCCAATTCCGATATACGTGGCGCATGTCCCGGGAAACCCTGTCCGGTCGCCTAGCAACCGGATGGACGCAGCGAGGGTCTGTTACCTCAAAAATCCGGCCCCGATATCCGCGCGCTCCTGAGGAGCGATCAACGGTTCAGGCCAACTCGCTTACCCTGATCCACGCGATGTCGCTTTGTGTCCTGTCACACCCAGGAAGAACATATCATTCGGATGTCACTGACATATCACTAGAATACTGATGATCGAGCAGCAGGTCAAGTCCGTATCAAGTCCGTAAACCCGTATTAGGACTGGAGTCCTCAAAGATGGGGGTTGGAAACGACGAAGGACCGCGCTAACATGTCAGTAATATTCCTCTGAATTGGCATCGGACATGAACGGACAGATAAGTGCTTCCCTGGCGGATCAGGCACACCAGAAGCTGGAGGAACTGATCGTGACGCTGGAGTTGGCGCCCGGCAGCGTTTGGTCGGAGGTATCGCTCGCGGACAAGCTGAATACCGGTCGAACGCCGGTTCGCGAGGCCGCGCAGCGATTGGCTGCGTCGCATCTCCTGCAGATCGTGCCGCGCCACGGCATCATGATTACGGTTCCCAGCATCCACGATCAGTTGCTGGTGCTCGAAACACGTCGCGAGCTTGAACGCCTCATCGCGCAGCGCGCAGCGCGGCGCGCCTTGCCTGAGGAGCGCGAGCGGATGCGCGAGACGGTTGAGCAACTCGAGGCATCCGGCCAATCACAGGATGTCGTCGCCTACCTGAGAAGCGTGTACAAGGCCAATCAACTGATGGCCGAACTGGCGCGGAATCGGTTTGCGTCCGAGGCCATCGCCCCGCTGCATGCACTCTCGCGGCGCTTCTACTACATGCATCACAAGTATTTGAACGATCTGCCGCTGGCAAGCCAGTATCACGCACGGGTTGCGCGAGCCATTGTCGACGGGGACGAGCAGGAAGCCGGGATCGCGTCGGACGTGATGATGGACTACATCGAGATGTTTACATGATTGTCGCGTCGGCTCAAATCAGCACGCCATGCTTCGCCACCAGCCCGCTTATTTCCGTTTCCTGAACGGGTTCGGAGACGTAATACCCCTGGCAATCAATGGGCGTCATTGTTTTCAGCCACGCGAACTGCGCTTCCGTTTCGATCCCTTCGACGACGACGCGCTTGCCTAAACGGCGCCCAAGCGAAATAAGCGCCTCGACCACGGCTCTTGATTCCGAATTCTCGTGAATATCGCGAATGAAGGATCGATCCAGTTTGATCGTGTCGACCGAAAGCCGATGCAGCGCGATGAGCGACCAGCATCCTGCGCCGAAGTCGTCGATTGCGACGCTCACCCCCGTGTTTCGGATCGAGGTCACGGCAGACGCAAACATGTCGATCGGGCCGGGATCATTCGATTCCGTGATTTCGATCTGAAGCCGTTCGGCCCGCACCGCGCGAGAAGCGAGAATCACGGCCAACTCGTTGGCCATCCCGGGCCGCATGATTTCCTGAGCGGGCAAATTGATGGATAACGATAGGCAGCCGTAACCGCGGGCAGCCCAACTGGCGAGTACCCTCGTCGATTCCGTGATGGCGAACTCCGTGAAACGCCGCGTCAGCGGCGAGTTTTCAACGAGTTCGATGAATGCCGACGGCATCAGGACGCCGTACTTCGGATGGCGCCAGCGTATGAGCGACTCGAAGCCGGACAGCAGTCCTGGCTGAAGTCGCAGTTTCGGCTGAAAAACAAAGAAAAATTCCCTCTCGGCCAATCCGCGCGCCGCATCGCTGGCCAGGGCACGCGGGCAGCCGAGTGCGGCAGCCTTGGCTATGGTCGACTCCGCTGTCCCTATGCCTCGTTTTCCGGTGTTTGACAAAATAGTCTCACTATTCGCTCAAGCTCCCGTCCAACCGTGCCGCGATACGCTACTCCCACGTCTGACGCCAACCCTCTGCGTTGCATCCGAAACATGGCACAAAGTACTTTTGCATAGTAATAGAGCGAATTCAGGGCGACTGTGAACGATTGCCACGCGTTGATTGGAGGCCCTCCCCTGCGCTTCCAAATGCCCGAAGGTGAATCAAGTTCACCCCGAAAGTTGCAGGAGCGTGCCAAGGCGAGTCAGCGGCAGTGCTGCAAGTAGTGACAACGCTGGGCGCCGGCGTGCTGCACGTGCTTCGGTGTATCCGGCGCTGTTGTCTGGTTCTGTAGGTTGACTGCATCCAGTGAGAGTTTCGACGACGCGTAGCTTGAAACGCCGGCCGGCGCGCGCCAACGGAGCGCGCCGGCCGGGCGGCTGGCATTACTTCCACTGATACAACATGCCGGCCCCGATCACCTTCTGGCCGCCGCTGAAGCCGCCGTTGATCGACGCCTTCAGGTTATCGGTGATCCGTGCCTGCATATTGACCGCCATCGCTTTCTGA
>NZ_JAAGNW010000038.1:32733-38952 GCF_010645215.1 Burkholderia multivorans | reverse complement strand
CTGGCGATGTCTGCACGATCAGGTGCCGGTCGAGCGGTTGCGCGAGCAGATCGCGCGCACGACGCGCCATTACCGGCTGGCGGGAAGCGTGACCGAGGAACTGCTCGAATCCGCGCCGGCCGGACACGGCGCCTATGCGCTGTTCGGCGAGGACGACGCGCCGCTCTATGTCGCGCGCAGCGTGCGGGTCCGGCAGCGGTTGCGGTCGTTGTTGACGGGGGAGCGGCGCTCGGCGAAGGAGCTGCGCCTCGCCGCGCAGGTGCGCCGGGTCGCCTGGCGCGAAACGCCCGGCGAATTGGGGGCGATGCTGGCCGAGGCGGCCTGGATTGCCGAATTGACGCCTCAATTCAACCGCAAGCCGACCGAGGCGAAGGCGCGTGGACGGGCCGGCGAACTGCCCTGGCCATTCGCCGGCCCGGTCGTGTTCGAGGAGCAGGGTGCGGTGAGCGGATTCCACGTGATCGATCGCTGGCGCTACCTGGGCGCGGTGCAATCGATCGCGGAAGCCGCCGCGATGGCGGCGGCCGGCGCCGACGGCGCCTTCGTGCCGGCGGTCCAGCGGCTCCTTCAGGCCCATCTGGCGCGCGGCCTGCTACTGGTGCCGCTCGCGCCCGCCGCCGCGTAAGGCGGTTTCAGCCGACGCGGCTCGCGCCGCCCGCGCTGCAGACATGCGACAGCGCGGTGTCCAGCGCGACGGACTGCCCGGAATCGTAGCGGGTCAGCGTTTTCCAGTTCGCGATGCTGCGCGCGAGCCGCGACGGGCAATCGGGCGCGTCGCGCAGCGGCGCGGCGCGCGTGAGGCCGGCGAGCAGCGCTTGCGTGAGGCGATCGAGTTGCGGGCGCGTCTGGGTCGCGAGATCGGGCGCCGGACCATCCGGCGCGCGGGTGGCGCGCCATTGCGTGAACAAGGCGTCCTGCACGATCTTGCTCGCGGCGATCTGATCCTCGAAGAACGCGCGCGCATAGGCCGGCTCGATGCCGCTTGCCGCTGCGCGTCGCTCGACGCTGGCCAGCAGTTCCGCCTCGCGTCGCGGATCCGTGATCGGCTTGTGATGTGCCCACTTCCAGCGGGCCACCGGCTCGGCCAGCGCGAGACGCTGCGACGCGAGCGCGACGAGGTTGGTGAGCGCGGTGTCGTCGCCGTCGGCGCGTGCGAAGTGCGGGGCGGCCAGCATGGCGAGGCCCAGCGACGCGGCCGTGAGGCGCGCGAGAATCGTTGGTTTCATCGGGTGACAGGCGGTGCGGCGCGAGGCCGGGAGATTAAAAACCGAAGGATAAGCGAAGATGCCGCGCTGCGGCGCGGCGGGAGATCAGCGGGCGCGGCCGAACGCACCCGGCTGGCCGGTGCGGCCCGGGTGGCATACGGCTTGCCGAGACGGGAGGGCGGAAGTCCGCACGGAATCGTTCGCGCTCGCGCGACGGTTCACAGGCCGGAATGCGCCGTATCCGAACGAACGGTCACTTCGGCGAGTACAGCTTGTGCTGCTCGTCGAAGAAGGCCCGAACGTGGTCCGGCAGTTCGGCGAGAAATTCGACGGCCACGGGTTCCGGATCCGGGCTCATCACTTTCTCGGGAGGCGGCATGCGCGTTGGCTTTTCGTCCATGATCATTCTCCTTGCGGTAAATCGATTATCGGCCGCAGCCTTTGCCTGACGCCAGTGTCGAATTGTTTCGACGCCGCTTTGTTGCGAAAACCTCACATGCTGCGGCGCGGCATGCTACGGGCGGAGCGGGGCAGGGTTCCGGAATCACGCGCCATCCCGCGCATCGTGTTGCGGGCGCTCGGTGGCGGGAGGCGTGCGATGGAGGTCTGGTCCCGCGATTTCGCGCGTTTCACCCGTTGTCGGCGGTGCGCCCGTGAGCGCACCGGCGCTGAGCCGACCTACCGTGCGGCGGCTGCGACCCGGCGTCGCAGCCGGGCGGTGGCGTCGGGTTCGCATTCGTTTCGCCGTTCCGGCTTCCGCACGCATCTCGCACTCGGCCGCAGTGTGACCGGGAGATTGAGTTTTGTACGCGCGCTGGTTCACACAAATCGCATCGGGGCGTCTGCCGCCCCCGCTTGGCCTGATCTCACGGGGACTTTCGCGTGCCGATGCGCGGAGCGTGCGCCGAGCGCGGGCGCCGGCAAGGGCGCGCGCGGGGGACGATACAGCCGCGCGCTCGCCGGTTGTCCATCGTGCGGATCCGGACGAAGCGTTGGGGCAGTCTAATCGATCGTGCGTGAGCGCATCCCGACACTCTCGCGCGTGAGCGCAAGTCCGTGTCGTAGTCGGGGTGTCGTGCTGCTGCACCTATGGTCTCGACGTAGTGCGCGGCCGTTGCTGAGCCGAAGCGCGTCGTAGATGAAGCGAGTGAGCCGCTGGTCGGAACTGTCCGGCTCGGTCCGTTGCAGTGCACATTGGGCGCGTGTGCGCTTCCGGGGGCATCGATACGGAAACAGAGGGAAAGACCTGCTGGCCGGCGTGGGCCGATGGAGGGGGAACAGACCCGGCGGCCGGGCGGCCGCCGGGCGCAAGACCGTCAGGCGGCCCGCTTGAATAGACGGATCACGAACAGCAGGATCACAGCCCCGATCACCGCGACGATGATCGAGCCGATGAAGCCGCTGCCGATGCTGATGCCGAGCAGGCCGGCCAGCCAGCCGCCGATGATGGCACCGACGATGCCGACGATGATGTCGACCAGCAAGCCGAATCCGCCGCCCTTGACGAGCAGCCCGGCGAGCCAGCCGGCGATCGCGCCGATGATGAGCCACATAATCAAGCCATGAGCCATGGTGGTCTTCTCCTTGTGAAGTTCTTCAAATGAACCGACGCTGGTGGTCGATCGGTATTCGACACAACGGGCGCACCGATCCGGAGCGTCGCCCACGCAATGTACTGCAAGAAGCGGCGCAATAGACGGGTCAGGATCGTTAAGTAATGTTATGCATCCTTGGGTCGATTTTCCAACCGTTTTTTGTACGTGAAATTCGCATCCGCGTGAAATGAAAATGTAAGAAGATGGCTCGGATGACGAATCAATTGTGCGCGCCGGCAGGGTAAGTCCGGCGGCGCGCAAACGGTCGAGGCGAGGTCAGGCGGGATGCGCGGCGGTGAAATTCTTGAATGCCGCGTAGGCCGTTTTTTTCGTTGCGCCATCCGTGTCGACGAGGCCGAACAGATTGTTGGGAAGATCGATCAATTGATAGAGCATGACCGACTCCAGGTTGTACTGCGTGCGGACTCCGTAATATTGGGTCAATGCGCGCGTCACGTAAGCGGCTTGTTGGGCGGGCGTATCCTGATCGGCATTGAAGCCCCATTCGGTCAGCCAAATCGGGACACCGAACGAATCGGCGAGGATGCGCAGCACGTTGAGCGAACCGGTCGGCCCCGCGTGTTCGATGTCGCCGGACGACTTGTACCAGTGGTACATCGTCACGTCCCAGCGCACCGGCGTCGCGCCGCTGCGCCCGCTCGCGGAGCCGTCGGGCTGGATGCCGTTCCACAGCATCTGCAGGGCGCCATACGCGAGCGGCACGCCGACGTCGACGCCGCAGCGGATCGTCGGGTCGACCGAGCGTACGCCGTCGAGCATGCCGCGGATCGCGCCGCGAAACGCCGGCCAGTAGGCGGGGTTGTAGTCGGCGGGTGACGGCCCGAGGCCCGTGACGAGGCCGTAGGCATCGAGTTCGTGGCCGCACTCGATGTGCGTGACGAGCCCCTTCAGCGCGCTGGCGACCGAGACGGCGAGCTGGCGGCCGACCGCATAGGCGTCCGTCTCGGACATCGTCTGTTGCAGCGCCGCGGTGGGATTCAGGCACGGCAGGATCGTGACGCCGCTGTTCGCGAACGGCCCGCGCAGCGCAGCGGCGAGCGTGCGCGCCATGTCGGCGCTGGCGACGTCCGCGCGATAGCAGGTGACGCCGAGGTCCTGCAGCATCTGCAATTGCAGCGCGGCCGGCATGCTGGCATAGATCGTCTCGGCCCACCCCATGTGGCCGTTCATGCCGTAGAACAGCTTCTGTGCGGCCGGCACGGGCGCGGTCGCGCGCGGATCGGTCGCGGCGGCCCAGCTGCCCGACTGATAGACCCACCATTGCGCGCCCGCGTTCTCGGCATAGACCGTGTGGTTCCAATAGAGCAGCAGCGTCGCGGTGGATGGGAAGCGTGTGTCGACCTCGTTGTTCAGGACCCGGCCATTCGCGATTCGCCAGCTTTGTCCGCCGCCGTCGGTCAAGGTCGCGACGGGCGGGGTGGTCGTGCCGGAGGCCGATTCCGTGGGCGTCGATGTGCCGCCGCCGCCGGATGTCGAGCCGCCGCTCGTCGTGCCGCCGTTGCTGGTGCCGCCGCTGGTGCCTCCAGACGTGCCGGTGTTGCCCGGACTGCCGCCGCCATCGCCGCCGCCGCATCCTGCGAGAGTCAGCGAGCCGGCACCGGCCAGCAGCCCCGCCAGGAATCGGCGGCGGGCATGGCGCGCATCGGCGGCGGAATCCACGAGGCGTGGGATGGACGGGAGGGAGGAGAGGCGAGACATCGTAATTCCGTGAATTTCAGAAGTTGGGATTATAGCGATGTAAGTTTGTAAATCTGAATTATTTATACTCCTAAGCAAATTTTTTCTAAAAACAATCGCAATTACGATTTGTTGCTTTTTGGGACCGGCGCTGTAGTTGGGGCGGTATGCTGTTCCCGCAGGAGGGGCGGGGGCGGTGGTGAAGGGGCATGCAGCCTTGTGGGTAGGGCGTTCGGGATGGGTGGTGTGTTCCGTTGGATGATGGCGTTCGCATGCATTGCGGGCAATTCAAGCACTCTCCGGCACTCGATCGAGGGGAGAGTTGGACATCGGCCGGTGATTCATTCTTGTTTATTAATTATTTTGCGGATGAGTGCGGTATTGGTGTTTTTGATGTGAGCCAATTCGAATTCAGGCGATGTAATTTTTACTTTTATGCACGTAAATATTATCGATCCGTCGCGGTTGGTCGGCGTAACGGCGGGCCGGTGATTCGTGGGGCCGCGCAGGGAGGGGGCATCAACGGCGCGTCGCAACGGCACGTCGGTTACTGCAGCCCGTATGGCCGGAGAGGTGAGCGCGCGGGCAGGGGCCTCATGGACATCATGAGCGACGACGTGGTGTGCCGGCGTTGCCGCGTCGGAGGGCGGTTCGCTGCCGCAGTCGCCGCCGGGCGGCCTGACCGAGAGGCGGATCAATGCTCCATTATCAAGGTCGCAGGAAACCGTGGGCGACGGTCGAGCGAACTGCGGCGGAAGCAGGGACTCGACCCGCGAGGTTCTGTCGATCGCGCAAATCGTTGGCGGCAAGTCGCGCGTGATGCGTCTGTACCTGTCTCATCGCGCAGAGCGCGTTTCGCCATACCGAGAGCCGCGCATCGGTGAGCGGGGCGGGGCGTTCCGGCGGATAGTCGACACCTCGGATGCGAAGAAGGCCGCACGGCGGTCTTTTTCTTTGGCGCGGGCGTTGGTCGGACTGGATGCGTCGGGCGATCGCCCAAATGGAAAAGGGGTACAACGCGAACGTTGTACCCCTTTTGGATTCTGTTGGTGCCGGAGAGAGGAATCGAACCACCGACCTTCGCATTACGAATGCGCTGCTCTACCGACTGAGCTACTCCGGCAACAGAGAAATGAAATTATAGGGTGATATCCAAGGGCTTGGCAATAGGTTTTGCGAAATTTTTTATGCCCGTCGGGCGTCTCCCGCTAACTCATTGATCCCGCGGGATTCTGCGTCCAGGCGCGTATCGCGTGCAGGCCGGAGAAGCGCACCCACCCCGAAAAAACAGGCGGCCGACAGGTGCACTGTCGACCGCCCGGGCGGTCCGGCGTACCACGATGCGAGATTTCCCGCGCATCGTGGTGGGCCCGTCAGCGTGCTTCGTCGTGATAGCGGACGACCCGCTCGACTTCGTTCTTCGAACCGAGGATCACCGGCACGCGCTGGTGCAGGCCGGTCGGCTGCACGTCGAGGATCCGCTCGGCGCCGGTGCTGGCCGCGCCGCCCGCCTGTTCAACGATGAACGACATCGGGTTCGCCTCGTACATCAGCCGCAGCTTGCCCGGACGATCGGGCGTGCGCTTGTCGGCGGGATACATGAAGATGCCGCCGCGATTCAGGATCCGATGCACGTCGGCGACCATCGAGGCGATCCAGCGCATGTTGAAGTTCTCGCCGCGCGGGCCTTCCGCGCCTGCGTTCACTTCATCGACGTAGCG
>NZ_JAAGNW010000038.1:26721-32723 GCF_010645215.1 Burkholderia multivorans | reverse complement strand
TGACGCGCGTTCGATGCGTTGATCGCGTATTCGCGCGTGTCGGCGGGGATCTGCATGTTGCTCTGGGTGAGCACCCACGAGCCGACTTCGCGATCGAGCGTGAAGCAGTCGACGCCGTTGCCGGTGGTCAGCACGAACACCGTTTGCGGACCGTACACGGCGTAGCCCGCCGCGACCTGGCGCGTGCCTGCCTGCAGGAACGACTCCTCGGTCGCCTGCTTGCCGTCCGGGCAGCGCAGCACCGAGAAGATCGTGCCGATCGAGACGTTGACGTCGATGTTCGACGAGCCGTCGAGCGGATCGAACACCAGCAGGTATTCGCCGCGCGGGTAGTTGGCCGGGATCGGGAAGAAGGTTTCCATTTCCTCCGACGCCATCGCGGCGAGGCCGCCGCCCCATTCGTTGGCGTCGAGCAGGATTTCGTTCGACAGGATGTCGAGCTTCTTCTGCACTTCGCCCTGGACGTTCTCGCTGCCGGCCGTGCCGAGCGCGTCGCCGAGCGCGCCCTTCGACACGTTGTAGCTGATCGCCTTGCAGGCGCGCGCGACCACTTCGATCAACAGGCGCAGGTCGGCGGGGAGGTTGTTGGTCGCACGCTGCTGTTCGATCAGGAACTTGGACAGCGTGGTGCGTCGGGTAATGGACATTGCGAGGCTCCAGGAGGCGAAGAATGCGTAAACAGCCCCGATTTTACCCGCCGCACCCGCCGCCACACGGTTTTTCGCGTGCTGGGCGGCCTCGCACGCTCACAGCAGCTCGATTTCCGGCAGCGCGATCACGCTGGTCTCGCGCATCGTCGCGACGAAGTCGGCGGCATACGGACGGCTCGCGAACGCAGGCAGGGTCGCCGCGTAAAGCTCGCCCGACAGATGGCTGCCGTCCGCGCGGTGCACGGGGCGCGCGCTCACGTAATGCTTGTCGAGGTAGGTCGCCACCGCCCACAACGGCAGCGCCGCGACCCCGCGGCGGCTGGCGACCAGTTGCAGGATCGCGACCGTCAGCTCCGAGGTGCGCCGCCTGGGCTCGATGCCGGCCGGCTTGAGCACCTGACGCATGATGTCGAGCATGTCGTCGGGCACCGGATAGGTGATCAGCGTCTCCGCGCGGAAATCGTCGGCCTCCAGCGCATCGCGGCACGCGCGCGCGTGATCGTTGGCGATCAGGCCGACGATCTGGAAGCGGAACAGCGGATGGTAGACCACGGCCTCGCTCGCGTCGGCTTCGGCGACGATCGCGAGATCGGCGCGATCCTGATGCAGCAGGCCGATCGGGTCGGCGTGGAAGCCCGACACGATGTCGAGTTCCACCTCGGGCCAGCGCTGGCGGAACGCATCCATCGCGGGCATCAGCCAGTCGAAGCAGGTGTGGCACTCGACCGCGATCCGCAGCGTGCCGCCCGTGCCTTGCGCGAGCCGCGCGACGTCGCGCTCGGCCTCCTCGATCGCCGGCACCACGGCCTCGGCGAGCGCGAGCAGCCGTTTGCCGGCCGGCGTGAAGGTCAGCGGTGCGGACTTGCGGATGAACAGCGGCAGCCCGAAATGGGCTTCCAGCGCCTTCAACTGGTGCGACAGCGCCGATTGCGTCACGCACAGGCATTGCGCGGCGCGCGACAGGCTGCCGGTGTCGCGCAGCGCCGCCAGGGTCTGCAGGTGGCGAAGTTCGAGCGGGGAGCGGATCATCGTGCGCGGCTTTGATGTTGAAAAATATTCATTTTGATCTGAAAAAACTTTCGTTTGAGTAATGATAAGGCAAATCCGATACTGATCGTCGGTTCGAAACAGGAGGATCCGATGAGCACGGCGCACGTATTGGGCTTTCCGCGCATTGGCGCGCAGCGGGAACTGCCGGACGCGCTCGAGCGCTACTGGCAGGCGGGGCAGTCCGCGGACGCGGAACTGGCGTTGCGGGAGACGGGGCGTGCATTGCGCGCCGCGCACTGGCGCGTGCAGCGCGACGCCGGGCTGGACTGGGTGACGGTCGGCGATTTCGCGTGGTACGACCCCGTGCTGACGACGCTCGCGCACCTCGGCGGCCTGCCGGCGCGCTTCGGTTTCGATCCGCGCGCGCTGACGCTCGCCGATTATTTCGCGGCGGCGCGCGGTGATGCCGCGCAGCCCGCGATGGCCTCGGCCGCCTGGTTCGATACGAACACGCGTTACCGGGTGCCCGAGTACGGCCCGCAGATGCAATTCGGCGCGGGCGTGGACTGGCTGTTCGACGAACTGAGCGAGGCGCGCGCGCTCGGTCACCGGGCGAAGGTGGCGCTGATCGGCCCGCTGACGCTGCTCTGGCTCGGCCGTGAGGGCGAGGGGCTGGCCGACCGCCTGGCGCTGCTGCCGCGCCTGCTGCCGGCTTACCAGGCGCTGCTTGCGCGCCTGAAGGCGGACGGGGTCGAGTGGGTGCAGATCGATGAGCCGTTGTTCGCGGTCGACCTGCCCGCGGCGTGGCGCGATGCGGCGCCGGCTGTTTATCAGGCGCTCGCGCCGCATGCGCCGCGGCTGTTGCTGAGCACGTACTTCGGTGACATGAGCGAGCATGCTGCGTTGTTGAAGTCGCTGCCCGTCGCGGGGCTGCATGTCGATTTTGCGGGCGTCGATACGTCGGGCGTCGATACGTCGGGCTCCGTCGCGTCGCTCGACGCGTTCGTGGCCGACTATCCGGCGGGCAAGGTGCTGTCGTGCGGGATCGTCGACGGCCGCAACGTCTGGCGGCACGACCTCGATCGTTCGCTGGCGCGGCTCGCGCCGGTGCGCGAGCGGCTCGGCGAGCGCCTGTGGATCGCGACGAGCTGCGCGCTGCAGCACGTGCCGGTCGACCTGCGCGGCGAGGCGCGGCTCGACGACGAACTGAAATCCTGGCTCGCGTTCGCGGTGCAGAAGACCCGCGAAGTCGCGGTGCTGCGCGACGCGCTCGTGCACGGGCGGCAGGCGGCGGCAGCCGAGTTCGACGCGGCTGCTGCTGCGCTGGCGGTGCGCCGAACCTCGGCGCGGATTCACAATCCGCTGGTCCGGCGCCGCGTGGAGAACCTGACCGACGCCGACGCGCAGCGCAGCGCCGCCTATCCGGCGCGCGCGGCGCTGCAGCGCGCGCGCTTTCAGCTGCCGCTGTTGCCGACCACGACGGTCGGCTCGTTTCCGCAGACCGACGAGATCCGCACGGCGCGCGCCGCATTCGCGGCGGGCGCACTCGATCATCTCGGCTATCTCGAGGCGATGCGCGACCAGGTGAAGGTCGCGATCGACAAGCAGCTCGCCTACGGCCTCGACGTGCTGGTGCACGGCGAGGCGGAGCGCAGCGACATGGTCGAGTATTTCAGCGAGCAGCTGTGGGGCTTTGCGCTCACGCGCGCGGGCTGGGTGCAGCACGACGGCGCGCAGTGCGTGAAGCCGCCGCTGATCTACGGCGACGTCTATCTGCCGGAACCGATCACGGTGGGCTGGGCGCAGTACGCGCAGAGCCTGACCGACAAGCCCGTGAAGGGCATGCTGACGGGGCCGGTGACGATGCTGCAGGGTTCGTTCGTGCGCGACGACCTGCCGCGCGCAGTGACCGCATTGCAGATCGCGCTCGCGTTGCGGCAGGAGACGATCGACCTGGAAAAAGCCGGCATCGGCATGATCCAGATCGACGAGCCGGCGCTGCGCGACGGGATGCCGCTCAAGGCGCGCGAGCGCGCGGCGTATCTCGAATGGGCGGTGCGCGCGTTCCGGGTCGCATCATCGGGGGTGGGCGACGCGACCCAGATCCACACGCACATGTGCCACGCCGCGTTCGGGGACATCCTGCCGACGCTCGCCGCGCTCGATGCGGACGTGATCTCGATCGAGACGAGCCGCGCGACGCAGGGCCTGCTCGATGCATTCGACGGGTTCGCGTATCCCAACGAGATCGGCCCCGGCGTCTACGATATCCATGCGCCGCGCGCGCCGGGCGTCGACGAGATCGCGGGCGCGCTCACGCGCGCGCTCGAACGGATTCCGGCGGAGCGTCTGTGGGTGAATCCGGACTGCGGCCTCAGGGCGCGGGAGTGGGGGCAAGTGGACGCCGCGCTGACGGCGCTGGTCGCGGCCGCGCGGCGCGTGCGCGAGGGCGTGGCCGCGACGGTCTGACACGCGGCGCGGCGCACCCCCAAGAAAAAACCGGCATCGCAGGCGATGCCGGTTTTTTTATTGCCGCAGCCCGCAACGACTCAGGCGAGCGCCTTCTCGACGATCTCGCGCACGTCGCGCGATTTCGCGCCGGCGGCCACGCGCTCGAGCGCGACCTTCATCTGCTCGCGCAGCGCCGGCGTGAAACGGCGCCACAGTTCGAGCGCGCGCGCGAGGCGGGCGGCGACCTGCGGATTGATCGCATCGAGCGCCAGCACCTGCTCGGCCCAGAACGCGTAGCCGGAGCCGTCCGCCGCGTGGAACTGCGACGGATTCGCCGAGCAGAAGCCGAACACCAGCGAGCGTGCGCGATTCGGGTTCTTCAGATTGAAGGCCGGGTGCTGGAACAGCTTGCGCACGAGGTCGAGCGTCGGCTGGCCGGGCGTGCCGCGCCGCGCCGCCTGCATCGCGAACCACTTGTCGATCACGAGCGCCTCGTGTTCGAAGCGCTGGTAGAAATCGGCGAGTGCGCGTTCGGCCTCGGCGGCCGCCGCGGTCGAGACGGGCGCGGCCAGCAGCAGCGCGCCCAGCGCGCCGGTGCGGTCGGTCATGTTGTTCGCCGCGTCGTATTGCGCGCCGGCGAGCCGGGTGGCGTCGACCGGGTCTTCCAGCTCGGCCAGGTAGGACAGCGCGAGGTTCTTGAGCCCGCGGCGGCCGGCCGCCTCAGGCGTCGGCGCGTAGGCGCCGGGCGTTTGCTGATCCGCGTGGATCTGCAGCCAGGTGGCGCGCAGGCCGTTCGCGAGCGCCTGCCGCACGAACTGGCGGGCGCGATGCACGGCGGCCGGGTCGGCCTCGCGCATCTGATCGGCCAGGTAGGCTTCCGACGGCAGCGTGAGCGCCAGCTCGCGGAACGCGGGCGACAGCGACGCATCGGTCAGCACGCGCTCGAAGGCCGGGACGAAGCCGTCGTCGAGCGTGAGCGGCTGGCCGGCGGCCGCACGTTCGGCGAGCGTGAGCAGCGCGCGCGTCGCGAGCCGCTGGCCGGCTTCCCAGCGGTTGAACGGGTCGCTGTCGTGTGCGAGCAGGAACGCGAGCTGCTCGGCGCTGTAGTCGTACTCGACGATCACCGGCGCCGAAAAGTTGCGCAGCAGCGACGGCAGCGGCGCTTCGGCGACGTCGACGAAGGTGAAGGTCTGCTCGGCCTGCGTGAATTCGAGGACCCGCGTCGTGCCGCTCGCGGCGGCCTCGCCGTCGAGCCGCAGCGGCAGGTCGCGGCCGTCGCTGCCGATCAGGCCGAGCGCGAACGGGATCAGCAGCGGACCCTTCTGCGTGTCGCGGGCGGCCGGCGCGGCGTCGCCGTAGCCTTGCTTGAGGGTGAGCGTGTAGCGGCGCGCGGCGGCGTCGTAGGCGGTCGAGACCGTCACCCGCGGCGTGCCGGCCTGGCTGTACCAGCGCTCGAACTGCGCGAGGTCGCGCTGGTTCGCGTCGGCCATCGCGTGGCGGAAGTCGTCGCAGGTCACCGCATGGCCGTCGTGGCGCGCGAAGTAGAGGTCCATCCCGCGCCGGAAGCCGTCGCGGCCGAACAGCGTCTGGTACATCCGCACGACTTCCGAGCCCTTCTCGTAGACGGTCATCGTGTAGAAGTTGTTGATCTCGACGTAGCTCTCGGGGCGCACCGGGTGCGCCATCGGGCCCGCGTCCTCGGCGAACTGCAGCTGGCGCAGCACGCGCACGTCCTCGATGCGCTTCACCGCGCGCGCGGCCGGATCGTCGCCGTCGCCCGCGGCCATGTCGGCCGAGAATTCCTGGTCGCGGAATACCGTCAGGCCTTCCTTGAGGCTCAGTTGGAACCAGTCGCGGCAGGTGACGCGGTTGCCGGTCCAGTTGTGGAAGTACTCGTGGCCGACGACCGAT